>JAKCDM010000212.1 GCA_021841865.1 Pseudomonadota bacterium
CCATGCAGCCCGCCATCATGGGCAGCAGGAAGTGGTCTCCTGCGACGCCGCTGGGCTCATCCATCGCTACACCTACGCGCAGTGCGCGCGGCGATCACGACGACTCGCCCACGGACTGAGACAGATCGGCGTACGCCCCGGGGAGCGCGTTGCCACGCTGGCCTGGAACGGCTACCGGCACCTGGAACTCTACTACGCGATCTCGGGCAGCGGCGCCGTCTGCCACACCATCAATCCGCGCCTGTTCCTGGAGCAGATCGTCTACATCATCAACGACGCCGATGACTGCAGCGTCTGCTTCGACGCCGGCTTCGTACCGCTGGTGCAGACGTTGCGCCCGCACTGCCCTCGCGTGCGTCACTGGATCTGCCTCTGCGACACGACTGATCGACCAACCGCCGACTTCGAATTTAACGACTTCGAATCCGTGCTCGCGCTGGGGGACGAGGAATACCCCTGGCCCACACTCGATGAGAACAGCGCCTCGGGCCTGTGCTACACCTCGGGAACGACGGGCCACCCCAAGGGCGTGCTCTACACGCATCGCTCGACCGTGTTGCACGCATTGGCGTCCTGCCTACCCGACGCCCATTGCATGGACGCGCGCAGCATCGTGCTGCCCGTCGTGCCCATGTTTCATGCCAATGCCTGGGGATTGCCGTACACCGCTCCCCTGGTCGGCGCGAAACTCGTCCTGCCGGGCCCGCAGCTCTCGCCCGAAGCGCTGTACCGGCTCCTCGAGACCGAACGGGTCACCTATGCCGCCGGAGTCCCCACGATCTGGAGCGGACTGCTGGACTATCTGGCCGCCGGCGGCCTGCGGCTGAGCACATTGCGACGTGCACTCATCGGCGGCTCGGCGCCGCCGCCGAGCATGATCGCGGCTCTCGCCGAGCACGGGGTGGAGGTCGGCCAGGGATGGGGCATGACCGAAACCTCGCCGCTGGTCACGACCAGCGCCCTGTTGAGCAAGCACACCGGCGCCGATGCCAAGTCACAGCAGGCGATCCACGCCAAGCAGGGTCGGGCGATCTTCGGTGTCGACATCAAGATCGTTGCGGACACGGGCGAGGAGCTGCCCTGGGATGGGCGCAGCATGGGGCAGCTCTGGGTGCGCGGCCACTGGGTCGCGAGCAGATACTTCCACGCCCCAGACAGCGTGCTCAGGGATGGCTGGTTTCCGACCGGCGACATCGCGACCATCGACGCCGATGGCTACGTACAGCTGCGGGACCGGGCCAAGGACCTCATCAAGTCCGGCGGTGAATGGATCGCCTCCATCGAACTCGAGAACCTTGCCTGTGCGCATCCGGCCGTTCATCAGGCCGCGTGCATCGCCCGAGCGCATCCCAAATGGGGCGAACGGCCGCTGCTCGTCGTGGTTCCGAAGCCCGGAGCAACAGTCTGCGAGGCGGACATTCAGGCCTTCTTCGCTGGCAAGGTCGCCCGCTGGGCGATACCCGACAGCGTGATATTTGTCGAGGCGCTGCCGCTGACTGCAACCGGCAAGGTCAGCAAGGCCACGCTGCGCGAACGGTTCGGCGCCGCCTGATCCCTCCCCGGGGACGCGAGCGGGTGACGACGCCGGCCGCGAGAAAAATTAAATGTTTGTAATCAGGCTCCGTTGCGAACCCAAAATCAATACTCTGCGCTTGTGCGGTGCTGCGTACGGGCGGTGACGCCGGACATGAGCCGTGGCCACAGTCCGCGCGTCGCGGTGCTGACATCGACACAACGGATATCAGCGGGCGCCCGAGCTGCGTTGCGCTCTTGAGCGGATGCGAACTTCGGCATCTGCGGCAAGCCCGGCAACCGCGGCAAATCAGCCTCGTGATTGGTTCTGTGCGTACTCAACTCAGCGGGGATTTTCAAACATGCACAAGTTCGTTCGACTCCTGGCCGCGGCAGCCGCCACTGGCTCGCTGCTGCTCGCGCCGATGGCGATGGCCAAGACCCACCATCACGCCAAGACGCAGCACCACGCCACGGTGCACCACGCCGCGAAGGCGAAGAGCAAGACCCACAAGATGACTGCACAGCAGCGCAAGATGGCCGAGTGCGCGCACCAGTCGAAGGGCATGAAGGGCAAGGCGCACAGCGCCTTCATGAGCAAGTGCCTGAAGAAGAAGTGATCCGCGCAGCGGCGGACCGGCGCGCGCGCCGGTCCGCCGCTGCTCACCGATCAGGAGCAATTCAGCGTCATGGGACTTTTTGGCGGACTCTTGAGCGACGTGCTCGGCGGCGAGGCCGGCGGCATGGTCGAGAATGTCATCTCCGAGCACGGCGGGGTGAGCGGCCTGGTGCAGCAGTTGCAGCAGAGCGGCTTGGCCGAAGCGGTTGAGAGCTGGGTCGGCTCGGGGACAAACCTGCCCGTGTCGGCCGATCAGATCAAGCAGGCCATCGACCCGGACACGCTGGAGAAGCTGGCAGCCGACCACGGATTATCAGTGGACAGCCTGTGCCAACAGCTCGCCGCCCACCTGCCGAAGGCAATCAGCCACCTGGGAACGGATGGCGCAGGCGCGGACGACACGGCAGAGTCCAACTGACCGAGACCCCACGGCAATTCGCAAAGCGCCGCCCGGTCCGCGAGGCTCCAGCGCCCTCGTTTGCACCGGGCCATGACGAGCCGG
>JAKCDM010000085.1 GCA_021841865.1 Pseudomonadota bacterium
TCATCGTCACCGAGTACGTGCCCAGCGACGAGAAGGTCACTCCCAAGTATCCGCTGCTGCTGACCACCGGGCGCATCCTGTCGCAGTACAACGTGGGCGCGCAGACCAGGCGCACCGAGAACAGCCGCTGGCATGACGAGGACGTGCTCGAGATCCATCCCCACGATGCCGAGGATCGCGGCATCCGCGACGGCGACTGGGTGGGAGTGAGCAGCCGTTCGGGCGAGACCGTGCTGCGCGCGCAGATCAGCGAGCGCATGCAGCCAGGGGTCGTGTACACGACCTTCCACTTCCCCGAGTCGGGCGCCAACGTCATCACCACCGACAGCTCCGACTGGGCCACCAACTGCCCCGAGTACAAGGTCACCGCGGTGCAGGTGATGCCGGTGTCGCAGCCCTCGAGCTGGCAGCGCGAATACACCCGCTTCAGCCGCACCCAGGAGCAGCTGCTCGCGCAGCGACGGGCGGCCCAGGCGGTGGGGGAGTCGCGCGCCGCCGAGGTCCGCAAGTCGCAGGAGGTCGCCGCCACATGACGCAGCCCGATGCTGCCGCGGAGGCCTGGCGATGAGCCCGGCCTGCGCCGGGGCGCGCAGCCTGGACGTGCTGCGCTGGCGTGCCGGCCAGGCCCAGCAGGTCGACGACTGGCTGACCGAGGAGGTACCTGTGGCGCTGCAGTACAACGGCGTGTCCCACGCCGTGATGCTGGCCACGCCGCTCGATCTCGAGGACTTCGCCACCGGTTTCAGCCTGAGCGAGGGCATCATCGAGCAGGCCGGCCAGCTCTACGACTGCGAGGTCGAGCACGGCTCGCTGGGCATCACGCTGCACCTGGAGGTCGCCACGCGCTGCCTGGAAGTGCTGCGCCAGCGCAGGCGCACGCTGGCCGGGCGCACGGGCTGCGGGCTGTGCGGCACGGACAGCCTGGAGCAGGTGCTGCGCCCGCTGCGCGAGCTGCCCGCGAACGCGCGCGCCAGCGTGGGCTCGGATGCGGTGGCCCGTGCGCTGCGTGCGCTGCGCACGCAGCAGCGGCTCAATGCCGCCACCGGCGCGGTGCATGCGGCCGGCTGGTGCGACGACGACGGGCGCCTGCTGCTGCTTCGCGAGGACGTGGGGCGGCACAACGCGCTGGACAAGTTGATCGGCGCGATGGCCCGCGCCGGCGCCGACGCATCGCGCGGTTTCGTGGTGGTGACCAGCCGTGCCAGCGTCGAGATGGTGCACAAGGCCGCGCAGGCCGGGGTGCCGCTGCTGGTGGCGGTTTCCGCGCCGACCGCGCTGGCCGTGCAGACCGCGCGCAGCGTCGGCATGGGCCTGGCAGGACTGGCGCGCGGCGATGACCTGGTGGTCTACAGCGGCGCGCAGCGTATTCGTTTGGAACTCCCGTCGACGACATCCACGAGCCTGATCCCGACATGAAAATCGAACACCTGATCTCGATGGTCAACCGCATCGGCCAGTTTTTCGCGTCGATGCCCGACCGAGGCGAAGCTCTCGAGGGAATCGCCCTGCACGTCAAGCGCTCGTGGGACCCGCGCATGCGCCGCGAGTTGCTGAGCTACCTCGACGAGCAAAGCGGCAAGGGCATCGACCCCGTGGTGCTCGACGCGTTGCGTCAGCACCGGCAGTTGCTCGCCTGAGGCCTCGCGCCGCCCGTCAGGGGGCGCCGTCCGGCGCCTCGAGCATGCGCCGCGCGACCTCGCGTGCCGCTTCGTTGCCAGCCTGCAGATCCCGGGCCAGCGCCTCGCGCGCCTGCGGCGGATGGTTCTGGCTGAGCTTGAACTTGGCGCTCACGCGCTCGACCTCGATTTCGATGCCGACGACGCCGCCCAGCATGGCCTGCAGGTAGTCGGGCGGCGCTTCATCCACCGACCAGGGGTTGTCGCGTGAGGCTTCCTGCCAGGTGGTCAGTTCGCTCAGCAGCGAACGCAGCCAACGCGCATCGTCGATCGCGCGCAGCCTTCCGGTGACCTGCACCACGCTGTAGTTCCACGTCGGCACCACCTTGCCATCGATGGCCTTGCGAGGGTGCGCCGACGGACTCACATAGGCCTGCGCGCCGTGGAACAGCGCCAGGGTCTCGCAGCCGTGCTCGCCCGCACGCCGCCACAGGGAATTGGCGCGCGCCACATGCCCTCGAAGGCGCCGCAGGGTTCCCGACGCGTCGGCGTCGGCCAGCAACACCACCGGGTTGGCGTCGAGGCCGGCGTCGTCATGCGTGATCACGCTGGCCAGCGGGTACGCGCGCAGCAGGCCCAGCACGCTGGAGGCGTCGTCCACGGCGAAATGACCAGGCAGGTACATGGGCTTATGTGGGCGTAGGGCGCTGGGCTTGCAGGATTGTGCCACCGGCGCTGCCTCACCCGGCTGCTACCATCGTCGGAGCCTTTTCCCTGGCGCAGTGGTCTCGTTGCGCTGCGCGGCGCGGCAGCCGTGTCGATGCCCGCCTCCCGGATCGCTCTTCATGTCCGCTTTCTCGCACTCCCTGTTTTCCTCGGCGCCCCCGCCGCGCCAATGGCTTGTCGGCCCCGCAGCGGTGCTGCTGTGCTTCACCCTCAGCCTGCCGACGGCGCTGGGCTCGGTGGCGCTGGGCCTGTTCGCGCTGGCCTGGCTGGCAGCGGGAGGCTGGGCCTGCCAATGGCAGCGCTGGCGAGCCAGCCCGACCGCCCTGTGGGCGCTGGCGCTGCTGCTCATGTTCGTCGTCGGCATGAGCTACAGCAGCGCATCGCACGCGCAGCTGGGCAATTTCATGGGCAAGTACGCGAAGCTGCTCGCGCTCGTGGCGATGCTCGGCGCGCTGACCGATGCGCGGTGGCAGCGGCGCGCGCTGCAGTCCTTCATGGTGGGCTCGGTCATCGCGTCGGCGCTCTCCTATGCGCGCTTCCTGGGTGTCGTGCCGGCGCATCTGGGGGACAGCGTCGTGCAAGGGCACATCCACTTCGGCACCATCGAGGCTTTCGCAGCGTACCTGTTCGCGCGTCAGGCCTTCGAGCCAGGGCCGAGGCGCTGGCTCTGGGGCCTGCTGGCAGCCCTGCTGGCGTTCGACGTGATCTACATCTGCATCGCGCGCACGGGGTATGTGGTGCTGTTTGCCCTGATCGTCCTGCTCGCCGCGCAGCGCCTGGGGCGCAAGGGTGTGTTGGCAGGGGGGATCCTGGCGCTGGCGTTCGCAGCGGTGTCCTTCACGGTATTCCCGACGGCCAAGCTGCGCCTGGAACAGGGGATCCAGAACCTGCGCCAGTATGAACAGGTGGAGGCCACGCACCGCGGCAACCTGGACCAGAATTCCTGGGGCCTGAGGCTGCAGTTCTGGCGAAACACCTTGCGCATCATCGCGCTGCACCCGCTGCGAGGCAGCGGGACCGGCAGCATGCCGGTCGAGTACGCGCGAATCGCGCCGCAGGATCTGCTGACGCCGAATGCCCACAACGAGTACCTGAACACGACCGAGCAGGTCGGCCTCATCGGGCTGGTGCTCCTGCTGGGGCTGGGCGTCGCCGCGTGGCGCGACGGAGCTCGCCTGATGCCGGTGCCTCGTGACGCCACCCGCGCGGTGCTGGTGACCATCGGTGTGGGCAGCCTGTTCAACTCCCTGCTGATGGACGTCAACGAAGGACGTTTTTTCGTCGTGATGCTGGGCGTGCTGCTGGCGGCTTCGATCGGCACCGCGCGACACAGGGTCGGCGCGAGCCCGTAATAATGTGCGGGGTCGGCCCGGTGGCAGGCCCATCGGCCGGCGAACGGGTGGTGCGACCCATGCAGACCGACCACACATTCCCGCTCGCACCGAGTCTTTCCTTGCGCGAGGCGCCACAGCTAACGCCCGCGGTGCGCGTGTTGCGTGCGCCGTGGCGGCGAGTGCTAGGCGCCGGGCTGATGCTCTGGGGCCTGTGCTGGGCCACGTCGCCGGCGCGCGCCGGCGACGGCGTGCCCGCGCCGGCAGCCGCCTCGGCGCCCATCCCGGCTGCTTCGACGGCCGCGGCCGCGCCACGCTACGAAGTTCGCATCGATGCGCCGAAGGAGCTGGCGGCGGCGCTGCGCAGGGGGCTCGACATCGAGCGCTGGAAGGACTTTCCCGATCTGCGCCAGGAACAATTGCGCTCGCTGGTGAGCAAGCTGCCGCAACAGGCGCGCCAGGTGTCGGAGGCGCTGGGCTATTTTTCCCCGCGCATCGACGTGCGGCTGGAGTCCGCGCGCAAGCCGGAGCAGGTGCTGGTTCGCGTCGAACCGGGCGAGCCCACGCGCGTGGAATCGGTGCAACTGAGCGTGCGCGGCCCCGACGGTCGCGACCTGCCCGCGCTGGCCGCGCAGTTGCGCAGGCATTGGGGCCTGCGTGAAGGCAGCGTGTTCGTCAGCGCGTCCTGGCAGGCGGCCAAGGGCGATGCGCTGCTGCGCCTGGACACCCACCGCTTCGCGGCGGCGCGCGTGGCCTACAGCCGTGCCCTGGTCGACCCGGCACGTCGCGCCGCGCGCCTTTCGGTGCGTTTCGACACCGGACCGGACTACCGCTTCGGGGCGCTTACGGTGCAAGGCCTCCAGCGCTATCCGGAGTCCGTGGTGCGCAACCTGGTGCCGTGGAGTCGCGGCGACCCCTATTCGCAGCAGCAGTTGCTGCAGTTCCAGGCCAGCCTGCAGGACAGCGGTTACTTCCGCATCGCCACCGTGGCGGCACCGGTCAGCGCCGCCCACGGCGATGAACTCCCGGTGAGCGCGGACCTGGTCGAAAATCCCGCCCAGACCCTGGGACTCGGCCTGGGGTTCAGCAGCAACACCGGCGCGCGGACCCAGCTCGATTACGGCAACCTCAATCTGCTCGGGCACGCCTGGCGCCTGGATTCCCGGATCAGGTTCGAGAGCCTGCAGCAGTCGCTGGGGGCGCGGCTGCACTTTCCGCAGCGTGCCAACGGTGCCGACTACAGCCTGCGTGCGAAGGTGCAGCACTCCGACATCCAGGGCCTCACCACGCGCAGCGAGTCGCTGGGAGCCCAGCGCCAACGCATCGATGGTCCGATCGAGACGACGCAATTCCTCGATTTCATCAACGAACAGCAACAGATCACCGGCGGCCCCGTCAGTTCGAGCATGGCCCTGATGCCGGGCTACTCGTGGACCCGAAGGCGCCTGGACAGCACGCTGGACCCACGCCGCGGCAACCTGCTGAACGCGCAGATCAGCGGTGGCTCGCAGGCCCTGTTGTCGGATCAGAACTTCGTGCGCCTGTACCTGCACGCGCTGCAGTACGTGCCGCTGGGCAAGCGCGACCAGCTGATCCTGCGCGGCGAGCTCGGCGGCGTGATCAGTCCATCGGCCACGGGCATTCCGCAGCAGGTGCTGTTTCGTGCCGGCGGGGTGGGCTCGGTGCGCGGCTACGCCTACCAGAGCCTGGGTGTCAGCGAGGACGGCGCGGTGCTGGGCGGGCGTGCGCTGCTGACGGCCAGCGTGGAGGGCGTGCACTGGCTGCTGCCGAACTGGGGCGCCGCGCTGTTCGTCGATGCCGGCAATGCGGCCAACAGTTTCGCGTCGCTGAACCCGGTGATCGGCTACGGCGTGGGCGTGCGCTGGCGCAGTCCGGTCGGGCTGGTCAGCGTGGACCTCGCGCACGGCCGCGCCACCGGCGCGACCCGCCTGGAATTCAACGCCGGAGTGAGTTTCTGAATCCGTCGCGAGCGCGCATGCCATGACGACCTCGCCTAGCGCCGCCGAGACCGGGCCCGCCGCGCCCGGACCGGGCCCGCGCGTGCGGCGCCCCAGGCGCCTGCTGGCGCTGCTGGGCGTGGTATTGCTGGTGCTCGGTGCGCTGGCCACCGCGCTGGCCTGGCTGGGCAGCGCGCAGGGCCTGTCGTGGCTCCTGCACCGGCCGTGGGTGGAGGCGCGCAGCGGCTTGCAGGTGCAGGGCGTGCGCGGCAGCCTGTGGCGCGACCTGCGCGTGCGCCGCCTCGACTGGAGCGACGGATCGGCGCGGCTGAGCGCGCGGCAGTTGCGCGTGCGCTGGCGAATCGGCGAGCTGCTGAGCCTGCAGCCTCGGCTGCACGTCGAGCGCCTGGAGGCGCAGGATCTCGACTGGCGCGCCGGCAGCGCGGCGCCGGCGTCCGATGCCGGCGCCGCACCGAGGCTTCCCGCCACGTTGCGCCCGCCGTTGCCGGTCGACATCGACCAGTTCCGCGTGGGCCGGCTGCGCATGGGGGCGGGCGGCTCGGGGGCCTGGCGGGACCTGGGATCGCTGCAGGGCCAGTTGCGCGGCGACGCCCATGCATGGCGGCTCACCCTGCGTGGCAGCGGATCGTGGGGGACGCTGCAGACCACGGCGCGCATCGCCTCGAGCAAGCCCTACGCATTGCACGGCGAAGCCGGGGGCGAACTGCAGCTTTCGGCGCAGACCCTGAAGCTCCAGGGCAGCCTGGGCGGCAGCCTGGAACATGTGTTGCTGCAGGCGCGTGCCCAGGCCTTGCAGGCGCGCGCGCGCGTGCACGCCGAGCTGCGCCCCTTCGCCCCCGTCTGGCTGGGGCCGGCGCGCATCGATGTCGAAGACCTCGACCCGCGGCATGTGCGCGCGGGCTGGCCGCACGCGCGCCTGAGCCTGCAGGCCGAACTGCGGCAGGCCCCGGACGGCGCGCTGCGCGGGCAGGTCCTGCTGCGCAATGCCCAGCCCGGGCCCGTCGACGCGCAGCGCCTGCCGCTGCGCGAACTGCGATCGGCGCTGCAGTTGCGCGATGGCGTTCTGCTGGCCGACCCGCTGCGCGTGGACCTGAACGGCGGCGCCACGCTCGACGGGCGCGTGCAGTGGCCGCTGCACGGGCTCGCGCAGGCACGGCTTGGCGTGCACGGCCTGGACCTGCACGCACTGCTTGCCCGCCTGGCGAGCACCCGCCTGGACGGCTCGCTGACCCTGCGAGCCGATGACGCGGAGCAGGAGTTGCAGGCCGAGCTCGCGCAGCCCGGCTGGAATGCCGAGCTGCGATTGCGTCGCCAGGGCTCGCGCGTGGACTTGCGTCAGGCCAGCTTGCAGGCGCACGGCGCCAGCCTGCGCCTGAGCGGCAGCCTGGATTCCGCGAAGCAGCAGGCCTTTCGCGTGGACGCGGTGCTGCGCGACTTCCAGCCGCAACGCTTCGGCAAGTGGCCGCAGGCCCGCTTGAACCTGCAGCTGCAGGCGCAGGGCGCGCTGGCCGCGCGCCAGGCCCGTTTCGATCTTCGCGTGCAGCCCAGCCAGTGGCATGGGCGCAGCTTCGCCGGCCAGGCCAGAGGCAGCGTCGCGCCGGGAAGCGTGCGTGAACTGCAGGCCGACCTGCGCCTGGGGGACAACACCCTGCGCGCGTCGGGCTCCTTCGGAGAGCCCGACCAGCAGCTTCGACTCGATCTGAAGGCTCCCGCGCTGGCGCAGCTCGGCGAAGGCTGGGGTGGCAGCCTGCGAGCCGCGGCGACCCTGCGCGGTGGAGTGTCCCAGCCCTCCGGCGAGCTGAGCCTGCACGCGCACGCCCTGCGCGGACCGGCGGGCGTGCGCGTGGCCCGACTGGATGCCGACGCCAGCCTGCAGCGCGGCCTGCGCGGGCGCGTGATGCTGCGCCTGCGCGCGCAGGATCTGCAGGCCGGCGGCGTGTTGCTGCGCCAAGCCGGCGCGCGTGTCGACGGCACGCTGGCGGCGAACCAGCTGCAACTGTCGCTCAGCGATGCCCGGCATCTGCGCTTGACCCTGCGCGCGCATGGCGCGTGGACTTCCGGCCGCGGCTGGAGCGGCAGCCTCGACACCCTGGACAACGCCGGACCCTACGCCGTGCACCTGACGCAGCCGGCCGAGCTGCGCGTGGGCGTCGACGGTGACCTGCTGCTGCGTGACGCGCGCCTGCGCAGCGCTGGCGCGAGGCTCGATCTGCGCAGTCTGCGCCGCGAAGGCGGCATCTGGTCCAGCGACGGCAGCGCGCGGGACATCGACCCCGCCTACTGGGCGCGCCTGGCCGGCGTCGATGCACATGAGCTGCAATCCACGCTGCGCCTGAGTGCCGACTGGCAGGTTCGCAGCGGGCCCCGACCCCAAGCGCGCCTGCAGGTCACGCGCAGCAGCGGAGACGTGGGCCTGCCGGGCAGCCCCGGCGTCACGCTCGGTCTGTCGCGACTGCTCCTGCAGGTCGACGCCGTTGACGGGCGCCTGCATGGGCTTGTCGACGCCGACGGCACGCACCTGGGTCGACTGCACGCCAATGCATCGGTGCCCCTGACCCATGGCGCCAAGGGCTGGGGAGTGGCTGGCGACGCCGCGTTGCAGGGCAGCGCCAGACTGAGCCTGCCGGACATTTCCTGGATGTCGGCGCTGCTGCCCCAGGCGGCCCGCGTTGCCGGCAGCCTGCAGGGGGATCTGCAGGTCGGCGGCGTGGCGGCGGCGCCGCGCCTGAGCGGCAGCCTCGACGGCAGCAAGCTGGCCGTGGTGCTGCCGGAACTGGGCCTGGACCTGCGCGACGGCAGCGTCGCGGCGAGCTTTGTCGGCGATCACGTGGAACTGCGTTCGCTGCGCATGCTCGATCGTGGCGGCGGCAGGTTGAGCGCCAGCGGCGGTTTCGCGCTGGCCGGCGCGCGACCCGTCGGCAGCGTGCGCGTGCAACTGGACAAGCTGCAGGCTCTGGACCGCCCCGGAGAGCAGGTGCGCCTGAGCGGCCAGGCCACGCTGCGCTCGTCGGCGCGACAACTGGGCATCGATGCCGACCTGCATGTGGACCATGCGGCCATCGAACTGGCCGGGGGCAATGGGCCGCAGTTGGCCGACGACGTGGTGGTGCAGGGGCGCGCGGCGCCGGCCCGGCAGACCGCGAGTGCACCGGTGCATGCGGTGGTGCGCCTGGACCTCGGCGACGACTTTCATGTCAGCGGCCACGGCGTGGATGCGCGCCTGGGCGGCAAGCTGCTGCTGCGTGCCGATCCGGGGCAGGCGCTGCGCGCCGAGGGCAGCGTGGTCGTGCGCAGCGGCACCTACGGCGCCTACGGCCAGTCCCTGCAACTCGTGTCGGGCGGCAGCGTGAACTTCTCCGGCCCGGTGAACAACCCGGGGCTGAACCTCAGCGCCCAGCGCGAGGGCCTGCCGGTGCAGGTCGGGGTACGCATCAGCGGCACGCTGCTGGCCCCGGTGGTGACCCTGAGTTCCACGCCGGCGATGCCCGACAGCGCCATCCTGTCCTGGCTGGTGCTGGGCCAGGATCCGTCCACCGTGGGGGCCGACCAGAGTTCCCTGCTGCAGCTCGCCGGCGCGGCGCTGCTGTCACGGGGCCAGGCCGGGTCGGCCACCGGGCGCCTCGCCGACGCGCTGGGACTGGACGAACTCAAGGTCAGCGGCGGCGCGGGCGGCGGTTTGCAAAACAGCGTCGTGACCGTGGGCAAGAAGCTGAGCTCGCGCCTGTCGGTCAGCGTGGAGCGCGGGCTGGCCGATGCCGGCAGCCTGTTCAACGTGCGCTACGCGTTCTCCAAGCGCCTGTCGCTGCGCCTGCAGTCCGGCACCGACAACGCGGTGGATGTGTTCTACACCTTCAGCTTCGACTGAATCGCCGGCCCCCGCGGCCCGCTGACCCGGACCGTGGCCCTGGTCAAGCCCCTGCGCGTAGCGGGGGCAGCGGAACTCCTGGTCGCCGCGGCACTCTGAAGGGGAAGGCCGTCGACTGCCTGGCGGCGCCGTGGTGGCGCCGAGGCGAGCCGGTGCGTGGAGTGCGAAGTGGGGTACGAGCAGGGGCCGGCATGGGCGCGCAGCGATCAGGCGCAGTGCTTTGCGATGCGGGTGAGCGGGGCGGCGCTGCGCGAGGTCAGCCCGGAGGGGCTGAGCGAGACGGAGCGCGCGCTGAGCTGGCGCGTGATGTCGCTGCAGGGGCACGAGGGGCTGGACGATCTGTTCGAGTACCGGCTGCGCCTGAAGCGCTCGCGCGAGTTCGACCCCGAGGGGCTGTGGGACGGCGCGCTCATGACCGGGCGGGAGCTGACGGTGCACATCGAGCTGCCCGGAGGCGGGCTGGAGCATGCGCGGGGCTGCCGCACCTGGGGCTGGCAGCTCGGCTGGCGCCCGCTGTGCGGGGTGGTCACGCGGGTGGAGCACATCGGCTGGGACGAGCGCGACGACGAGTTCGAGCTGTGGCTGCACCCGTGGCTGTTCCTGGCCACGCTGCGCAGCGACTGCCGCATCTACCAGGACCTGGACGTGCGGGGCATCCTGCAGCGCGTGCTGCAGGACTATGCCTGGCCGGTGCGCTGGGAGCTGCGCGAGCGCTATCCCAAGCGCGACTACCAGGTGCAGTTCCACGAGACGGACCTGGATTTTTTCCACCGGCTGGTTCAGGAGTGGGGGATTCACTACCACTTCGAGCACGACGTGGGGCAGTGCGAGCTGGTGCTGGGGGATCACCACGGGGCCTTCGCTGCGCCGCGCTCGCCGCTGTACGCGCGGCTGCAGTGCCTGGAGTGCGAAGGCGAAGGGCCCGAGGGGCCCGGGTACGCGACGGGGCCCCACGTGGCCAACCCCGAGTGCATCGAGACGCTGCGCTGGCGCGAGCGCCTGGTGCCCGGGCGCTGGGCGGGCGGCGACCACGACTACCAGCGCCCGGAGCAGCAGCTGCGCGGGCAGGCGTCGGACCCGCTGCCGTGCGCGCATGGCGAGCTCGGCGGCTGGCACTGGCGAGGCGACGCGGGCATCGACGTGGCGCAGCCCGATGCCGGGCAGGCCAGCGGCATGCCCGGGGCGCCCGACGCGGCGCGGCAGGCCGAGCAGGTGGCCGAGCAGGTGGCCGAGCAGCTGGCCGAGGTGCGCCTGCAGGCGCAGCGCCAGCTGTTCGCACGCGCCTGGGGGCGCGGGGCGCTGCGCGGGGTGCAGGCCGGGCAGCGCCTGCACACGCATGGGCACTGGCTGCCGCAGTGCAACGACGCGTTCATCGTGCTGCACACGCGGCTGCGCCTGGGCATGCCCGAGGACTGGAGCCCGCATCCATGGGACTGGGCCGAGGCCAGCCAGCCCGCGCGCTGGCTGGTGTGCGCCGAGTTCGAGCTGCAGCCGCAGCGCCAGCGCGTGCGCCCGATCCCGCGCCAGCCCAAGCCGTGCATCGGCGGGGTGCAGACGGCCACCGTGATGGCCGCCACGCCGATCCCGGGGCGCCGGCCCACGCAGCCGTGCGTGGATGCGCTCGGGCGCATCCGCGTGCTCTTCCCCTGGGACCGCCACGGCCCGCACGACGAGCGCGCCAGCTGCTGGGTGCGCGTGGCCACGCCGATGGCCGGGCCGCGGCGCGGCCAGGTGTGGCTGCCGCGCGCCGGCCAGGAGGTGCTCATCAGCTTTGTCGACGCCGACTGCGACGCCCCGGTGTGCCTGGGCGCGCTGTACAGCGCGGCCAACCCGCCGCCGTGGGAGCTGCCGGCCAACGCCGCGCTCAGCGGCGTGCGCACGCGCGAGATCGGCCCGTGGGGAGGCAACGTGGGCGTGGGCGCGAGCAACCAGATGGTGTTCGACGACACGCCGGGGCAGCTGCAGGCGCATCTGGGCAGCGAGCAGGCGCACAGCCAGCTGAGCCTGGGCGTGCTCAACGAGCTGCGGGGGAGGCGGGGCCGGGGCCATGCGCGCATCGGGCGCTGCCGCGGCGAGGGCCTGGAGCTGAGCACCCAGGGCCAGGGCGTGGTGCGCGCCGCCGGCGGGCTGCTGCTGAGCACGCATGCGCGGCTGCGCGCGCACGGCGCGATGCTGGAGCTGCACGAGCCCTTGCGGCTGCTGCGCCAGGCGCAGCAGGACTGGGTGCATGCGCTGCAGCAGCGCTACGGCATCGACTGGGACGACCCCATCTTCGACGCCGACGACGAGGAGTTCGAGCGCCATGTGCGCGAGCAGCTGCGGCGCATGCAGGGCGCCCCCGAGGCCCAGGCGGGCGAGCCGCCGGGAGCTGCGCCGCGCGCGCTCGACGGCCAGCTGCTGGCGGCCTCCAGCGGCCCGCTGCTGGCCACCAGCGCCGGGCGCGTGGAGCTGGCCGCCAGGGCCGCGCTGAGCCTGAGCGCCGGCGCCGACCTGGACCTGCACGCCGGAGGCGGGCTGCTGCTGCGCGCGCGGCGCGGGCTGCGCGTGCTGGCGCGCAAGGCCGGGCTGTTCGTGGCGGCGCAAGCCGGCGAGCTCAGCCTGCAGGCGCGCCGCGGCGCGCTCGAGCTGCACGGGCGCAGCGTGCGCGTGGAAAGCGAGCAGGACGAGCTGCGCATCATCGGCGACGACGAGCTGGTGCTGCAGGCCGCCGGCTGCCGGCTGCGCCTGAGCGACCAGGGCATCGAGATCGAAACCGACGGCGCCTTCTCGGCCGAGGCGGCCGAGCATGGGTTCGACGGCCCCAGCACCCTGCGCCAGCTGCTGCAGCCGCTGCAGCCGCCGGCGCCCATCGAGCCGGGCCACCCCGTCCCCGTGGGCCCGCAGCCCGACGGCTGCCGCCTGCGGCGCATCGTGCCGGTGGTGTTCCTGCCCGGCATCATGGGCTCGAACCTGCGCATCAGCCGCCAGCGCCGCAAGGAGCTCGAGCGCAGCGACAACCGCGCCTGGCGGCCCGACGACGTGCTGTTCACGCTGCTCACCTTCCTCGATGAGCTGCCGGCCGAGCGCCAGCTCAACTTCGACCCCGAGGCCACCGAGCTCGATCGCTACGACGGCACCGACGACCCCGAGCACTTCGACGCCCCGGCCTTCGACGACTCCCGCCACGACAACGTGCTGCGCAACCTCGAGGTCGAGCCGGTGCTGGTGCGCTGGCCCGCCGGCGAGCACCGGGCACGCTTCGAGCTGCTGTGGACGCAGGCGCAGCGCCCCCTGAGCGGCGCGCGCAAGGCCCGCCACCGCGGCTGGAGCGAGGTGCACCAGCTGTGCTACGGCAAGCTGCTGGGCCTGCTCGAGGAGTGGCTCAACACCCTGCGCCGCAGGCCCTGCGACAGCGACGGCAGCGGCGACCCGGCCACGCGGCGCGTGCACAACCTGTGGCTGCCCTTCCGGAACTGGGACGGCACCATGAGCCTGGCGGACCACGACGACCTCGGCCCGGTGGGGGTGGACCCCCGGGCCTGGGGCGCCGTGCGCCAGGGCCAGCCCCACCCCCTGCAGCCCGACGACGTGCTGCAGCTGGCCGACACCGCCTACCCGGTGCACGCCATGGGCTACAACTGGCTGCGCCCGAACGCCGACAGCGCGCGCGCCACGGCGCGGCGCATCCGCGAACTCATCGCCCACTACGCCGAGCTCGGGCACGAGCAGGGCGCCAGCTGCGAGTATGTGCTGC
>JAKCDM010000086.1 GCA_021841865.1 Pseudomonadota bacterium
GTCGACCACCACGCAGAAGTTGTAGGTGGGCGTTCCGTCCGGGCGCGCGATGACCAGGTCGTCGAGCTCGGCGTTGGCGAAGCTGACCGTCCCCTTGACCTGGTCGTTCCAGCTGACGTGGCCGTCGGCGGGAGTGCGAAAGCGCAGCACCGGCTGCACGCCGGCCGGCACCGCGGGCAGGGTCTTGCCGGGCTCGGGGCGCCAGGTGCCGTCATAGCGCGGCTTGAGCCCCGCGGCCATCTGGCGCTCGCGCAGCGCATCGAGTTCGGCGGCGCTCATGTAGCAGGGGTAGGCATGCCCGGCGTCGAGCAGCTTGCGCAGCACCTCGCGATAGCGCTCCATTCGCTGCATCTGGTAGATGGGGCCCTCGTCGTAATCCAGACCCATCCAGCGCATCGACTCGAGGATCACGTCCACCGCGGCCTGCGTGGAGCGCTCGGTGTCGGTGTCCTCGATGCGCAGGATGAACTGACCGCCGTGGTGGCGTGCGAAGGCCCATGGATAGAGGGCCGAGCGGATGTTGCCCAGGTGGATGAAACCGGTCGGGCTGGGAGCGAAGCGGGTACGTACGGGGGTCGACATGATGGCGAACTGGGACTGCGCGCCGGACGGCGCGCGAAAGGCGCGGGCCGTCTCGCTCAGGCCAGCGGGGCCAGGCCGCGCGACAGATCGGCACGCAGGTCGGCGGGATGCTCCAGCCCCACGCCGATGCGGATCAGGCCCTGGCCGATGCCGGCTGCCGCGCGCTGCTGCTCGCTCAGGCGCCCGTGCGAGGTGCTGGCGGGGTGGGTGATGGTGCTGCGGGTATCGCCGAAGTTGGCGGTGATCGAGCAAAGCCGCGTGGCGTCGATCAGCGCGAACGCGCGCTCGCGCGCCTGCGCCGGGTCGTCGGCGGCGAGGTCGAAGGACAGCACCGCTCCGCCCTGCCCCGACTGCTGGCGCATGGCCAGCGCGTGCTGCGCATGCTGCTCGAGCCCCGGATAGTGCACGCGCGCCACCGCCGGCTGCTGCTGCAGCCAGCGCGCCAGCTCCAGGGCGCGCTCGCTTTGCGCCTTCATGCGCAGGCTCAGCGTCTCGAGCCCCTTGAGCACGACCCACGCGTTGAACGGCGACAGGCTGATGCCGGCGCTGCGCTGCACCGGCAGCAGGCGAGCCTCGATGATCTCGCGGCTGCCGCACAGCGCGCCGGCCAGCGTGCGCCCCTGGCCGTCGAGGAACTTGGTTCCCGAATGCATGACCAGGTCGGCGCCGAACTCGGCCGGGCGCTGCAGCGCCGGCGAGCAGAAGCAGTTGTCCACCACCAGCAGCGCATCGCAGTCATGCGCCAGCCCGGCCAGCGCGGCGATGTCGCACACCTCGGTGAGCGGATTGCTCGGGGTCTCGGCGAACAACAGACGGGTGCGACCGGGGCGAATCGCCGCCTTCCAGTCGTCGACGTCGGTCTGCGACACGAAGCTGGTCTCGACCCCGAACCTGGCGAAGATCTCGCCGATGAGCTTGACGGTCGCGCCGAACACCGAGCGCGAGCACACCACGTGGTCGCCGCTGCGCAGCAGTCCGAGCATCAGCAGCGTGATCGCGCCCATGCCGCTGGACGTGGCCAGCGCGCACTCGGTGCCTTCCAGCGCCGCCAGGCGCTGCTCCATCGACGCCACCGTGGGGTTGGAAAAGCGCGAGTAGATGAAGCCTTCCTCGTCACCGGCGAAACGCGCGGCGGCGCTTTGCGCATCGGGCTGCACGAAGCTGCTGGTCAGGAACAGCGCCTCGCTGTGCTCGCCGTAGGGAGTGCGCGGCACGGCGGTACGCACCGCGACCGTGTCCGGGTGCCAGGATTCGTCGAAAGCGCCCACCGGCGCCTGCCGCTCGCTCATGACTGCGCCTCCTCGCGGGTCTGGCCCTGCAGCGACAGCATGCCGCCCCCCGGCCCGGCGGCGGCGTCGCGCGCGCCGCGCAGCGCGGCGTCGACGTCACCGGTGACATAGCAGCCGTCGAAGCAGGAGGCCTCGAAGGTGTCGATGTCCTCGCGAACGCGGCGCACCGCGCGCTTCATGGCTTCCAGGTCCTGGTAGATCAGCGCGTCGGCGCCGATGATGGCGCGCACCTGCTCGATGTCCCGCCCGTGCGCGACCAGCTCGGCCGCGGTCGGCATGTCGATTCCGTACACGTTGGGGTAGCGCACCGGCGGCGCCGCCGACGCCAGGTACACCTTGCGCGCGCCGGCCTCGCGGGCCATCTGCACGATCTCGCGCGAGGTCGTGCCGCGCACGATGGAGTCGTCGACCAGCAGCACGTTGCGCCCGTCGAATTCCTGCGCGATGGCGTTGAGCTTCTGACGCACCGAGCGCTTGCGCACGGCCTGCCCGGGCATGATGAAGGTGCGCCCCACGTAGCGGTTCTTGACAAAGCCCTCGCGGTAGGGGCGCCCGAGCTTCCATGCCAGCTGCATGGCCGCCGGGCGGCTGGATTCGGGCACCGGAATGACCACGTCGATCTCGCTGGGGGGCATCACCGAGATCACCCGCTGCGCCAGGGTCTCGCCCATGTTCAGCCGGGCCTGGTACACGGAAATTCCGTCCAGCACGGAATCGGGCCGCGCCAGGTAGACGAACTCGAAAATGCAGGGATTCAATCGCGGCGCCTCGGCGCACTGCTCGAAGCGCATCGCGCCTTGCAGATCGACGAACACCGCCTCCCCGGGCGCGATGTCGCGCAGCAGGCGAAAGCCGTTGCCCTCGAGCGCCACCGACTCGCTGGCGACCATGATGCCGTCCGACTCGCTGCTGCCGATGCACAGCGGCCGGATGCCGAAGGGGTCGCGGAACGCGAGCAGGCCGTGCCCGGCGATCAGCACCACCACGGCATAGGATCCGCGCACGCGGCGGTGCACTCCGCGCACCGCGCGGAACAGGTCCTCGGCCTTCAGCGGCAGGCCGTCGGAGGCCAGATCGAGCTCGCGTGCCAGCACGTTGAGCAGCACCTCGGAGTCGGAGCCGGTGTTGATGTGGCGGTGATCCGCCCCGCTGAGCTCGCTGCGCAGCGCGTCGGTGTTGGTCAGGTTGCCGTTGTGCGCCAGCGCCAGGCCGAAAGGCGCGTTGACATAGAAGGGCTGCGCCTCCTCCTCGCTGTCGGCGCTGCCGGCCGTCGGGTAGCGAACCTGGCCGAGGCCGTAGTCACCGGGCAGCGCGCGCATGTTGCGGGTGCGGAACACGTCGCGCACCATTCCGCGGGCCTTCTGCATGTACAGCTTGCCACCCTGGCCGGTGACGATGCCGGCGGCATCCTGCCCGCGGTGCTGCAACAACAGCAGCGCGTCGTAAATCATCTGATTCACGGGCTGCTTCGAGACCACGCCGACGACTCCACACATGATTCGGGTACTCCAGGGACAAGCGAAAGATAGGGCCGGACAAGTCCGGGTTGCGCGACGGCCCGCTCAGCGCGAAAGCGCCATCGGCACGCCCGCGGGAATGGCGCGCAACGGCAACATCGGGGCGACGCGTGCAGCCGCGGCCGATGCCAGCGGCGCCAGCAGGGAACTTCTCCAGACACTGCTGGAGGGCAACTCGGTATAGCCTGCCGCGAGCGCGACCAGCACGATGACCAGCGCGCCCCGCAGGACTCCGAACACGGCACCCAGGCTGCGGTCGACCATGCCGAGCCCCGACGAGCGAAGCACCAGGCGGGCCAGCGTGGCCAGCACGCCGGCGGCCAGCAGCACCAGCAGGAAGCAGGCGACCCATGCCAGCGCAGTGCGCAACTCCGGTTGCGCGACCATGCCCAGCAGGTGCTCGCCCAGCCACGCCGCGTACAGGCGCGCCAGCACGAAGGCCGCGACCCAGCCCCCGAGCGCGATCACCTCGTAGGCCGCGCCGCGCAGCAGGCCCACCAGGGCCGACAACAGCAGTCCCGCGAGCAGCAGCCAATCGAGAATGTTCACAGGTCGAGCACGGCGGCGGCGATGCCCAGCGCCTGGATGCGCCTGAGCGCATGCTCGGCCTGGCTGCGCGAGGCAAAGGGCCCGACGCGCACGCGTACGCGCTTACCGGCATGGGTGTCGACCACCTGCGTGTAGGCGGCAAGCCCGGTGGCCGCGATGCGCCGGCGCACCTCCTGCGCGGTCTGCGTGTCGGCGTAGGCACCGGCCTGCACCACGTAGCGCTGGTTCGCCGACGCCGTCGGCGTCTCCGGGGCGCGCGCCGCCTGCTCCGCCTGCGCCGCGGGAACCTGCGCCGGGTGCTTGTCCTCGAGCGCGGCCAGCGCTCGACGCGCCGCGGCCACGTCGCGCGACGGCGCGGGCTTCGCCGGCGCAGGAACCGCTGCGGGTGCAGGCTGCGGGCGCGGCTGGGCCTGCGGCTGGGCCTGCGGCTGGATCTGCGCCTGGGCCTGGGCCTGCGCTTCGACGCGCGGCTGCGGCGTCGCCTGCGGGCGGACCTGCGCCTGCGGCTGGACCTGCGGCTGCGCCGGTGCCCGGGCTTGCTGCCCGGGCGCCGCGGCGCCGGCCGCGCCGACCCCCGCTGCCGAAGGCGCCGCCGCCGGGCGAACGACCGAGCTGGCCTGGTCCTGCGGCGGGATGATCAGCGCGATGTTCGACGCCACGGGCTTGGGCTGGGTCTCGAAGATCAGCGGAAACACCACGACCCCGGTGAGCACCAGCGCGACCGCACCGATCAGGCGTCGGCGCGCGCGCACGCGCAACACTTCCTCGCTTTGCGCCTGTTGCGTCGCCGAACCGGCGCCTCGGGAGCCCTCCTTGGCGCGCTTTCCAGGCAATTTCATGGCTTTCGACAATGGAGTGGCTCGGCTGCCGGCTCGCCGGGGCGGCCGGCATCGACACTCAACCCGCGCGCACGGGCGCTTCCGGGGACGATGGGTCCCGGGCGCCGGACGCACGATGCGCGAGTATGTCGCCGACCGTGAAGAAGGAGCCGAAAACCACAATTCTATCGGCCGGCTCGACCTGCGACAGCGCGTCGGCCAGCGCGGCCTGCGGCGACGCATGGCAGCTCGCCACGGCCCCTGCCGGCAGCACTGCGCGAAGCGCCTGCGCCGACGCCGCGCGCGGCGTCGGCAGATCGCACAGATGCCAGGCCTGCACCAGCGGCGCCATCGCCGCGACCATGCCCGCCAGGTCCTTGTCGGCCATGGCCCCGAACACCGCGTGGGTGCGCGGCGAATAGCCCATGGCGTCGAGGCTCTCGGCCAGCACCGCAGCGGCCTCCGGGTTGTGGGCAACGTCCAGCACCACCGTCGGCTGGCCCGGCAGCACCTGGAAACGCCCCGGCAGCTCGGCCAGGGCCAGGCCCGTTCGCACGGCCTGCGCGCTGACCGGAAGGCGCTCGCGCAGGGCCTCGATGGCGGCAAGCGCGGCGCTGGCGTTGCGAAGCTGGCGCACGCCGCGCATGGTCGGGTAGGCCAGGCCGTGCAGGCGACGCGTCACGCCGAGATAGTCCCATTGCTGACGGTCGGCGCTGCTCCAGCCGAACTCGCGGCCGACCAGCCAGACCTGCGCGCCGATGTTGCCGGCGTGTTCGATCAGGCTGCGCGGCGGATCGGGATCGGCCACCACCGCGACCCGGCCGGCGCGGAAGATGCCGGCCTTCTCGAAGCCGATGGACTCGCGGTCGCCGCCGAGGAACTCGACGTGATCCAGCGCCACCCCGGTGACCACCGCGCAGTCGGCGTCGATCAGGTTGACCGCGTCGAGTCGCCCGCCCATGCCGACCTCCAGCACGACGGCGTCCAGGCGCGACGCGGCCAGCAGGCGCAGCATGGCCAGCGTGGTGAATTCGAAATAGGTCAACGGCACCGGCGGCTGCAGGCTGCGGCGCGCAAGCTCCACGGCCAGCATGTGCTCGGGCAGCAGCGACGCATCCACCGCGGCGCCGCCGATGCGGCAGCGCTCCTCGAAGTGCACCAGGTGGGGCGAGCTGTACACGCCGACGCGGTAGCCGGCGGCCAGCAGCACATGCTCGATGAACGCGCAGGTCGACCCCTTGCCGTTGGTTCCGCCGACCGTGAACACCGCGCAATGCAGCTCGAGCCCCATCGCCTCGCGCACGCGCTGCACGCGCTGCAGCCCGAGCTCGATGGCCTGCTCGTGCAGGAGCTGCGCGTGTTGCAGCCACTGCTCGAGCCCCCAGTGCTGCATCTCGGAGGGATCAGCCGACAACGGCATCGGCAGGCTGACTTTGCAGCAGCGCCAGCAGGTGCGCGAGCTCGCCGCGCAGTTCGCGGCGGTCGACGATGCGATCCACCGCGCCCTTTTGCAGCAGGAACTCGGAACGCTGGAAACCCTCGGGAAGCTTTTCGCGCACCGTGTTCTCGATCACGCGCGGGCCGGCGAACCCGATCAGGGCCCTGGGCTCCGCCAGCACGACGTCGCCCACGAACGCGAACGATGCCGACACTCCGCCCATCGTCGGATCGGTCAGCACGCTGATGTACGGAATGCGTGCCGCGGCAAGGCGCGCCAGCGCGGCGTTGGTCTTGGCCATCTGCATCAGGCTGAGCAGGCCTTCCTGCATGCGCGCGCCGCCGGTCGACGTGAAGCACAGGAACGGCACCTTCTGCTCCAGCGCAGTCTCGACGCCGCGCACGAAGCGCTCGCCGACCACCGAGCCCATCGAGCCGCCCATGAATTCGAACTCGAAACAGGCAACGACCACGGCGATGCTCTGGATGGCCCCGCCCACGACCACCAGCGCATCGGTTTCCTGCGTGGCTTCCAGCGCCTCGCGCAGGCGCTCGGGATACTTGCGACTGTCCTTGAACTTCAGCGCATCGATGGGCAGCACTTCCTGGCCGATCTCGTAGCGTCCCTCGCCGTCGAGCAGCGCGTCCAGGCGCGCACGCGCGCCGATTCGCATGTGGTGCGCGCACTTGGGGCACACGTACTGGTTCTGCTCGAGATCGGTCTTGTAGAGCACCGTCTCGCAGGACGGGCACTTGAGCCACAACCCCTCCGGCATCTGGCGCCGGCTGCCGGCGTCGGTGGGCTGGATTTTCGGCGGCAGCAGTTTTTCGAGCCAACTCATCGTGCGTTCTCCTCGAATGCTCTGGGATGGCGCCGTGTCAGGCGCCGACGGGACTGCCGGCGGCGGCGCCCGCGTGGTCCATCGCCTGGCGCACGCCGCGCAGGAAGGTGCCGGCGGCGGCGACGGCCTGCTCGCCGGTCTGGCCTTCCATCAACTCGATGATTCGCGAGCCGATGATCACGGCGTCGGCGCAAGCCGCGACGGCGGCCGCGCCGGCGGCGTCGCGGATGCCGAAGCCCACTGCCAGCGGAAGGTGCACGTGGCCGCGCAGGTGCTGCACGCGCCGGCTCACCTCGGCCAGGTCCAGGTGCGCCGCTCCGGTGACTCCCTTGAGCGATACGTAGTACACGTAGCCGCCGGCGATGCGATCGACCTGCGCCATGCGCTCGGTGGTCGACGTCGGCGCCAGCAGGAAGATCGGATCGATTCCGGCCGCGCGCAGCTGCTGCGCGAAGGATGCGGACTCCTCCGGCGGATAGTCGACCACCAGCACGCCGTCGACCCCGGCGCGCGCGCATTCCTGCACGAACGCGTCGACGCCGAAGCGCTCGACGGGGTTGGCGTAACCCATCAGCACCAGCGGCGTATCGGGGTCGCCGGCGCGGAACTGGCGCGCCCAGTCGAGCACCTGGCGCAGGCTCACGCCCTTGGCCAGCGCGCGCTCGTTGGCGCGCTGGATCACCGGGCCGTCGGCCATCGGGTCGGAAAACGGCACCCCCAGCTCGAGCATGTCGGCACCGGCGTCCACCAGCGCGTGCAGCAGCGCCACCGTGGTGTCCGGCGCCGGATCGCCGGCGGTGACGTAGGGAATGAGGGCCTTGCGCCCCTCGGAGGCGAGGCGCGAGAAGGTGGCGGCGATGCGGCTCATCGGATTCAGGCTCCCTGCGCGTCGCGGCCGCGACACGACGGCCGGCAGAAGAACTCGGCGCGGGTCAGGTCGGCGATGTTGCCGATGTCCTTGTCCCCTCGCCCCGAAAGATTCACCAGCAGGACCTGGTCGCTGCGCATGCCGGGCGCCATCGCGATGGCCTGCGCCAGCGCGTGGCTGGATTCCAGCGCCGGGATGATGCCCTCGGTGCGGCACAGGCGGTGAAAGGCCTCCAGCGCCTGGGAATCGGTCACCGCGACGTATTCGGCACGCCCGCTGTCCTTGAGCCACGCGTGCTCGGGGCCCACGCCGGGGTAGTCGAGCCCGGCCGACACCGAATGGGTCTCGGCGATCTGTCCCGCCGCGTCCTGCAGCACGTAGGTGCGGTTGCCGTGCAGCACGCCCGGCACTCCGGCGCCCAGCGACGCGGCGTGGCGCCCGCTGGCGATGCCCTCGCCGCCGGCCTCGACGCCGATCAGTCGCACCTCGGGGTGGTCGATGTAGGGATAGAAGATGCCCATCGCGTTGGAGCCGCCGCCGACGCAGGCCAGCACCACGTCGGGCTGGCGCCCGACCATCTCGGGCATCTGCACCAGGCACTCGTCGCCGATCACGCGCTGGAAATCGCGCACCATCATCGGGTATGGGTGCGGGCCGGCGACCGTGCCGATGATGTAGAAGGTGTCCTCGACATGCGTGACCCAGTCGCGCAGGGCCTCGTTGAGCGCGTCCTTCAACGTCTTCGAGCCGCTGTGCACCGGCACCACCTCGGCGCCCAGCAGGTGCATGCGGTAGACGTTGGGCGACTGGCGCTTGACGTCCTCGGCCCCCATGTACACCACGCACTGCATGCCGTAGCGCGCGGCGATCGTGGCGCTGGCCACGCCGTGCTGGCCGGCGCCGGTCTCGGCGATCACGCGCTTCTTGCCCATTCGCCGCGCCAGCATGGCCTGGCCGATGGTGTTGTTGATCTTGTGCGCGCCGGTGTGGTTGAGATCCTCGCGCTTGAGGTAGATCTGCGCTCCGCCGAGCTCGCGGCTCAGGCGCGCGGCGTGGTAGACGGGAGTCGGGCGGCCGACGAAGTGCTTGAGCTCGTTGCGGAATTCGGCCTGGAACTCCGGGTCCACGCGGTAGCGCGCGTAGGCATCCTTGAGCTCGTCGAGGGCCTTGAACAGGGTCTCGGCGACGAAGGTTCCGCCATAGGGGCCGAAGTGGCCCCGGGCGTCGGGCAGGTCATACGGGGACATGGTGACGGGAAAGTGCTGGAGGATCGGTCTGCGGCGACGCCCGGCGTCAGCCGGCGTCGCCCTGGCTGGCGAGCTCGGCGCCCGCCTCGGCATCGGCGGCGCGAACCGCGGCGCAGAAAGCGCGCATCGCGGCCGCGTCCTTCACGCCCTTGGCGCGCTCGACGCCCGACGAGACGTCAACCGCCCACGGGCGTACGCGCCGTATGGCTTGCGCCACATTTGCGGCATGCAACCCACCAGACAAAACGATGGGACTGCCGACGTTTGTTGGAATGAGTGACCAATCGAAGGTTTCTCCGCCGCCGCCGAAGCCTTCGACGAAGGCGTCCAGCAACAAGCCGCGCGCATGCGCGTAACGAGATTGGAAGTCTAGCAAATCCAGCCCCGCGTGCATGCGCGCGGCGCGCAGGTACGGATGCCCATGGGCTTCGCACTGCTCGGGGGTTTCGTCGCCGTGGAACTGCAGCAGGCCGGGTCGCACGACATCGAGCACCTCGCGCACCCGGGACGCCTCGGCGTTGACGAACAGCGCGACCACGCCGACCAGTGGCGGCAGCTCGCGCACGATCTCGCGCGCGAGCTCGACGCTGACCGCGCGCGGGCTGGGCGGGTAGAACACGAGGCCGATGGCATCGGCGCCGGCCTGCGCCGCCGCCAGCGCGTCGGCGACGCGGGTGATGCCGCAGATCTTGATACGGGTTCGGTGCATGCCGGAACGTGTCGGGGAGAGCCTGGCGGCAGCGACCGCTGCCGCTGCCGCCACACCGGCGCTCAGGCGCTCAGGCGAGCAGCACGGGCAGCTCCAGCGCAGGCTCCGGAATGCACCATTGTGCCGCATAGCTGGGGCCGGCGAAATACAGCCCGTCCGGCATGAAGGTCGGCGCCGCCAGGCTGCGCTGGCGCGAGCGCAGCACCTGCCCCATCCACGACGGAGCGCGGCTGCCGCTGCCTACCGCGACCAGGCATCCCATGATGTTGCGCACCATGTGGTGCAGGAAGGCGTTGGCGTGGAAATCGAAATACCACGTGCGAGCGTCGCGTGCGCGCGAGATGTCGATGGCGTGCAGGGTCTTGTGCGGGCTGCGCGCCTGGCAGGAGCTGGCGCGCAGCGCCGAGAAGTCGTGGCTGCCGACGAGCTGCGACGCGGCCTCGCGCATGGCCTGCAGGTCCAGCGCGTGATGGGTCCAGCCGACCAGCCCGTGCAGCAGCGCCGGGCGCACCGGGTGCTGCACCAGCACGTAGCGGTAGCGCCGCGACTGCGCGCTCTTTTGCGCGTGGAAGCCCTCTGCGGGCTCGCGCGACCAGGCCACCGAAATGTCGGGTGGCAGGAAGGTGTTCAAGCCGCGCACCCACGACTGCGCCGAACGGCTCACCGGGGAGTCGAAATGCACGACCTGCTGCAGCGCATGCACGCCGGCGTCGGTACGCCCGGCGCAGACCACGCGCAACGCGCTGCCCGTGAACGCCTGCAGCGCCTGCTCCAGGCAGTCCTGGACCGTGGCGCCGCCGGGCTGGCTCTGCCAGCCGCGGTAGGCGCAACCACGGTAACTCAGGCCCAGCGCTACGCGCATTCCCGGGTCAGGAGCCTCCACCCAGCTCGGCGAGCAGCTTCTCGGCCTGCGCGCGCGTCTCGCCCTCGCTCTCGGCGAGGATCTCGTGCAGCAGGTTGCGCGCCGTCTCCAGGTCTCCCATCGCGCGGCACTCCTCGACCAGGGCCAGGCGCGTGTCGAGCCCCTGGGCCGGGCCGGCGGTGTCGGGCGCGACCTCGGGGGCCGCCGGGAGCTCCGCTTCGTGCTCCGGCGGCGTGTGCAGGCTCAGGCTTCCCAGGTCGAACTCGAGCGGCGCCGGCTCGGCGGGCGCCGAGGGGTGTTCGGAGCCATGCTCCGAGGCCTGTTCAGCGGCATGTTGCGCCGGCTGCGGGCTCGGAGCCGACAACGACGACAAGTCGAAGTCGAGACCCATGTCCTGCGGCTCGGCGGCGCGCGCCTCGTGGGTCGGCTCGCCCGTCGCTCCACCGCCACCCAGGTCGAGGTCGAGGTCGAGGTGGCGACTGCCGGGCTCGCCGGCGTCGTCCAGGCCCGGCAGCGTGGGCAGGCCCGCGAGCAGCTCTGTCGGCGGCACCGTCGGGCCGGGATCCGAGGACAGCGGCTGGCTGGCGTCGAAATCCGGACCGGCCATCGTGGTCGGCGCGGTGCCCAGGCTCGGCGGCTGGGTGTTGTGGTACAGGGGGTTGCCCGCATCCAGGTCGCGCCCGAGCTCCTGCGCCTTCTTCCAGTCCTCGCCGGCGCCATCGGTGCGCGTGAACAACTCGGCCGCCATCAGCTCGAAGGACCTGGCGTCCTTGCGCTTGGCATAGATCTCCAGCAGCTTGAGCCGCGCCGCGTTGCGCTCGGGGTGGTTCTTCAGCGCTTCCTTGAGGATTTCCTCGGCCTGCAGGTCGCGCCCGTAGGCCAGGTACACGTCGGCTTCGGCCACCGGATCGACATCCAGGCTCTCGACCTGGCTGGGCGAATACTGCATCGACGAACCCAGCGTGCTGTTGTGGGTATCGACCCGCTCTCCGCCGCTGGCGCCGAAGAAGCTGTCGGTGCCGCCCATGCGGCTGTCGAACACCGACGCGTGGCCTTCGCCTCCGCCACGCCGCCTGCGCAGCAGGGCCCAGCCGGCCAGCAACAGGCCGATCAGCAGCCCGGCCGGGGCCAGCAGCGGGTTGGCCAGCAGCCCGCCGAGCAGCCCGCGGCTGGCGCCCTCGCCATGTGGCTGCGGCTTGGGCGCCGGCGCCGGGTGCGCCGCGGCGGCCTCGACATGCGGCTTGGCGCCCGCCGAAGCCGCGGGCACCGGCGAGCTGGCCGGGCGCACGGCGGACGCGGCCGACGAAGCCGGCGCGGCGGCCGCCGAAGCAGCGACGGACGACGCGGCGGCCGACGACGCGGCGGCCAGCGCCAGCGGCTTCGACGCGACAGCCGCTGGCGCGGCCGCCGAGGCCGTGGCGGCGGCCGGCGCGGAAGCCAGCGCGGCTGCGGGGCGCAAGGCCTTCGCCGCGGCGCTGGCGCGCGCGGCCAGCTGGGCCAGCGCGGCGACGTCGGCTCGCGCAGCGGCGAGCTTGGCCGCCAGCGCCTGCGCCTGTTTCTGCGCGGCGATCCAGTTCGCTTCGCCGGGCTGCCCCGGCACGGCCACGCCCGCCTGGCTGAGCTTGAGCTGGGACTGCGGCGCGGAGGCGCCGTTGCCGGGGCCGCTCACGCGGGCCTGCACGGTGCCGTGCATGCTGCGCGAGCCGCCCCCGGACAGCGTCGGGCTGAGCTGCGCCAGGCGCCGGCGATAGGCGCCGAAGTCCCCGCTGTGGGCGACGATGAGTCGATGCGCCTGCTGCGCGTCGAGCTGCTCGGCGTCGTGGGCCGACGGCACCTTCAGCACCGACCCGGCGCGCAGGCGGTTGATGTCACCGTCGATGAACGCACTCGAGTTGGCGCTGTAGATGGCAGCCAGCATCTGGTCCAGCGAGACCTGGCCGCCCGAGTAGGAGCGGGCGATCGAGAACAGCGTATCGCCGCGCTGCACGGTGTAGCTGGACGCCGCCCCGGCGCCGCGCTGCACCGGCGGCGGCAGCGTGCGCTGCACGGCCTGCGCCAGCGGAGCCGGCTCCTGCGGCAGGATCGGCGCGACGCCTGCCTCGTGGAAACCCGGCGGGTTGACCAGCAGCGTGTAGTTGCGGGTGATCTCGCCATGCGGCCAGTAGGCGCGCAGCAGCACGTCGACGAAAGGCTCCTGCACCGGGCGCGTGCCGCTCAGGTGCAGGTAGGCGTGCCCGCGCGCGTCCTGGTGCAGCGACACCGTGGCGCCGTCCAGCGACGAGCTGTAGCTGAGATTGCGAGCCTGGTACAGCGACCCGGGCGCGATTCCCACCTTGAGCGACTGCGCTTCGTCCGGGGTGATCTGGGTGATCTCGATGTCCGCGCTCAGCGGCTGGCCGAGCGCCGAAAGCACGATCACGTGCCCGAGCCCGAAGGCCGAGGCGACCGGCGCGG
>JAKCDM010000009.1 GCA_021841865.1 Pseudomonadota bacterium
CGTCGCTGCCGCAACCCACGCTGCCACGCGCGGCGCTGCTGCGCGAGCTGCTGGCGCGCTCGCCGGCGCTGGCCGAGGCGCGGGCGCTGCAGGGCGCGGCCGCCGCGCAGGGCGACGCGCTGCGCGCCGGCTCGCAGGAATTCACCGCCCAGGCCCAGCTGCAGCAGCGCAATGTCGACGAGCCCCCCGACAACGGCCGCTACGACGAATGGCAGCTGTTGCTCAGCCGCCCGCTGCGCCTGCCCTCGCAGGCGCGAGCCGACGCCAGCCTGGCCGGCGCGCTGGGCCAGAGCTCGCAGGCCGCGCTGCAGGTGGCGCGCCGCGGCTTGCAGGAACAGCTGTTGCAGGCCTGGTTCGACGCCCAGCTGGCGCGCGCCGATGCGGCCAGCGCGCTCGCGCATGCGCAGTTGCTGCGCAGCCAGGCCGAAGCGGTTCGCAAGCGCCTCGCGCTGGGCGACGCCAGCCGCCTCGAATTCGACCAGATCGATGCCGAACAGGCGCGCGCCGAGTCGGCCTGGCTGCTCGCGCGCGGTCGCGCCGACAGCCTGCTGGCGGCGCTGCAGGCACGCTGGCCGCTGCTGGCCGCCGACCCGCTGCTGCGCGGCGATCCCGACAGCGCGCCCAGCCTGCGCGTGCCGCGGCTGGACGACGCCGCGCTGCGCCAGCGCCTGCTCGAGCACAGCGCCCTGATGGCGCAGGCGCGTGGCGCGCTGCGCCAGGCGCAGGCATTGGCCGACCAGGCCAGCGCCGCGCGCACCCCGCAGCCCACGCTGGGCGCCTACCTCGGTTCCGAGCGCGGCGGGCGCGAGCGCATCGTCGGGCTGCAGCTGCAAGTGCCCTTCGGCGGCGCCGCACGCCAGGCGCGCGAACGCTCGGCGCTGGCCGAGCTCGACGCCGCGCAGTGGCGCCTGCACGAGGTGCAGGCACAGGTCCTGCAACGCGCCGAGGAACTACGCGTGCAGGCCGCCGCGCAGGCCGACGCGGCGCACGCGCTGCGGCTGGCGCTGCAGCGCCAGCAGCTCGCCGCGGCGCGCACGCTGCGCGCATGGAGCCTGGGCGAGGCCGGGATCGAACAGTGGTTGCTGGCGCAGCGCAACCTGCTGGATGTGCAACGCCAGGCCCTGCAGGCGCGCTTCGACGCCGCGCGCAGCGCCGCGTTGCTGCGCCTGCAGGCCGGCCTGCTGGAAACCGGCGTCGCGGCGCCGCCGGCCGCCGCTCGTTGAGTCGGTGCGCGGCCGGCGTGCTCAGCGCTGCGGCTGGCGCTGCATCTGCGCGCGCGCCTGCAGGCACTCGCCCTGCACCTGCGCGGCGCGCGCCTGCGGGCTGAAGCCGCGGCTGTCGGGGGCACTGTAGATGGCGCGCGCGATGCGCTGCAGCAGCTGCGCCTGGTACGGGTGCTCGGGCCCGAGCAGCGCCAGGCCGTCCTGCCGCGCCTGTGCGAAGCTGCGCCCAGCCAGGAAGTCCGCCTGCAGCTTCGATGCGATGAGCCCGAAGCGCACGCAGTCCGGCGGTCCGCCCAGCGCCGCCCGCGCCGGCGTCGCGCCGGCGCCCAGCAGCACCAACGCCGCGGCAGCGGCGAATCGGGTGAAGGGCAGGCGCGACATGCGGCGAATTGTCGCACCGCGCGCGCAACGCGTCAGTCGCCGAAATCCAGCGGCAGGCCGACGTAGTTCTCGGCGATGGTTCGCTTGCCGGCTTCCGAATGCAGCAGGTATTCGAGTTCGGCCTGCTGGAACTTGGCGTGGATCTCGCCCTGCTCGGGGAACTGGTGCATCAGTTGCGTGAACCACCAGGAGAACCGCTCGCCGCGCCAGATGCGCTTGAGGCAGCGTTCGGAGTAGCTGTCGATCCCTGCCTCGCTGCGTTCGGCGTAATACTCGATCAGCGCGCCCGCCAGGTACTTCACGTCGCTGGCCGCCAGGTTCAACCCCTTCGCACCGGTGGGCGGGACGATGTGTCCCGCGTCCCCGGCAAGGAACATGCGCCCGAAGCGCAGCGGCTCGGTGACGAAGCTGCGCAGCGGCGCGATGCTCTTCTCCAGCGACGGCCCGGTCACCAGCGCCTCGCGCGCCGGCTGGTCCAGGCGCAGCCGAAGCTCGTCCCAGAAGGCCTGGTCGCTCCAGTTCTCCACCTTGTCGCTCAGCGGAACCTGCAGGTAGTAGCGACTGCGGGTCAGCGAGCGCTGCGAGCACAGCGCGAAGCCGCGCGGGCTGTTGACGTAGATGAGTTCGTGGTGCACCGGCGGGGTGTCCGACAGCAGACCGAGCCAGCCGAAGGGGTAGACCCGCTCGAACTCGCGGATCGCCTCGCGCGGCGCGCTGGCACGGCACACCCCGTGGAAGCCGTCGCAGCCGGCGATGAAGTCGCAGTCGATGCGTAGCAGGGCGCCTTCATGCTCGAAAGTCACGTGCGGATGCGCGGTGTCGAAATCGTGCACCGCGACATTCGCCGCCGAGTAGTAGCTGGGCAGCCCCGCGGCGCGGCGCGCGTCCATCAGGTCGCGGGTCATCTCGGTCTGCCCGTAGCACACCACCTTCTTGCCGCCGGTCAGCCCCTCCAGGTCGATGCGGTTGCGCCGGTCGTGCCACAGCAGGTCGAAACCGTTGTGCACCAGTCCCTCGCGGTGCATGCGCTCGCCGACTCCGGCCTCGTCGAGCAGATCCGCCGTGACCTGCTCGAGGATCCCGGCACGGATGCGCGACAGCACGTGCCCGGCGCTCTGGCGCTCGACGATCACGGCATCGACCCCTGCCTTGTGCAGCAACTGCCCGAGCAGCAGCCCGGACGGGCCGGCGCCGACGATGACCACCTGGGTGCGCATGACGAGTCTCCCTATTCGAATATCCACAGATGTCGAAACTCTAGATGCCAGGGGCCCCGCTTCGAAGCGCCGCCAGCCGGTCTTTGCGCGATGGGTGCACAATTTGCGCGATCACCGCGCAAATTTCCCAAGCCGATGCCCGCTCATTCCCGCACTGCGTCCCCCGGCCCCGCGCTGTCGCGCGCCGATTTCATCGAGGGCCTCGCCAAAGGCCTGGCGGTGCTGGAAAGCTTCGACACCGAGCGCCAGCGCCTGAACGCCACGCTCACCGCCGAGCGCGCGGGAATCACCCGCGCGGCGGCGCGGCGCCACCTGCTGACCCTCGCGCACCTCGGCTACCTGGAGACGGACGGCAGCCACTTCTGGCTGGCCAGCAAGGTGCTGCGCTTTTCCGGCAGCTACCTCGCGTCGGCGCGCCTGCCGCGCGCCATCCAGCCGACGCTGAACCGGCTCGCGGTGCAGACGCGCGAGGCCTTCTCGGCGGTGGTGCTCGACGGCGACGAGGTGGTGATCGTGGCGCGCAGCGGCGGCGAACGCGGCACCGCGACCTCCAGCGCCGAACGCGTGATCGCCTACGGCGTGCACCTGGGCGCGCGCCTGCCGGCGCACGCCACCTCCACCGGGCGCGTGCTGCTGGCCGCGCTGAGCCGCGCGCAGCTGGCGCAGTGGATGAAGGGCCGCACGCTGACCCGACTGACCCCGCTGACCCGCACCGAGCCCCGCGCGCTGCGCCAGACCCTGGAGCAGGTGCGGCGACAGGACTGGTGCCTGGCCAGCGAGGAGCACGAACTCGGCGTGCACGCGCTGGCGGTTCCGGTGCGCAACGCCGGCGGCGCCACGGTGGCGGCGCTCAACGTGGTCAGCTCGCCGCAGCGCCTGCCGGCGGCGATCCTGCAGCGCGAGCTGCTGCCGCTGCTGCAGGAGGCCGCGCACGAGCTGCGGCCGCTGGTCTGAGCCGGGACGGGCTCAGGCTCCCGTGCGCGGCAGCAGCAGACCCGGGGCGCTGCCCTGGTAGAGCTGCTCGACGAGGTCGGCGCGGTGCTGCAGCACCGCGCGCTGGTTGATCGAGCCCTTGTCGGTGATCTCGCCGCGGTCCAGCGACGGCGCCTCGGCCAGCACGCAGGCGCGGGCCACGCGGTTGGCGCTGCCGGTGCCCTGCCGCCACAGCGCGTCGACCAGATCCTGGAAGAAGGCGCGCACCCGCGCATGCTCGAGCACCTGCTGCGTCGTCGCATGCGCCGGCAGCCCCGCCAGCGCGCGGCACTCGTCCAGCCTGGGCACGATCAGGGCTCCGAGCTCGTCGCGGTCGGGGGCCGTCAGCACCGCGTCGTGCACGCAGGGCGCGCCGAGCTGCACGATGCGCGCGCGCAGCGGCCCGCAGCTGACGAAGGTGCCGCTGGACAGCTTGAAGTCCTCGGCGATGCGCCCGTCGAAGCGAAGTCCGCGCTGCACGTCGTCGGGATCGATGAAGCGCGCGGCGTCGCCGGTGCGGTAGTAGCCTTCCTCGTCGAAGGCCTCGGCGGTCTGCTGCGGCGCGCGCCAGTAGCCCGGCATCACGTTGGGGCCGCGAAAGCGCACCTCGAGCTTGCCGTCCTGCGGCACCAGCTTGAGCTCGACCCCGGGCACCGGAAGCCCGATGTGCCCCGACTCCACGTCGGGCCCGAGGGCGAACATCGACGACGGCGCGGTCTCGGTCATGCCCAGCCCGCTGAGCATGCAGATGCGCTCGCCCACCTGCTGCTCGCCGAGGTGGTCGAGTTCGTCCCACACCGCCTGCGACAGCCCGGCGCCGGCGAAGAAGAAGGCCTGCACCCTGGAGAACAGCCGCTCGCGCAGCAGCGTGTCGTCGCGCATCGCGGAGGCGATCTCCTCGAAACCCTTGGGCACGTTGAAGTACACGGTCGGCGCGATCTCCCGCAGGTTGCGCAGGGTCTCGGCGATGCCCTGCGGGGTCGGCTTGCCGTCGTCGATGTACAGCGTGCCGCCGTTGTACAGCGCGATGCCGACGTTGTGGTTTCCGCCGAAGGTATGGTTCCACGGAAGCCAGTCGACCAGCACCGGCGGCTGCTCGCCGAGAAAGGCCATCGACTGCAGGATCATCTGCTGGTTCGAACACAGCATGCGCTGCGTGTTGATCACGCCCTTCGGGCTGCGCGTCGAGCCCGACGTGAACAGGAACTTGGCGATGGTGTCGGGGCCCACGTGCGCATGCGTGTACTCCAGCGCCAGCGGCAGGGACTCGAGCAGCGCGTCGAACGGCGTGCTCGTGCGCGCGCCCAGCGCGCCGCGCGCCAGCACGACTTCCACGTCGGGTGCCACCACCGCGCGCAGCGCCGGCTCGTAGGCGGGGTCGCTGGCGTACACCATGCCCGGCGTCAGGGTCTGCACCACGTGGCGCAGCTTCGCGTAGTCCTTCGACACCAGCGCATAGGCCGGCGACACCGGGGCATGCGGGATTCCGGCGAGCATCGCGCCCAGCGCCAGTTGCAGGTGCTCCAGGCTGTTCTCGCTCAGCACCAGCACCGGCCGCTCGGCGTCGAGCCCACGCGCCAGCAGCGCCTGCGCGATGCGCCGGGCGCGCTCCAGCATCTGCGCGTAGTCGATGCGCACCCACTGGCCGTCGGCGCCGCGACGCGCCGCGAACACGCGCTGCGGCGCCACCCGCGCCCAGTGCTCGAGCCGATCGGTGAGACGCTGCGGGTAGTCCTGCAGCGGCTGCGGCGAGCGCAGCACCAGCTCTCCCCCGGGGCGCCGCTCGAGCTCGCAGCGCAGGCAGCCGTCGACCTTGCAGGCGCGCGCCGGGGCGCGCCCGCGTGCTTGCATGACATCGCGCGGCATGCTCAATCCTCCTTGCGCACCTTCGCCGCACGACCGGCGAGGAAGTCCTGCAGGCGCTGCTTGGCCGCGTCGTCGCCCTGCGCGATCGCCGCCATCAGGGACTCGACGAACAGGCCCTCCGCCTGCGGCATGCGCGCGATGCGCGGCAGCGCGTGCTGCACCGCGAAATTCGACAGCGGCGCGTTGGCGGCGATGCGCCGCGCCAGTTCCAGGCCCTTGGCCAGGCCCTCGCCGGCGCCGACCAGGTACTGCACCAGCCCCGCCGCATGCGCCTCGTCGGCATCGAGCACGCGCCCGGTCAGCATCATGTCGGTCATGCGCGCATGGCCGATGAGTTGCGGGATGCGCGACGAGCCGCCACCGCCGACGAACAGCCCGCGCTGCCCCTCCGGCAGGCCGAAGATGGCGCCCTTCTCGGCCACGCGGATGTGCGAGGCCGCCGCCAGCTCCAGCCCGCCGCCGACCACCGCGCCGTGCAGCACCGCGACCACCGGCGCGCGCCCGAACTGCACCTGCTCGAAGGCCGCGTGCCACGAGCGCGAATGCACGATGCCCTCGGCGACGCTGCGCTCGGTCAGCTCCGACAGGTCGAGCCCGGCGCAGAAATGCTCCCCCCGCGCCGACAGCACGATCGCGCGCACCTGCGCGGGAAGTCCGGCGAAGGCCTGGTGCAGCGCCGCGATCAGTTCGTCGCTGATGGCGTTGCGCTTGGACGCGCGGTCGAGTTCGAGGTGGGCGATCGCCGGCTCGGGATAGGAGATGCGCAACAAGGCTTCAGCGGTCGACATGAGAGGATCCTGGACTTCCAGAAAACTTCATCTTAGTAACTATTTCTCGAGGCGATTTCTGGGGAAAACCCTAAAATGACGTGTCCCGAACCAGAGGATGAGGCCCTTTTTCCGGTCTATTATTTGCAAAGCTGAACTTTCTGCCTCGCTGCAGAATTCTCCCCCGTACACGCCGCCACCGCGGCCCGCGAGCCCCCGATGAACACCGAGTCCCTGATCGCCATCGATGTGCACACCCACGCCGAGGTGTCGTGCTGGAACCCCTTCGACAACTATGGCGAAGAGTACGACCGTGCCGCCGACAAGTACTTCCGCTCGTCGCGCCGCCCGACCATCGCCGAGACCATCGCCTACTACCGCGAGCAGCGCATCGGGCTGGTGATGTTCACCGTCGACTCGGAGAGCCAGATCGGCCGGCGCCGCATTCCCAACGAGGAGATCGCCGAGGCCGCCCGCGACAACCCGGACATCCTGATCGCCTTCGCCAGCATCGACCCGCACAAGGGGCGCATGGGCGCGCGCGAGGCCCGGCGCCTGATCGAGGAGCATGGGGTGAAGGGCTTCAAGTTCCACCCCACGGTGCAGGGCTTCCACCCCTACGACCGCATGGCCTGGCCGCTGTACGAGGTCATCGCCGAGCATCGCCTGCCGGCGATCTTCCACAGCGGGCACTCGGGAATCGGCAGCGGCATGCGCTGCGGCGGCGGGCTGCGCCTGGAGTACTCCAACCCGATGCACCTGGACGACGTGGCCATCGACTTCCCCGACATGCAGATCGTCATCGCGCACCCGTCGTGGCCGTGGCAGGACGAGGCGCTGTCGGTGGCCATGCACAAGCCCAACGTCTGGCTCGACCTGTCGGGCTGGAGTCCGCGCTACTTCCCGCAGCAGCTGGTGCAGTACGCCAACACTCTGTTGAAGGACCGCGTGCTGTTCGGCTCCGACTTTCCGCTGATCACCCCGGAACGCTGGATGAAGGACTTCGAGCAGGCGGGCTTCCGCCCCGAGGTGCGCGAGCCGATCCTGAAGACCAACGCGATGCGCCTGCTCGGGCTCACAGCTCCAGCACCAGCCGCGGACTGAGCGAGCGCGAGCAGCACGGCAGCATCTGGTCGTTGGCCGCGCGCTCCTCGTCGGTGAGGTAGGAGTCGCGGTGATCCGGAACGCCCGACAGCACGCGCGTCAGGCAGGTTCCGCACACGCCCTGCTCGCACGAGGTCGGCAGGTCCACGCCCGCCGCGGCCAGCGCCTGCACGATGGTCTGCCCGGGCTCCACGCGCAGCACCCGCGCGCTGCGCGCCAGCTCCACCTCGAAGCCCTGGTCGGCGCTCGCCCGCGCCGGCGCGTCGGCGCCGAAGTACTCGCGGTGCAGCCTGTGCGCTTCCCAGCCGGCGCCCTGCGCGCCCTGCAGCACCCAGTCGATGTAGCCGCGCGGCCCGCACACGTACAGGTGGCTGCCCGGCGGCGCGTCGGCCAGCACCCGCGCCAGCTGCAGGCGCTGCTGCGGCTCGGCGTCGTCGTGGTGCACCGACACGCGCGCCGCCCACGCACTGTCGCGCAGGCGCTCGGCGAAGGCCGTGCGCGCCGCCGAGCGGGTGCAGTAGTGCAACGCGAAGTCGCGGCCCTCGCGCTGCAGCTGCTCGGCCATCGCGAGCAGCGGGGTGATGCCGATTCCGCCGGCCAGCAGCAGGCTGTACGGCGCATCCGGGTGCAGCGGGAAGTGGTTGCGCGGCAGGCTGGCGCCCAGCAGGTCGCCCACGTTCACCTGCCGGTGCACCGCCGTCGAGCCGCCGCGCGACTCGGGTTCGAGCAGCACGCCCAGCAGGTAGCGCGAGGTGTCGGCCGGGTCGCCGGCCAGCGAATACTGGCGCACCAGGCCGCAGCCGAGGTGCAGGTCGATGTGCGCGCCGGCTTCGAAGCGCGGCAGCGCGGCGCCGTCGGGGCTGCGCAGCTCGAGGGCGCAGATGTCCTGGGCGGCGGAGGTCTTGGCGCTCACGCGCAAGCTGAGTTCGGGAACGGGCTGGCTCATCGGAATCGGAATCGGAATCGGAAGTCGGACATCGGAGCGGACTCGGCCGCGCTACAGCGCTACAGCAACTGCGCGTAACGCACACCGACGTAGGCGTGCTCGCGCATCAGCATCTCGGCACGCGCCGCCTCGCCGGCCTGCAGCGCGTCGAGCACCAGCGTGTGCTGCAGCTGCGCGACGCGCAGCTTCTCGTATTCCTGGGGCAGCCGCGTGGTGTCGATGATGATCGAGTCGGACGACGCGAAGGGCAGATGGTTGTTGCGCGCGATGGCGTCGGCGATGGCCCGGCTGGCGCTGGCGTCGATGATGCTGCGGTGAAAGCGCGCGTTGATCGCGCTCCAGCCGGCGATCGACGCCGCGTCCAGCGATCCCGCGGCCAGCAGCTCGGCGCCCTGCGCCACGCATTCGCGCAGCACCCGCGTCGTCGCCGCGCCGAGTCCGCGCTCGCCGGCGCGGCGCGCGGCCAGGCCCTCGAGCACGCCGCGCACCTCGAGTCCGCACAGCACGTCCTGCTCGGAAAAGCGCCGCACCACGTAACCGCGCGCCCCGGCGCGTTCCAGCAGCCCCTCCTGCTCGAGGGTACGAAAGGCCAGGCGCACCGGAGTGCGCGACACGCCGAGCTGCTGCGCCACCGGGATCTCGGCCATGCGTTCGCCGGGCGCGTAGCGCCCCTCCGAGATCAGCTTGCGCAGCGTCGTGACGACGTGGATGGAATCGTGGCTCACGGGGTCGGCGGCAGGTTGGAAGGAAGTTGGCGGCTGGCTCCGGCGTCGCGAGCCGGCATCGGAGAATTGGATCCAATTACACGGTCAAGTGGTTTCCCTTTTGACGTTCCGGTCGAATTATGGTCGACTTTGGATCCAATCACCAAGCTTCCCGCGCCTGATCCGGCTCGGGGTTTCCACGGAGGAACTGGACATGTTCGTGCAAAACGCCTGGTACGTCGCGTGCACGCCCGATGAGATCGACGGCAAGCCCCTGGGACGCACGATCTGCGGCCACGCGGTGGCGCTGTTTCGCGACGCGCAGGGTCGCGTCGCCGCGGTCGAGGACTTCTGCCCGCATCGCGGCGCGCCGCTGTCGCTGGGCTTCGTGCGCGACGGGCGCCTGGTGTGCGGCTATCACGGGCTCGAGATGGGCGCCGACGGTCGCGTATGCGCGATGCCCTGTCAGCGCGTGCGGGGCTTCCCGGCGATCCGCAGCTTCCCGGTGGTCGAGCGCTACGGCTTCATCTGGATCTGGCCGGGCCGGCCCGAACAGGCCGACGAGGCGGAGATTCCGCGCTTCGACTGGCTGCAGAGCCCGGACTGGACTTTCGGCGGCGGGATCTATCACATCGATTGCGACTACCGCCTGATGATCGACAACCTGATGGACCTGACCCACGAGACCTACGTGCACGCCACCAGCATCGGGCAGCGCGAGATCGAGGAGTCGGTCCCGGCCACCCGCGTCGAAGGCGACAGCGTGATCACCAGCCGCCACATGCAGGGCATCCAGGCGCCGCCCTTCTGGGCCGCCGCGTTGCGGGCCAACGACCTGGCCGACGACGTACCCTGCGACCGCTGGCAGATCTGCCGTTTCACGCCGCCCAGCCACGTCATGATCGAGGTCGGCGTGGCGCACGCCGGGCACGGCGGCTACGAGGCCGACCCGCGCTACAAGGCCTCGGCCATCGTCGTCGACTTCATGACCCCCGAGACCGCCACCACGCACTGGTACTTCTGGGGCATGGCGCGCAACTTCAAGCCCGGTGACGCCGAACTGACGGCCAGCATCCGCGCCGGTCAGGGCCGCATCTTCTCCGAGGACCGGCAGATGCTCGAGCGCCAGCAGCGCAACATCAGCGCGCAGCCGCAACGCGCGCTGCTGAGCCTGAACATCGATGCCGGCGGCGTGCAGTCGCGCAAGATCATCGAACGCATGATCGCTGCCGAGCAGGCGCAGGCGCCGCAGGCGGCCTGAGCGACCTGCCCGCGAAGTCGGTCCCGGCCCCGCGGCGCGCCGCGTCGTGGGGCCTTCGGCCCCCTGCTACAGTGCCAGCGCACCCAGCCAGGCATGAGCGATGACCAGCGATTCCGCCGCCCCCCTCCCCCACGCACGGCGCAGCGGCGCCGCCTCCACGGGCCTCGAGCATTCGGCCCTGTCGCATGTGCTGGGCTACCAGCTGGCGCGCGCGTCCATCCAGACCCGCAGCGCCTTCCAGCGCTCGATCGGCGAACCGCTGCAGTTGCGTCCGGTGGAGTTCACCATCCTGCAGCTGCTGCGCCACAACCGCCGCGCCACGCAAAAGCAGCTGGCGCGCGCGCTGGCCGTCACCGCGCCGGGAATGACCGTGCTGCTCGATCGCCTGGAAACCCGCGGCCTGCTGCGCCGCGAGCGCAACCTGCACGACAAGCGCTCGGTGTTCGTGCTGCTGAGCGACGCCGGCCAGGCGCTCGCCGAGACCTCGCTGCAGGCCTCGCGCGACATGGAGTCCGAAGTGCTGCGCGCGCTGTCCGCCGGCGAGCGCATGATGCTGTTCGAACTGCTCGAACGCGTGGCCCGCGGCCCGCGATGATCGCGGCCCCGGCGCCGTGCAAGGCCCGGCCCCGGGGGCAAGGCGTGCGCTGGGGGTGTGGAGGCCGCGTCCTTGCATTCGAGCCGATACGTATCTACAATGTAGCTACTTTGTCGCAGGAGGACGCCATGCGCGTGGAAGTTCAGAAGTGGGGTAACAGCGCCGCGCTGCGCATCCCGGCACCCGCACTGAAGGACGCCGGCATGCAGGTCGGGCAGCGTCTCGAGCTTCGGGTCGAGGCCGGCAAGCTGGTCATCGAGCCGGCGAGCGAGAGCCTCGACGACTTGCTGGCGAGGATGACCCCGGAGAATCGCCACGGATTGGCTCTGGAAGGGCCGGCCGCGGGAGAGGAGGCTTGGTAGCGGGGGCCTATGTGCCGGACCGCGGCGACGTGGTCTGGCTGGACTTCACGCCCCAGGCGGGCCATGAGCAGGCAGGCCGCCGCCCGGCGCTGGTTCTGTCTCCGGCGAGCTACAACAGCAAGAGCGGACTGATGCTCTGTTGCCCGGTGACGAACCAGGTGAAGGGCTACCCCTTCGAGGTGGCAGTGGCGCCTTCGGCCGGCAAGCTCACGGGCGTGGCGCTGGCCGACCAGGTCCGATGCCTCGACTGGCGCTCCCGCAACGCCACCAGGTTGGCATCCGTCTCGACCCAATGCGCTCTCGACGTCAGCGCGAAGGTCAAGCTGCTGCTGCCCTGAGCCGTCACGGGTTGCCCAGAAGGGGTAGCGGCGCGGGGTGGTCTCAGAAGGGGTAGTGGCGCGGGGTGGTCTGCAGGGTCATCCAGCGCAGTTCGGTGAACTCGTGGATCCCGGCCTTGCCGCCGAACCGTCCGTAGCCGCTGGCCTTCACGCCGCCGAAGGGCATCTGCGCCTCATCGTGCACCGTGGGACCGTTGACGTGGCAGATCCCCGATTCGATGCGCTGCGCGACGGTGAAGGCGCGCGCCGAGTCACGCCCGAACACCGCGGCCGACAGGCCGTACTCGCTGTCGTTGGCCACCGCGATCGCCTGCTCGACGCCCTTCACGCGGATCACCGGCTTGACCGGGCCGAAGGATTCCTCGCGGAAGATGCGCATCTCGGGCGTGACATGGTCCAGCAGGGTCGCCGGCATCAGCGTGCTGTCGGCCTTGCCGCCGCACAGCAGCCTGGCGCCCTTGGCCAGCGCATCGTCGATCAGTTCGTTGCAGCGGTGCACGGTGCTCATGTCGACCACCGAACCCAGCACCACCGGCCCCTTGCGCGGATCGCCCAGCGGCAGCGCCGAGGCCTTCGCGGCCAGCCGCGAGACGAACTCGTCGGCCACCGCCTGGTCGACGATGATGCGCTCGGTGGACATGCAGATCTGCCCGGAATTGGCGAAGGCGCCGAAGGCCGCGCCGTCGACCGCGGCACCGATGTCCGCGTCGTCGAGCACGACCAGCGGCGCCTTGCCGCCGAGCTCCAGCACCGCCGGCTTCAGGTGACGCGCGCACATCTGCGCGATGATGCGCCCGACGCGGGTCGAGCCGGTGAAGTTCACGCGGCGCACCGCCGGGTGCTCGATCATCGCCTCCACCACCGCCGGCGCGTCGGCCGGGGCGTTGGTGACGTAGTTGACCACGCCTGCCGGCAGCCCGGCCTCCTGCAGCGCCTGCACGATCAGACCGTGGGTGGCCGGGCACAGCTCCGAGCCCTTCAGCACCACCGTGTTGCCGCAGGCCAGCGGCAGCGCCAGCGCGCGCACGCCGAGGATGATCGGCGCGTTCCACGGCGCCATGCCGAGCACCACGCCGGCGGGCTGGCGCACGCCCATCGCCAGGCTGCCCGGAACGTCGGAGGGGATCACCTCGCCGGCGATCTGGGTGGTCATCGCCGCCGCTTCCAGCAGCATGCCCTGCGCCAGGTGCACGTTGAAGCCGGCCCACATCGCCGAACCGCCGGTTTCCGCCGCCACCGCTTCCGCGAAGGCCTGCTGGCGCGCACCCAGCGCCTCGGCGGCCTTCAGCAGCAGCGCGCGGCGCTGCCCCGGCGAGGTCGCCGCCCAGGCCGGGAAGGCCCGCGCCGCGGCATCCACCGCACGCCGCGCGTCGGCGACGCCGGCCGCCGGCGCGGTCGTCGCGACCGTGCCGTCCAGCGGGTTGCGGCGCTCGAAGGTGGCGCCGCGCTCGGCCTGCACGTTCGCCCCGTCGATCAACATGGAAATCGTGGTCATCAAGTGTCTCCGTTGGTGGGTTGTCCGATGAACTCGCGCGCGCCGCCCGGGCGCCGCGCTCTCAGCGAGGGGCCTGCTGCAGCAGCTTGCCGTCGCGCAGCCCGGCCAGGCGCAGCTGGTAGCCGATCGGCAGCAGGCGCAGCGGCCAGCGCGACTCCAGCGCGCCCCAGATTCCGCGCGGGAACAGCAGTGCGAAGCCGATGGCCAGCACCCCCAGCCCGATCAGGTAGACGACGCCGGTGGAGCCGAACCAGGTTTCGGCGGCGAAGAACAGCAGCGCGCCGATGATCGGCCCCTCGAAGGTCCCCAGGCCGCCGACCACCACCATGAACAGCATGTAGGCGGTCCACTGCGGCCCGAAGAAGGTGGCGGGCTGGTAGGTGATCGAGCTGACCAGCCACAGTGCGCCGCCGGCCGCGCAGCCCAGCGCCGACACGAAGAACAGCACGTGCTTGCTGCGCAGCACGTTGACGCCGATCGACGCCGCCGCCGTCTCGTCGTCGCGCACCGCCTGCAGCGAGGCGCCGACGCGGCTGCGCAGCAGCACGAACAGCACGCCCAGCAGCACCACCGTCAGCCCCAGCGCCATCCAGTAGGTGTCGGCGCGGCGCACCGCCGGCGCGTAGGCGTTGACGCCCAGCAGCGAGGTGCCGGTCTCCCCCTGCACGATGGGGTCGATGGTCACCAGCAGGTGCAGCAGCTCGGCCAGCACCCACATGCCGATCGCGAACTCGCCGCCGCCGAGCTTGAGCATGAGCTGGCCCAGCGGCAGCGAGACGATCCCGACCACCACCACCGACAGCAGCAGCGCCGCGTACACGTCCATGCCGCCGGCCGACAGGCGTATCAGGAAATAGCCGCCCAGCCCGATGAAGGCCTGCTGGCCGATCGACACCAGGCCGCCGTAGCCGGCCAGCGCATTCCACATCGACGCCAGCAGGATGTAGATGAACAGCGTGGTCAGCCGGTCCAGCGCCTCCGCGGGCAGCACCATCGGCCCGAAGGCCAGCAGCAGCACCAGCACCGCCAGCAGCCCGACGAAGACGATCGAGCGTCGCGTCCAGCGCACCACCTGCGCGCCCTGCAGGTCCTGCCCCTGCTCGATGATCCCGCTGCTCATGCTCCCGCCTCCTGCGTGCGCGAAGCCGCCGCGCGCAGGCGCGGACGGCGCACGCGCCATACCTTCGAATACACCCTCAGCACCAGCACCGCGAGGAACACCACGTGCCCGGCGATGAGAAAGCCGATCGGGTTGATCTGCGCGCCGATGCTCTGCGACAGCCCCAGCACCACGCCGCCGATCAGCGTGCCCCACAGCGAACCGGTGCCTCCGATGACCACCGTCTCGAACGCGAACAGCAGCTGCGTCTGCCCGGCGTACGGCGCGAAGGTGCTGCGCATGCCCAGGAACAGCGCGGCCACCGTGATCAGCAGCATGGAGATCGCCGTCGTCGCCGAGTACACGGTGCGCGAGTCGATGCCGATCAGGTTGACGGCGTCCGGGTCCTCGGCGGTGGCGCGGATCGCGCGCCCGATGCCGGTGCGCGACAGCACCAGCTGCAGCGCGCCGAGCAGCGCCACCGCGGTGCCGAAGGTCAGCACGTCGAGCTTCGACACGTACAGGTTGGAGCCGATCTGCCAGCTGTCGTACGACAGCGAACCGATGTTGGGCGCCAGCGAGCGGGTGTCGGCGCCGAAGATCTGGAACAGCACGTTGTCGACCACGATCGACAGGCCGAAGGTGGCCAGGATCGGCACCAGCATGCCGCCGCGCAGGCTGCGCTGCAGCAGCAGCCGGTTCAGCGCCCAGCCCAGCAGCGCCATCACCGGCATGACCATCAGCGCGCCCACCAGCACGTTCACGCCGAAGTGCCGGCACACCGTGAACACGAGGTAGCCGCCGAGCACCGCCAGGCTGCCGTGCGCCAGGTTGACGATGCGCATGACCCCGAACAGGAACGACAGTCCGCTGGCGAGGATCGCGTAGTAGCCCCCCAGCAGCACGCCCTGGATGAGTTGATTGAGCAATTCCATGAGTTGTTCCGATGCTCCGATGCCCCGACGAGGCGCCGGGCCGCCCCAGGACTCGTCCCGGGGGGCGTGTCAATGCGCCGCCTGCCCCCGGGCCAGTCCGAAATACGCGTCCATGATCCGCTCGCGGCTCAGTTCGTCGCGCCGGCCCTGCAGCGCGATGCCCCCCTCGAGCATGCAGATGACGGTGCCGGCGACGCTGAGCGCGCGCGTCAGGTCCTGCTCGACCAGCACCACCGTGGTGCCGGTCTCGATCAGCCCGTGCAGCGACTGGTACACCTGCTCCACCGCGATCGGCGACAGCCCCAGCGAGATCTCGTCGAGCAGCAGCACCCGCGGGTTGGTCATCAGCGAGCGCGCGATCGCCGCGGCCTGCTGCTGCCCCCCCGACAGGGTCCCGGCCAGCGCCTTGAGCTTGGGCTTGAGCTGCGGGAAGGCCTCGAGCACCGACTCCAGGTTCCATGGCCCCTTGCGCGCGCGCATCGCCGCCACGCGCAGGTTGTCCTCCACGCTCATGCCGCCGAACAGGCGCCGGCCCTCCGGCACCATCGCGATGCCCAGGCCGACGCGTCGCGGCGCGCGCAAGCCCGTCACGTCCTGGCCGTCGAACACGATGCGTCCGGCCGCCGCCGGGTGTATGCCGGCGATGGTGCGCATCAGCGTGGTCTTGCCCGCGCCGTTGGCCCCCACCAGCGCCAGCACCTCGCCCTGCGAGCATTCGAAGCTCACCGAGCGCACCGCCTTGAGCAGCCCGTAGCCGGCCTGCAGCTGCTCCACGCGCAACAACGCGTGCTGTTCTCCTTCGGAGCGGCCGTGCGGTTCGCTCATGGAAGGGGCCCTCCTCGCTGCGCTCGACTCCCCGGGGGAGTTGAGCTCTCCTTCGGAGCGGCCGTGCGGTTCGCTCATATCGAAACACTCCCCAGATACGCCTCGATCACTGCCGGGTCCTTCATCACCGCGTGCGGGTCGCCGTCGGCGATGATGCGTCCGGACTCCATGCACACCAGGCGCTGCACCACCTGCAGCAGCACGTGCACGATGTGCTCGATCCATACGATGGTCACGCCTCCGGCGAGGATCTCCCGGATGATGGCCACCAGTTCCAAGGCCTCGCCGTCGGTCAGTCCGCCGCCGATTTCGTCGAGCAGCAGGATCTGCGGATCGGTGGCCAGCGCGCGCGCCATCTCCAGGCGCTTGCGGTCCAGCAGGCCCAGCGTGTCGGCGCGGCGGTTGGCCACTCCCAGCATGCCGCACAGGCGCAGCGAACGCAGGCACAGCTCCTGCGCCCGCTGCGCGCCGGCCCCGGCTCCCACCGAGGCCGCCACGTGCAGGTTCTCGAACACCGTCATGCCCCCGAAGGGCCGCGGCACCTGGTGCGAACGCGCCACGCCGAGGCGACAGCGCGCCGCCGCGTCGAGCTGCGTCACGTCGCGGCCTTCGAGGAACACCTGGCCGCTGCTGGGCGCGTAGGCGCCCGACAGCACGTTGAACAGCGTCGTCTTGCCGGCGCCGTTCGGACCCACGATGCCCACGGCCTCGCCGCGCCCGATGTCGATGCTCACGTCCTGCAGCACCTGCAGCGCGCCGAAGCTCTTGCCGACCCGGCTGGCGGCCAGGATCGGCGCCGCCGGCGCGCCGGCGGCGGGAAGGCCCGCATCACGCATAGGGCAGCAGCTTGGCCTGGATCGCCACCTTCGGGTCGCAGGCGTGCTCCACCGTCGGGAAGCTCAGCTTGAAGCGGCTGCCCGGCTTGGACTTCACCCACTGCGAGCCGATGATCGGCGCGGTGGCGACGTTGGGCACCGGCCCCTTCGGGAAGTTGATGCGCCCGACCGTGGTCACGGTGTCGAGCACCTTCATCGCCGCGGCGACCTTGGCCTTGTCCTTCGGCGCGCCGCTGTTCTTCAGCGCCGCGAATCCGGCGTCGACCAGCGACAGCGAGGCCCCGAGCTGCTGCGTCCACTGCTTGCCGGTGGCCTTCTCGTAGGCGTCGACCAGCGCCTGTCCGCCCAGGCCCACGACCGGCGACACGTACGGGAAGGCCGGCGACCAGTAGGCGCCCGAGGCGACCTTGTAGCCCAGTTCGCCCAGCGCCTCGATGTCGGAGGGGAACAGCCCGAACTTGGCCGGCATGCAGATCTTCAGCCGGTGCACCAGCCCCTGCTGCGCGGCCTGGCGCAGGAAGGTGATGAAGTCGTTGGGCAACGGAGCACCGGTGATGATCTGCACCCCCTCGGCCTTGAAGCGCGAGATCTGCGCCGAGTAGTCGGTGGTGCCGTCCTGGTAGGCGCCGGGATCGACGATCGTGTAGCCGGCCTTCTTCAGTTCCGGAACCAGGTGCGTGCGCAGCGCATTGCCGTCGGCGTCGTTCGGATACAGCACGCCGACCTTCTTGTTGGTCGGAATCAGGCCCCAGGTCGAGATGTACATCTGGGCGAACTGTTCGGTGCCGAACGAGAAGTGGTAGGTCCACTTGAACGGCGACGGCTCGCCGGGCTTGGCGCCGCGGCCGAAGTACCACGACTCCCACGGCACCACGGTCGACAGGCACGGCATGCCGGCCGCCTCGCAGGCGTCGGCCACCGGGTTGACCACCTCGGGCGTCGACGTCGCCAGCATCAGGTCGATCTTGTGGTTGTTGATCAGGTCCTTGGCCATCTGGCTGGCGCGCGACGGATCGGACTGCGTGTCACGCTCCAGCATCTCGATGGCGTAGGTCGTGCCGCCGATCTTCACGCCGCCGGCGGTCTTCTTGCGCACCAGGTCGACGACGAAGGGGTCGGTCTCGCCGAAACCGGCCAGCGGCCCGGTCAGCGGACTGATGAAGCCGATCTTCAGGGTGGGCTTGGCGGCGGCCCTGGCCGCGACCGCCGGCAGCAGCGCGCCGGCGGCGCCGGCGCCGGCCAGCGCCACCACCTGGCGACGCGAGGTGTCGACCGCGGGGGACGCGGAATCAGGCTTGCGGGTCATCTGTGCTCTCCTCGTGGACTTCAAGCGGAAACTCGTGGCGGGCGGGGCGCCTTGCGCGGCGCCCCGCCCGGTACTCAGAACGGATGGACCCAGTGCACGTTCAGCACGGTGCCCCGGGGGCGGTTCTTCGCCTGCACCTGATCGTACAGGTTCACGTACCACATATTCTTCGCGCTGGCCTGCCAGAACAGGCCGGGGCCGATCGCCAGCACCTCGGACTTTCCGGTGTCGCCGTAGGGCATCGACACCGGGGTCGAGCCGGCCGCCCAACTGTAGCTGTCGTTGGTCAGTTGCTGGAACCAGTAGCCGTTCAGGCCCACGTGCAGTTGCGGGTTCACCGCGTACGACGCGGTGAAGTTCACCCACGCCGCCTGTCCGGCCTTGCTGCTGGTCAGGCCCAGGTGCGCCGGGTCGCGCGGATTGTTGTTCGAGAAGTTGTACAGGTAGTTCAGGCGCCAGCTGATCTCCGTCTTCGGCGTCGGCAGCAGCGTGCCCGACCAGTACGGGTTGATCGACCAGAAACCCGAGCCCGGGTTGATGTCGCTCGACGAGCTGTACTGGCCGCTCGGCACGATCACGTCCATCTCCACGCGCTGCGAGTACACCGGGCGCCCGCCGCTGATCACCGGGTTGAACTGCAGGTAGGCCCCCAGCGTCAGGTCGCCCACCCCGTCCTGCGTGCTCAGCTTGTTCATCGAGCTCGCGGCGAAGGAGCTGTTGAAATGCAGCAGCGGCAGCAGCCCGGTGAAGCCCAGGTGCGCGCTGCCGTCGAAGAAGGTCTTGTCGGTCGTGTAGGCCAGCTGGTTGAGCATCAGGAACACGTCGATGTTCGGGTTCGTGAACCCCGGCGACGCATTGCCGTTGTTGTCGTCGATGCGGTTGTAGTGCTGGTACTGGTAGTAGCCCAGGTAGGCCAGCCCCGGCTTGGTCGCGCCGAAACCGTCGAAAAAGCTCGTGCCGCCGGTGTTGATCCCGGCCGGCTCCAGATTGCCGGCCTGCGCCGTCGGCAGCGCGCAGACGGCGCCCAGCGCCATCGCGCCCAGCGCGGCGCGTATCCAGGTTCTCGTTCTCGTCGAATTCGGCATGGTCTTGTCTTCCTCGTATGGTCTTGTAATGGATTCGCGAGCTGCAGCTGCGCCGAGCGTCCCGGCGCTCCCCGGCTCATCGCATGGGCCACGCAAGGGTGGCGTGGGGATTATGTTGGCGCGCCCGGTGTTGTCGTAGAGGGCTGGGTGCGCTAGCAGCTATCACGATTCGATATGAGTGATAACCCGGAGCAATCGTCGCCATCGCACCCAGGAAACACGAAAGGGTCGCGCGTGCGACCCTTTCTCCTGGTGCAAGCGTCGGTCAGGAGTCGAAATCCTCCGAATCGATCTCCGCCAGGGTCGCCGGCGCGTAGCGCGCGCCGCTGACGTTGCCGTGATGGATCAGGCCCTGCAGGCGCCGCAGGGTCGCCGCGTCGAGGCTGAACTCCAGCGCGCCGAGGTTCTCGCGCAGGTGTTCGACGCGGGTGGTGCCGGGGATCGCGATCACCTGCTCGCCCTGTCCCAGCAGCCATGCCAGCGCGAGCTGCGCCGGCGTGCGGCCGAGTTCGGCGGCCAGCGCCTCGAAGGGCGGCAGCAGCTGCAGGTTGCTCGCGTAGGTCTGCGGCTGGAAGCGCGGCATCGCGCGCCGGATGTCCTTCGGCGCCAGCGAGTCGACCTCGCGCAGGCGCGCGCTCAGGAAACCGCGCGCCAGCGGGCTGAACGCCACCAGCGCGACGCCCAGCTCGCGACAGGCCTCGAGCATCGCGATCTCCGGGTTGCGGGTCCACAGCGAATACTCGTTCTGCACCGCGGCGATCGGATGCACCGCATGCGCGCGCCGCAACGTCGCCGCCGACACCTCCGACAGCCCGATCGAGCGCACCTTGCCCTCGCGCACCAGGTCGGCGAGCAGCCCGATGCTGTCCTCGAGCGGCACCTGCTTGTCCCAGCGATGCAGGTAGTACAGGTCGATGACGTCGGTACGCAGGCGCCGCAGGCTGTCCTCGCAGTTGCGCCGCAGGGTCTGCGGGCGCCCGTCGATCACGCGCTTGCCGTCGACCCCCGCCATGCCGCCCTTGCCGGCCAGGAACACGCGCGCGCGATGCGGCGCGAGCACGCGCCCGAGCAGCTCCTCGTTGGCCCCGAATCCGTACAGCGCCGCGGTGTCGAACAGCTCGACCCCCAGATCCAGCGCCTGCAGCAGCACGCGCTCGGCCTGCTCGGGCGACGGCGGCACGCCATAGGCATGACTGAGGTTCATGCACCCCAGCCCGATCGGACGCACCCGGCCCGGGCCGAGGCGGCGGCGCGGCACGGCGTCGGCCGGCGTGGTGCTTGCCTGCATGCGCGCGGTCCTCAGCCCTGGGTCGCGAGCTGGCGGTCCAGGCGGTCGAGCACGCGGTAGCACGGCAGCACCGAGGCCACGCTGGACTCGGGTTCGCGGCCCTCGCGGATGGCGGCGAAGAACTCGCGATCCTGCAGCTCGATGCCGTTCATCGACACGTCGACCTTGCTGACGTCGATCGCCTGGTCCTTGCCGTCGACCAGGTCGTCGTAGCGGGCGATGTAGGTCCCGTTGTCGCAGATGTAGCGGAAGAAGGTGCCCAGCGGACCGTCGTTGTTGAAGGACAGCGACAGCGTGCAGATCGCGCCGCTGCTGCTCTTGAGCTGGATGCTCATGTCCATCGCGATTCCCAGGGTCGGATGGATCGGCCCCTGCACGGCGTGCGCCTGCACGATCTCGCCGCCGCTTTGCCACGCGAACAGGTCCACCGTGTGCGCGGCGTGGTGCCACAGCAGGTGGTCGGTCCAGCTGCGCGGCTGGCCCAGCGCGTTCATGTTGGTGCGACGGAAGAAATAGGTCTGCACGTCCATCTGCTGCACCCGCAGCTCGCCGGCGGCGATGCGCCGGTGCACCCACTGGTGGCTGGGGTTGAAGCGCCGGGTGTGGCCGACCATCGCCACCAGCCCGCTGCGCTTTTGCTCGTCGGCCACCTGCTGCGCGTCGTCCAGGCTGTCGGCCAGCGGGATCTCGACTTCGACGTGCTTGCCGGCGCGCAGGCACTGCAGCGCCTGCGACGCGTGCATCTGCGTGGGGGTGCACAGGATCACCGCGTCCACCTCGGGCAGCGCCAGCGCGTCCGCCAGGTCGGTGGTGACGTGGCGCACGCCGTACTTCTCCGCCACGCCGCGCGTCTTGTCCAGCTCGCGCCCGATCAGCGACACCACTTCCACGCCGTCGATGTTGCGCATCGCGTCCAGATGCTTGATGCCGAAGGCGCCGGCACCGGCCAGCGCGACCTTGATGGCCTTGCTCATTACGGGTTCTCCAGGATCAGGTGCCCCACCGCCGTGTTCGACGCCGGGACATGGTAGAAGCGGTGCGCCACGCGCGGGGCCGGCCCGCCGGCGAGGTCTTCCATGGCTCCGCGCGCGATCAGCCACATCACCAGCTCGATGCCCTCGGAGCCGGCCTCGCGCACGTACTCGATGTGCGGCAGCTGCGCCAGGCCCACCGGGTCGTCGATCAGGCGGTCGAGGAACCGGTTGTCCCACTCGCGGTTGATCAGCCCGGCGCGCGGGCCCTGCAACTGGTGGCTCATGCCGCCGGTACCCCAGATCTGCACCTTCAGGTCGGCGTCGAAGCTCTCCAGCGCGCGCCGGATCGCCTGCCCCAGCGCCAGGCAGCGGCGTCCCGACGGAACCGGGTACTGCACGACGTTGACGGCGAACGGGATCACCGGGCAGGGCCAGGCCTGCGGCTGCCCGCACATCAGCGACAGCGGCACCGTCAGTCCGTGGTCCACGTCCATGCGGTTGACGATGGTCAGGTCGAAGTCGTCCTGGATCACCGATTGCGCGATGTGCGAGGCCAGCTCGGGGTGGCCGATCACCGGCGGCACCGGGCGCGGGCCCCAGCCTTCGTCGGCAGGCTCGAAGCGCGCCGCGGTTCCGATCGCGAAGGTCGGGATCATGTCCAGGCTGAATGCGCTGGCATGGTCGTTGTAGACCAGGAAGATCACGTCCGGGCGGTTTTCCTGCAGCCAGTGCCGGGAGAACTCGTAGCCGGCGAACAGCGGCTGCCAGTAGGGCTCGGCGGTCTTGCCCTGGTCGATCGCGGCGCCGATCGCCGGCACGTGCGAGGTGTATACGCTTGCTGTGACGCGAGCCATCAGGCCTTCTCCCCCTGGCGTGCCGGCGACTTCTCGCCGACGTAGCGGTTGCCTTCGATCGAACGCCCGCCGTGCACCATCATGTCGCGGTATTCCTGCTCGCTCATGCCGGTCATGCTGCCGGCCATCTGCTGGAAGGACTTGCCGTCGGTGGCGCCGATCTTGGCCAGGAAATAGATGTTGCCGCCGAGCTCGATGCAACGGTTCAGGTCGCGCGCCAGCACCGCCTGCTTCTGTTCCTCGCTCATCGGCCACTCGTCGAGGTAGGCACGTTCGTTCGCCTTGAAGCGCTCGCGGTTGGCCTGCTTCATCAGCGACATGCAGAACTGATTCAGGTGGTAGCCCTTGCGCGACATGTCGGCGTCGAAGATGGTCGTCCCGGGGACGTCCTTGTACGGCTTGTCAAGTGCCATCGCGTGCTCCCTGCGTGGGTTGCTCGGGCCAGTACAGACGCATCGGATTGTCCACCAGCAGCCTGCGCTGCAGCTCGGCGGTGGTCGCGATGTGCGGGATGAAGTCGACCAGCAATCCGTCGTCCGGCATGTGGTTCTTCAGGTTCGGGTGCGGCCAGTCGGTGCCCCACAGAACCCGGTCGGGGAAGGTCTCGACGATGCGCCGCGCGAAGGGCACCACGTCGCGGTACGCGGCCTGCTCGCCGTGCAGCGCCGGCGGGCCCGACACCGACAGCCGCTCCGGGCAACTGACCTTCGACCAGATGTTCGGATTCTCCTGCAGGAATCGCACGAAGAGTTCGAACTCGGGTCCGTCCACCGGCTTGGTCACGTCCGGTCGCCCCATGTGGTCCACCACCACCGTGGTCGGCAGCGCGGTGAAGAAATCCCACAGCTCGGGCAGGTCGACGGCCTCGAAATAGATCACCACGTGCCAGCCCAGCGGGGCGATGCGCGCGGCGATTTCCATCAGTTCGTCGCGCGGCGTGAAGTCCACCAGCCGGCGCACGAAGTTGAAGCGCACCCCGCGCACCCCGGCCGCATGCATGCGCCGCAGCTCGGCGTCGGAGACGTCGCGGCGCACCGTGGCGACCCCGCGCGCACGCCCGTCGGAGTGCTCCAGCGCATCGATCAGCGCGCGGTTGTCGGCGCCGTGGCAGGTGGCCTGCACGATCACGTTGCGCGCGAAACCCAGGTGGTCGCGCAGCGCGAACAACTGCTCGCGCGAGGCGTCGCAGGGGGTGTACTTGCGCTCGGGCGCATAGGGAAAGCGCTCGCCGGGGCCGAACACGTGGCAGTGCGCGTCGACGCTCCCCGCAGGCAGCACGAAACGCGGGCGCGACGGCCCCTGGTACCAGTCCAGCCAGCCGGGGGTTTTCTCGAACGCCATGGATTCAGTCCTTGTTCTCGATGTCTGTGGCCGCGCCCAGCAGGCGGTCGGCCTCGGTGCGCCAGTCCGGGCTGCGCGCGAAGCCGGCCTCGCCGCGCGCGCCGAACACGCCGCGGTCGGCCAGATCGGCGACCCAGGCCTGGCGCTCGGCGCTGCCGGAAGCCGACCACGGGCGCAGGCCGATCTCCTCGACGGTACGCGCCACCTCGCGCATCTCCTCGCTGCGCCGGCGGCCGTGCTCGATCACGCGCTGGAAGAAATACGCGCCCTGCTTCTCCCAGTCGATGCCCGGGAAGGTCTCGGCCAGCGAGGCCAGCACGGCGTCCTCGACGCCGTAGGCGCGCGCCGCACTGAAGCTCTCGATGACCATCGCCTCCAGGCCCTTGATCATCACGCTGCGGCACATCTTGGTCGCCGACACGATGCCCAGGCGCTCGTCGCCGAAGCGCGCACCGGCAAATCCCAGTTCGCGCAGCGCCGGCTCGAGCTCGCGCGCATGCGCGCCCCCGAGCAGCATCGGCACCTTGCTGCGGTACGGCGGCACCGAGGTCATCACCGCCGCCTCGACATAGCGCCCGCCGGCAGCGTCGACGACCGCCGCGGCCTCGCGCTTGGCCCCCGGCGAGGCCGAGTTGAGGTCGACGAACCAGACACCGGCGTGCAGGCCGCCGGCGCAGTCCCGCGCCACCGCCACCGCCTGGCTGGCGGTGACCGCGCTGATCAGCAGATCGCAACCCGCGGCCAGTTCCCGCGCCGATGCCGCCAGGCGCACGCCGCAGTCCCGCGCATGCTCGAGCAGCGGCTGCTGCTGTTCGGTGCCGAGCTTGCGGTCATGGGCCAGCACCTGCTGCACCCCGAGTTCGCGCAGGTCCTGCGCGACGATGCGACCGACCTCGCCGTAGCCGATCAGGCCGACGCGCCACGCGCGCGCCGACTGCGCGATACCGTTCATGACCCTGCCCTCGCCCGCTTCAGTCGATGTAGCGCAGGCCGGCCTTCTCGAGAGGCTCGCGCATCTTGTACATGTCCAGGCCCAGCACGCCGGAGGCCAGCTTCCTGCGCTTGTCGCCCTCGTTGGCCTCGCGCGCGGCGGCCGCCTCGGCGGTGGCCGCGGCCACATGCGCCGGCACCACGACCACGCCGTCGTCGTCGGCGACGATCACGTCGCCCGGGTGCACCAGCGCGCCGGCGCACACCACCGGGATGTTCACCGATCCCAGCGTGGCCTTGATCGTGCCCTTGGCGCTGATGCAGCGGCTCCACACCGGGAACTGCATCTGCGTGAGCTCGCGCACGTCGCGCACGCCGGCGTCGATGATCAGGCCGCGCGCGCCCTGCGCACGAAACGAGGTCGCCAGCAGGTCGCCGAAATAGCCGTCGCAGCACTCGGCGGTGACCGCCGCCACCACCACGTCGCCGGGGCGGATCTGCTCGGCCGCCACGTGCATCATCCAGTTGTCGCCGGGGTGCAGCAGCACGGTCACCGCGGTGCCGCAGGCCTGCGCGCCGGCATAGATCGGACGCATGTAGGGCTTGAGCAGGCCGACGCGGCCCATCGCCTCGTGCACGGTCGCCGAGCCGAAACGCGACAGCGCCTGCACGGCGTCGGGGTCGGCGCGGCGGATGTTGCGATGCACGACTCCCAGGTTGTTCAACGCGGTCATGTGGTCTCCTTGGCTGTCACAGGCCCTTGGCCTTGAGCGCGGCGTCCAGGCGCGGGTACACGCGGCGTGCGTTGCGCTCGTAGATCATGGATCGCTGCCCGGGGTCGATCGACGCGACCTCGATGTAGCGCTTGGTGTCGTCGTAGTGGTGCCCGGTCTGCGGATCGATGCCGCGCACCGCGCCGATCATCTCGGAGGCGAACAGGATGTTCTCGACCGGGATCACGCGGGTCAGCAGGTCGATGCCCGGCTGGTGGTACACGCAGGTGTCGAAGTAGATGTTGCGCAGCAGGTGCTCCTGCAGCAGCGGCTTCTTCAGCTCCTGCGCCAGCCCGCGGAAACGCCCCCAGTGGTAGGGCACCGCGCCGCCGCCGTGCGGAATGACGAACTTCAGTTCGGGGAAGTCCTTGAACAGGTCGCCGGTCAGGCACTGCATGAACGCTGTCGTGTCGGCATTCAGGTAATGCGCGCCGGTGGTGTGGAAGCAGGCGTTGCAGCTGGTGCTGACGTGGATCATCGCCGGGATGCCGTACTCGACCATCTTCTCGTAGATCGGGTACCACCAGCGGTCGGTCAGCGGCGGCTCCTTCCAGTGGCCGCCGGACGGGTCCGGGTTCAGGTTGATGCCGACGAAGCCGTACTCCTTCACGCAGCGCTCGAGCTCCGGGATCGAGGTGCGCGGATCCACTCCCGGCGACTGCGGCAGCATCGCCGCGCCGACGAAATGCTCGGGGAACAGCTGCGCCACGCGATGACACAGCTCGTTGCAGATTCCGGCCCAGGTCGAGCTGGTGTTGAAGTCGCCGATGTGGTGCGCCATGAAGCTGGCACGCGGCGAGAAGATGGTCAGGTCGCTGCCGCGCTGGCGCATCAGGCGCAGCTGGTTGGTCTCGATGCTCTCGCGCAGTTCGTCGTCGCTGATTCGCAGATCCGACACCTTGGGGCCGAGCTCGGGCGTGGCCAGGTTGTCGATCTGCGCCTTGCGCCATTGCTCCAGCGCCTTCGGCGCGGTGGTGTAGTGGCCGTGGCAGTCGATGATCATGCGAAGGTCTCCGGGTTCTTGCTCGGGAAGTCTCGCGTCGCGCTGCCGACCGCGGCAATCGTCCGGCGTGGCGCGGCGGCGGATTCAGGATGGCCGGATCACGACCGGCGGCGTCTGCGCCCTGCGCGCCGCATGCGCCGATCCGGCGGCTCGTCGGGTCTTGGGGATTATCCCAAGCGCGGGCGCGGCCTCCAAGGCACCCGCTGCGCTAGCAGCTATCACGAATTGATATGGTCGACCCCGACCCCGCGGTGGCGCGCCAGTTCCATCAGCAGCTGCGACGCATGGCGCATCAGCGGCGTGCTCGGCTTGGTCGCCGAGATGGCCAGGAACAGCCGGCTGTACAGACGCGGCCGGGTCAGCGCGCGCACGCCGAAGGCCTCGCTGTGGCCGCTGGCCAGCACCGCGCCGCGGGTCAGGATGGCATGGCCGTGGCCGCTGCGCACGAGGTCGAGCATCGACGGCACCCCGGAGACCTCCCAGGCGATCTGCAGCTTGATGCGCGAAAGCGCGGCCTGGTTCTCGATCACCCGGCGAATGGCATGGGTTCTTTCGGGAATCACCAGCGGGAAAGCCCCCAATCGCAGGAATTCCAGCTCACCGTCGCGCTGCTCCGGCTCGGCCGGGCTGACCAGGCACAGTTCTTCCTCGAACACCGGCTGCACCTCGATGGCCTCCTGGCTTTGCGGGTTCAGCACGAGCCCGATGTCCACGCGCCCTGTTGCGATCCACTCGGTGATGTGCGCGGACAGCCCCTCGACGATCGCCAGCCTGGCCTTCGGCAGGTGCAGCTCGAACCCCTGCACCAGCGGCAGGGTCAGCACCCGCCCCATGCTCGGCGGCAACCCGATGACGATGCGACCGGTCGGCTCGTCGCGCCCGGCCTCCAGGTCCTCGCGCGCCTGCGTCACCAGTTGCAGGATGCCCACCGCATGCTCGAACAGGCGCTTGCCGGACTCGGTCAGCACGACCCCGCGCCCGGTGCGCTGCAGCAGCACCGCGTGCAGGTCGGTCTCGAGCAGGCGCACCTGGCGGCTCAGCGCCGGCTGCGCGATGTCCAGCAGCACCGCCGCCTTGCTGAAACTTCCGACCTCCGCCACGCGCACGAAGTATTCGAGTTGCTTGAGGTTCATCCGGCTATTGGAGCACGCGCCGCCCACGCGGGCGCGGCGCGCCGCCGCGCGTTCAGCGCGGCGCCATGCGCAAGGCCCCGTCGAGGCGGATGGTCTCGCCGTTCAGGTAGGTGTTGCGCACCACGTGCGCCGCGAGTTCGGCGATCTCCTGCGGGCGCCCCAGGCGTTTCGGGAACGGCACCGAGGCGCCCAGCGAATCCTGCACCTCCTGCGGCAGCGCGGCCATCATCGGCGTGTCGAACAGGCCCGGCGCGACGGTGACGATGCGGATCGCGTGCGACGCCAGGTCGCGCGCCAGCGGCAGGGTCATCGCCGCCACCCCGCCCTTCGACGCCGAATACGCGGCCTGCCCGATCTGCCCGTCGAAGGCGGCCACCGAAGCGGTCATCAGCATCACCCCGCGCTCGCCCTCGGGCAGCACGGGCAAGGCCGCCATGCGCGCGGCGCACAGCCGCACCACGTTGTACGAGCCGATCAGGTTGACCCGCACCGTGCGCTCGAAGTCCTCCAGCGGCGCCGCCGCGCCGTCGCGCCCGACCACGCGGCGGGCGCCGCCGACGCCGGCCATATGCATGACGATGCGCGGCGCGCCATGGGCCTGCGTCGCGCGCTCGACGGCCGCCTGCACGGCCGTCGCATCGGCGACGTCGGCCGTCAGCGCGAGGCCCCCGATGGCGGACGCCACCTGCTGCGCGCGCTCGGCGTTGAGGTCCAGCACCGCCACCTTCGCGCCCTGGCGCGCGAGTTCGCGCGCCACCGCCTCGCCGAGCCCGGAGCCGCCGCCGGTGACCAGTGCGCTGTGTCCTTGGATGTCCATGTCGTGTTTCCGATCGCTGAGCTGAATGGGTCGCGCGCCGCCGCGGCGGCGCGAAACCGCCATTTCACGTCGTCGCGGCCCGGCTGTCCAGCCATGGCCCCCGGCGAGGCTTCACACGGCCACCGCCTCCACCCGCGCGCCCAGCTCGTGCTCGACCCGCGCCGCGACCTCGCGCAAGGCCTCCATGCAGGACGCATCGAGTGCGCCGCCGACCAGGCGCTGCATCATGTCCAGGGTCTGCGAGACCGGCACCGCGGCGCGGTACGGGCGGTCCGCGGAGATCGCGTCGAAAATGTCGGCGGTGGTGATGATGCGGGTCTCCAGCTCGATCTGCGGCGCGCGCAGGCCGCGCGGGTAGCCGGTGCCGTCGAGGCGCTCGTGGTGCGCGCCGGCGATGCGCGCGAGTTCGGCGAAGGGCTCGATGCCGGCCAGGATCTGTTCGGTGTACACGGCGTGCATGCGCACCGCCTCCCACTCCGCGGCATCGAGCTTGCCCGGCTTGTCGAGCACGGCGTTGCTGACTCCGAGCTTGCCGATGTCGTGCAGCAGGGCCCCCCGGCGCAGCCAGCGCCGGCGCTGCGCGTCGACTCCCAGCTGCTCGGCGATGAGGTCCGCGTACAGGCCGACGCGCGCGCTGTGGCCGGCGGTGAACGGACTCTTGGCGTCGATGATCTGGCCGAAGGCCTCGGCGATCTCGTCGAGGTAGTCGTCGTCCACCGGCACACTGTGCCGAGCCGGCTCGAGCCTGTACACGCGTTGCGCCAGCGCCGGGTCGCGCAGCCCTTCCCAGAACCCCGGCGTGGCCGCGCGCTCCAGCGCCTGCACCAGTCGCGGGTCGAACCAGCTGCCGCGCCGCAACCTCGCCTCGGCCAGCGCCGCCGACGGCCCCGACGAGGTGTGGAACACGTCCACCACCTGCGCCAGCAACGCGATGCGTGCCGGCAGTGGAATGTCCTCGGCGGCCAGTCCGTCGGGCTTGCCGCTGCCGTCCCAGTGCTCGTCGAGGGCGTGGATCGACTCGGCCACGACTTCGCCGAAGCGCATGCGCCGCGCGATGTCGGCGCCGCGCTGGCAGCGCGTCTGGATCAGCTCGCGCGAGATCTCCTGGCCGCTCTGGAAGATCTCCAGCGTGGCACGGAAGCGCTCCGCCAGGCCCGCGCGAAGTCCGGTGTGGGTGAGCACGAAGCGCACGACCTGCGGCAGCGAGCCGCCCAGCAGCTTGAAGTCGCGCTTGAATCGCAGGTCGTCGGTGAGGTAGAGCTCGCAGATGCGCGCGGCGTTGCTGCTGCACCCCAGATCCTTGAGCAGCAGCGTGTAGTAGAGGTTCCAGCAGGTCTGCGGGTCGAGCCGGAGTTCATCGGCCAGCGCCATGCCGATGTAGGCGCAGCGCACGCAATGTCCGCGCGGCTGGCCCTCGGTGAGGTCCAGCGCGTGGCTCAGCGCCCCCATCAGTTCGGCCAGTCTCAGTTGCTGCATCGTCCGCTCCCCGCCGCGCCGCGCGCGGCCGATCCATGTCGTCGCGGCACCCCGTGCGTCACGACATACGTCGCGGCGGCGCCATCGGATTCATCCGCGGGCGGCGTCACGGACGCGCCCGCAGTTCGCGCAGCAGCCACGCGACGAAGGGCTGATCGTTCGACCAGCTCGCCGGATCGAGGTGCAGCTGCTCGTGCCAGCCCAGCACCTCGGCGGTCGCCCCGCAGTCGCGCAGCCAGCGCGCGACGGGGCAATCCTGCGCGACGCCCACGTGCGCGGCACCACCGTGGGCCAGCGCCCAGTGCAGCGCAAGCGCCCCCAGCGGTCCGCTGACGCCGCAAGCGTCGGCGACGTCGCGGCGCGCGGCGCACCAGGCCGGGAACTGCGCGGCCGGCATCGGCCGCGCCAGCGCGAAGCCCTGCGCCAGCGTCGCACCCAGCGCGAACACGGCCTGCACGGTGTCGGTGTCCTGCGCCCCCTCGATGATCACCTGGCGCCCGAGGTCCCGCCCCAGTTTCAGCAAGGTGCTGACCAGGCTGAAGCTGAGCATCGGGGAGCGGCGCAGGTTCAGCGTCAGGCTCTGGTCGACCTTGATGGTGTCGAAGGGCAGCTCGGCCAGGCGCTTGAGGCTGTTGTAGCCGGATCCGAGGTCGTCGATCGCCAGCTTCACGCCCAGGCGCGACAAGGCCTCGATGGCGCCCTCCTGCGAGTCGGCCTCGAACTCCTGCGTCTCCAGCAGCTCCAGGGTCAGGCGCTGCGGCTCGATGCCGCTGGACTGCAGCGCCTGCGCAACCCATTGCGCGCACTGCGGATGCAGCAGCGTGGTCGGCGGCAGGTTGACCGCGACCTGCAGCCGTGGATGCTCAGGCTCCCAGCGTCGCAGCCAGCCCAGCGCCTGCTCGAGCGCGACGCGCAGCAGGCGGTCGAGCTCGGCATCCCCCAGCAGCGGCAGGAAGCTTGCGGGCGGCACCAGGGTGCCGTCCGGCGCGCGCAGCCGCGCCAGCGCCTCGACCCTGGGCACGCTGCCGTCGCGCAGGTCGATCACCGGCTGCATGTGCAGTTCCAGGCCGCCGCGAAACAGCGCGGAGCGGTAGGCCTGCGCCAGTTCCAGCGGCAGCGCGGGCGCCTGCGGAGTGCGCCGGCAGGCGCGCCACAGCTGCGCCGCGCGCTGTTGCAGCGCGCCGGCGAAGCGGCGCATGCGCAGCGTCCCGAACTGCGCCGGCCAGGCCCCGAACAGCGCCAGCACGAAGGCCGCCCCCTCCTGCTGCGCCGGCACCGGGATCGCCATCACGCTGCGCACGCCGTAGCCACGCATCAGTGCGTGCCACAGCTGCAGGCGCTCGTCCTCCACGTACTCGCCGGTGCTGTGCACGCGCCCGCTGCGCCACGCGTTGCCGACGAGCCCGCGTCCGGCGGCGGTGTCGTCGTCCTGCAGCACCTGGAAGCGCTCGGTGCGCAGGTCGGCGCCGATGGCCTGGGCGCGGGTGCCGGCGCCGGCCTCGACCTGGAAGCGGCCCTGCGAATCCGGGCGCATGACCAGGCACGCCAGCATGCCGTCGAGCCCGGCCACCGCCTCCAGCAGGTGGGCTGCGGCCTGCGCCCAGGGCGTTCCGGGCGCGGGCATCGGCGCGTCGAACACCGCGAAGTACTCGGCGACCGCCAGCTCGTAGGCCTCGACGCGTGCCTGCAGGTCGAGCTGCAGGCGCGCATCGGCGATGCGCCCAAGCTCGTCGGCGGTCCGCGACATCAGCGGCGCCGCGCGAAGCCCGGCGGCGATGTCTTCGCGCAAGCGCGCGGCGCAGCGCGTCAGCATCGCCGCCGGCAGCCCCATCAAGGCATGTGCCCGCCCGCGCTCGCCGCCGCGGGGCGGGATCTGCGCGATGTCGATGTCCGGGCCCAGCAGCCACTGCAGATGGCGCGCCTCGGTCTCGGCCATGTCGCGAAGCGCGGCAGCCGCGACCGACTCGTCGGGCCCGGCGGAGTCGGCGCGCAGGCGGCGTTCGCAAGCCGCCGCGTCGAGCTGCGCCTGCAGCGCGCCGCCCTGCAGCAATTCCCCCGCGCGCGCGTCGAAGGCATCGAGCCCCGCGGACGCCTCGGCCGGGCCGAGGCAGGCTCCGATCTGCCACCACGAACTGCGCGAGTGCTTGTGCGACTTCAATTCGTACAACGCCGCGTCGGCCTGCCGCAGCAGGGTTTCGCCGTCCATTCCGTGACGCGGCATCAGCGCCAGACCCAGGCTCATGCCCACGCGCGCGCGCTGACCGCGAGGCAGTTCGAAGTCCTGCTCGACCGCGGTGTGCAGGCGCTGCAGCACCCATTCGATCTGCGAGGCGCAGGCCTGCTCGTCGAGATCGTCGAGCACCAGCACGAACTCGTCGCCCCCGAAGCGGGCCAGGAAATCGGCGTCGCGCATCAGCGCGCGCAGGCGCCCTCCGAACTCGCGCAGCAGCGCATCCCCGGCGTCGTGCCCGTGCGCGTCGTTGACCGGCTTGAAGTCGTCGAGGTCGAGCATGCCCACCGCGACCAGGCCGCCGTCGCGCCTGCGGCGCCCCAGCACCTGCGGCAGGTGCTGCTCCAGCGCGCGCCGGTTCGGGAGCCCCGTCAGCGCGTCGTGGCTTGCCTGGAAGGCGATGGTGTCGCGCGCCTGGTGCAGCTCGGTGACGTCGATCACGCTCCACAGCACGCCGGGCTCGCCGTCGGGAAGTTCGATCGGAACCCCGCTGACCCGGCACATGCGCGGCGAGCCGTCGCGGTGGCGAAAGCGCAGCTCCTGCGCCGCGGCCAGCATGCCGCCGGCGGCGCGCCGCAGCATCGGCGTGAACTCGCGCGCCTCCTGCTCGCCGCCCAGCAGGCAGGCCAGCGGCCTGCCCAGCAGCTGCTCGCGGCGCTGGCCGAGCAGTTCGCACAGCGCCGGGTTGACGTCGCGGATGCCTGCGCCGTCGTCGATCGTGAACAGCCCCGCCGCATTGCGGTCCATCAGGCGCCGCTGATAGGCCAGCGCACGCTCGAGCTGGCGCTGCAGCTGCGCGCGCTCGCCGATGTCCAGCAGGGTCCACACGACGGTGCGCCCGCCGGGCTGGTCGACCACGCCCCCCGAAACGTCGCACGACACCAGGCTGCCGTCGCGGCGCCGCAGTCGCAGGTTGTGCCCGTGCAGCGGGTGTTCGCGCAGCGCCTCGTCCAGCTCCTGCCAATGCGCATATTCGGACTCGTCGGCCGCGAGGTCGCGTGGCGGCAGGGCCAGCAGCTGCGAGGCGTCGTCGAAGCCCAGCATGCGCACCGAACGCGGGTTGACGCGCACCAGGCGGCCGTCACGCACGGCGACGATGGCCGCCTGCGAATGGTCCAGCAGCAGGTCGCGCATCGCCGAGGATTCGCGCTCGCGCTGCGCCAGGTCGATGCGGTCGAGCCCGCGCGACAAGTGCTGCGCGAGTTCCTCCAGCAGTTCGCGCAGGTCCTCGTCGTAGGCCGCGACCTGCGCGTCCAGGATGGTCATCACCGCCCACACCTGCCCGGCGCGCCGGATCGGCAGGGTCGCGCCGGCGCGCAGCCCGAAGCGTCCGGCGGCCTCGTGCCAGGGATTGAGCTCCGGGGTGCCGAGGAAGTCGTCGGTGTAGAAGGCGCGGCCCTCGCGCCAGGCGCGCCCGGCGAAACCCCGCCCCTGCGGCTCGTGCTCGTGGGTGGAGATGACGATCTGGCCCAGGTAGTCGGTGCGCCCGGCGCTGGCGAGGAAGCGGAAACGTCCGTCGACGTCCGGGCGCGCCACGTACACCAGGCCGACGCCGGCATGCCGCAGCGCCAGATCGCAGGCCTGCTGCAACAGCTGCCGCTCGTCGTCGGCATGCGCCACGGCCTGGCTGACCCCGGCCAGCAGCGCGCGATACGCCGCCAGCCGATGCAGCCGCTGCTGCGCGCGCTGCAGGCGCAGCGCCGCCCGGCGGGCCTCGATCGCGTGCACCGCGCTGCGTCCCAGGCGGGCCAGCGCCTCGCGCTGGGCAGGGTCGAGACGCCTGGGAACCCGGTCGAGCACGCACAGCGTGCCCAGCGCATGCCCTTCGGCGGTGCGCAACGCGACCCCCGCGTAAAAGCGCAATCCGGGCGCGCCGACCACCAGCGGATTGCCGGCGAAGCGCGGGTCGGCGCGTGCGTCGGGGACTTCCATCAAGCCGTCTTCGAGGATGGCGTGGGCGCAGAACGACCAGTCGCGCGGGGTCTGCTGCATCTGCAGGCCCCGTCGGCTCTTGAACCACTGCCGGTCGGCATCGACCAGCGACACCAGCGCCACCGGCGCGCCGACGATCTGCGCGGCCAGCGCGGTGAGGTCGTCGAACACCGGCTCGGGGTCGGTGTCGAGGATTTCCAGGTCGCGCAGCGCGCGCAGGCGCGTCGCCTCGTCGGTGGGCAGCGGGGCTGGCTGGAACTCGGTACTTGGCATGGACGAAATCGTGCGCAATCCAGGCCCCTGCCGCAATCGGCGGGACACTTCGCTCCGGCACCCCTGCACCGAAACGCCTTTGTCGTCGAAAACACCCCCACAAGCCAATTCTCGCACGTCAACGAAGCCGAATGTGAGCGTGCGCTGCAGCACGGCGCAAGCGGACACCTACGGGAAGACCCTAGCAATAAATGCGACACAATCCATCCGTACCTTGCGGGCATTTTTCGCACCCGGGCGGCAAGCCCGGCCCATTTGCCCAAGCCCGGCCCGCCCCATCCGCAGGCCGTCGCCAGCGAAGGAGGATCCCGCGATGACCACCAGCCCGTACGCCTTCCAGACCTACACCGATCTGCTCGGAGAGCTCGAACACGCGCGCCGCGTGCTGGCGCAGGCGCGCATCGGCTGCCCCGCGCCGGCCGCCGCGGCGCAACGCGCGATCGAGGCCATCGACGCCGTCGAGGCCTCGTGGAGCAGCTTCGGCCGCCAGCACCTGCGCTCGGCGCGCGGGGCGCTGATCCAGATGCGCCAGGGGGTGCTGCCCCCCACCCCGGCCTGCATCGACGCCGTGCGCGAGCTGTCGGTGCTGCTGCAGGCGCACCGCCACGCGGAACACGCGCCGTCGTGCAGCCGGCACTACGCCTGGCAATGAGACTGCGCGTGGCGACACGAGGCGTTCGCGCAAGCGCGATGTCGTGGTGAAATCCTCGTGTGCCGGCCGTTTGCAGGTCGGCACACGAGCAGGAACCCATCCGATCCACCATGTCCCTACGGCCGGGCGGGGGCAAGCGTCGCCCCTCCGGTTCCTTCCCTGCGCCTCATGCCTCTCGCCCCGCACCGCGCATCGCGTCGCCGTCGATCCAGTTCGCCCCCTACCGTCTCCTTCGCCACGTTCGCCGCGACTCGCCGCACGCGCGCCGCGCGCCTGCTCGCAGCCGGTCTGCTGGTGGCCGGCGCCTGCACGACCTCGAGCCGGGCCGGTGTGCTCCGCGACAGCGAGAGCTGGCTGGCCGGAGTCGGCCATCACCTGCAGACCATCTATGACCAGGGGCAGCCGGACATCTTCCTCACCGGCTACACCTGGCACGATCCCCACACCTACAGCGCAGCGAAACTGGCCACGCTGAACAGCCACGCCTGGGGCTTCGGCTACGGCAAGCATCTGGTCGATGCCGACGGCAACGACGAGATGATCTACGCGATGATGTTCTCGGACTCGCACCGCAACGCGGAGCCGGTGGTGGGCTATGCGAAGCAGTGGGACTGGCACCCCGACCACGGTCCGCTGGTCCTGGGAGCGGGCTACACCGCCGGCGTGACCTCGCGAGCCGACATCTTCAACAACATCCCCTTCCCGCTCGTGCTGCCGCTGGTGTCGGTGGGCATCGGCCGCGTGCGCCTCTACGGCACCTTCATCCCGCGCGTCACGAGCAAGCTCAACAACGGCAACGTGGCCTTCTTTTTCGCGCGCATCGCGTTTCGCTGAACACGTCGACGCGGGGCTGCAGCACCGCACGAAACGCCGCGTGCCGCTGCGCGGCATGCGCCTGACTGCCCGCGCCAGACTGTGCGATGTTTCACGGCGGCTGCCGCCGGCTGCGCATACACTGCTCCCGAAACGAACGCGCCGCGTCCCGTCCGCCGGGATGCCCGGCGACGACAAGGACCATTCGGGGGTCGACATGCACGCGCCCGTGCGATGGACAGACGGGGTGCCCGCGACGCGCGCGGGCAGGAGGCTCGGCCGATGAGCGGTGCGCCGAGGCCGGTCACGGCTGCGCGAGGCGCCTACGCCGACGATGTCGCGGCGGATCTGGCGCGGCTGCTGCTGCGCGGTGTCCCGGTCAACTTCGCGGTCGGCATCAGCGCCGCGGCCGCCTGCGCGTGGATGCTGCGCGGCGTCGAGCCGGCGCGCCTGCTGATCAGCTGGCTGGCGCTGTACCTCGGCCTGTACCTGCTGCGCGTGCTGGCATGGCTGGGCTCGCGCGCCGGCGGCGCCATCGAGCGCGATCCGCGTCGCTGGTTGTCGCTGGCCCGCCTGAGCGTGCTGGCGGTCGGCCTGGCGTGGGGGCTGCTGCCCGCACTGCTGTTTCCGTCCGCGCCCCTGCAGGCCTTGTTCGTGGCGCTGGTCGCCAGCGCGGTCTGCGGAGCCGGCATGGCCGCCTACGCGCCGGACGCCGCGGCGGCCTTGCTGTTCGTGCTGCCGATCGTGCTGCCGACCTCGCTGCACCTGTTCGCATCGGGGCAGGAGCTGCTGCAGGGCTGCGGCGTGCTGGGCATGCTCTACACCGCGTTCCTGCTGCATGCGGCGCGGCGCACCAACGTCCAGTTCCAGCACATGGCGCGCCATCGAGCGCAGGTGACCGAGCAGTTGTCGCGCGACCACCTCACCGGGCTGGGCAGCCGCGTCGACCTCGACGCGCGGCTGCGCCAGGCACTGGCGCGCGCCGAGCGCCGCGGCACGCAGGTGGCGGTCGGCTACATCGACCTCGACAATTTCAAACCGGTCAACGACCGCCACGGCCACGCCGCCGGCGATGCGCTGCTGCGCGAACTGGCGGCGCGCTGGCGCGACGAACTGCGCTCGAGCGAACTCATCGCCCGCCTGGGGGGCGATGAGTTCGTCATCGTCATCGAGGATCTGGACCCGCGCGAAGCCCAGCAGCAACTCGGCGCCGTGTTCGAACGACTGCACCGGGCCGTCGACATGCCGTTCCAGCTCGGGGGGCAGTCCGTGCGCGTGGGCATGACGGTGGGCGTCGCGTGCTACCCGATCGACGGCAGCGAAGCCGACATCCTGCTGCGCCACGCCGACGCCGCGATGTACCACGGCAAGCAGTACAAGGGGCAGCACCGCGCATGGTGGCCCGCGCGTGCCGAGGCCGGCGTGCCGCCGCTGCCGCGGGCCGTGGCGACAAGCTGATCGCGGCGACGCCCGACCCTGGCACAATGCAGGCTGACAAATCGTATCGCCGCCTGCGCGCCGCGCGGACGGCGCCCGGGGGGACGTTCGAGCGGGCACGCGGCCCGCATCATCCGGAGAAATCGATGTCGAAACACCCTGTCACACAAGCCCGCACCGGGCGACTCGCCCTCTACCTGGGCGTGGTGGCCCTCGCGGGAACGGGCCTGTGCGCCAGCGCGCAGGCGATGACCCTTTCCCAGTACGGACACAACCTCAAGCAGGACGCCGTCGACGCCGGCCACGCGGTCGTGCATGTCGGCAAGCAGACCGGACACGGCGTGGTGCATGCCGCGAAGACCGTCGGCCATGACGTCGCCGGCGGAGTCAAGCACGGCTACCACGCCACCAAGGACGCGCTGAGCAAGAAGCACTGATCAGCCGCACCTCCCCAGGGGGTCGGGCACAGCCCGGTCCCCGGGATCCGTCCCGCCACGCCACCCCCGCCACGCCACCCCCGCTACGCCGCCCCGGGGTCGGCCGCGCCCATCTCCTGGCGCCAGATCGCGGTGAAGCACTCGATGACGTGGAAACGGATGCGCGGCCGCGCCGAAGCGCCGGCCTCGAAATGCTCGGCGAGCAGTCGGGCGAGCTCGCTTTGCTGCAGGCCTCGCGCGACCAGAAAGGCCTCCACGGTCTGCCGCGCCTCGGCCGGACTGCGTCCCGGGTGTGCCGATGAGGAGCCGGCCTGCATGTCCCACAGCAGGTAGGTGGCCAGCGCGCCGAGCGCGGTTCGCGGGCGCAGCGGATCGACGTCGTAGCGAAAGCCGTCATGCCAGCGAGCGATCTCCTGGATCGGCATCGGCCGGGCGATTCCGTAGCCCTGCCCATGGTCCGCGCCGAGAATCGCCGCGCTCTCGATCAGCCCGGGATGCTCGAGCCCCTCCACCGTCAGCCCCATGCCGAAGGCGTGCACCAGTCGCGTGAGGTAGAACATGAACTCCAGCGCGCGCTGCGGGCGCTCGGTCGCCCCGCGCACCAGGCCCTGGTCCATCTTGACCTCGTCGAAGGCATACTGGTCCAGGCGCAGCAGCGAGCTGTGCCCGGATCCCAGATCGTCCTCCGCAAGGCGCGCGCCGGCCTCGCGCAGGCGTTGCAGGAAGGCCTGCCGACGCTCGTCGCTGCCATGTCCCTCGCGGCTTTCCAGCAGTTCCAGCTCGATGCGCGCTCCGACCGGCTCGCAGCGCCGCAGCGCCTGCAGGATGGCCCGCTCGCAACGCGCGTCGCCGATGCCCTCCGCCGGGAAGTTCAGCGCGACCGTCGCGCGCAGGCCGGCGTCGGCCAGGCGTTGCGCGTCATCGCATGCGCGCTCCAGGCCGAGTTGCAGCAGCGCGAACAGTTCCTCGTTGCCGCAGGCCGGCAGGAAGCGGGCCGGCGCCACGAGGCGGCCGTTGTCGTCGAGCAGGCGCGCCAGCGCCTCGACCTTCACCAGTTCGCCGCTGCGCAGGTCGATGATCGGCTGGTACAGGAAGGCCACGCGTCGCTCGGCGATCCAGCCGCGATAGGTCTGGCGCAGCGGCAGCGGCACCACCGGGGTGGTGTTCAGGCGCTCGACCGCATGGCTCAGCGCCTTGTGCACATGGCTGAGGAAGTTGCCCATGCGCAGGGTCGAGAAAAAGCGCGGCCACGCGCCGTACAGGCTCAGCAGCGCGATGGTCTTGCCGGAATCGTCGAGCAGCGGAACCGCCGCGCTGGAGCGAAAACCCAGCTCGCGCCCCAGCGCCTGCCACGGCTGGTTGCGCGCCTCGACCGCCCAGGCGTCGGACACCACGATCTGACCGCCGCGCCACGCCCGTCCGCCCGGCCCCTGCCCCTCCGGGCGCGACGCATCGATGCTGATCCGCGGCACCAGTCCGGTCATCATCGCCTCGTGGTAGCGATGTCCGGCGGCTCCCTGCGAGGCCTCGATCTGCAATTCCCCGGAACTGTCGCAGCGCGCGAAAAAGGCCGACAGCTCGCCGTCGATGTCGCCGACGATGCGCATCACCCCGCGGACCAGATCGGAGAAGTTCTCCGTCGACTGGATCAGCTGGTCGATCTGCGACATGGCCAGCGCCAGTTCGGTCTCGATCCGGCGGTAGCTCTGCGCCTGCGCCTGCAGGTCGATGAACATGCGCCGGCCCACCACGCGCATCACGTCGTCGCGGGACTCCTGCGCGACCAGCGGCACGATCTCCTGCTGGAACTCCTGCTGCAGCGCCGCGAAGGATGCGATCAGCGTGGTCAGGTCCACCCCGACCAGCGCATGCGCGCGCCCGGCGCGCTGCGCCTCCAGCTGATGCCGCGCGAGGCTCAGCCGGGGCGACAGCAGCATGCGCAGATGCTCGGACTGCCGCGCCTTCAGGTGGGCGAATTCCTCCGGCAGCAGCGAGCTGAGGATCTGCGCCCCCTCCGAGGTCCCGGCCAGCGAATCGAAGAACTGCTCGGTGAAGCGCTGCGCGTGCCACTCGAAGGCATGCTGCACGGACTGCAGGCAGGACGCCACGTCCTTGCCATACACACGCTCGTCGGCGATTCCCAGGGTCATGCCAGGCTCCACGCCGTCGCGCAGGCACGGCTGCGACGAGAATACACCGCCCGGCATCTTCGGCCCATGGGGACAGGATCGGGGATTGCACGGAGCGGGCGATGCGCGCCGTCCCGGCGCCTCGGCGGCCCGTCATGCAGGCGGCCCCGCGTGGCTGCCGAATACACTGCACAGGCTGGACAACCCGAGGCTGGATCGACATGTCGAAGACTTCCCGAGCGGTAACCGTTGCGGCGCTGCTGGCGGCCGTGCTGGCCGTTGGCAATCCGGGCCTGGACAGCTTCGCCGCCTACGCACGCGGCCGCATCGAGTCGGCACCGGGCATCGTCGGCCTGGTCGCCGGACTGGTTCCCGACCTGACCCGCAGCTACGTGCTGACGAACACGCGGCGCCGCGACTTCGGACTGTTCTCGCTGTTCGAACTCGACCCCCATGCCGAGCACCCGATCTGGGTGCTCGGCATGCTGTGGCACTTCGTGCCGCTCGGCAAGGGATTCGGGGCCGCAGCGGCGCCGCCGCAGCACCCCGCGGGGAACTGATCGGCGTCCGGGGTCACCACCGCCACTGCAGCCCTCCGCCTCCACCGATCGAAACCACGGCGATTCCCTGCGAGGAGCTTCCGGTCGTCCGGACCGACGCCGAGGAATCGACACTGGCTGCCTGGGCATTGCCGCCATCGCTGCCGTTGGAGCCTCCGGTGTAGAACAAGCCGAAGCCGCCGGCACCCTGGCTGCCGCCGCCGCCGATCGACTGTGCATCGATGGCATCGGAGTTGCTGCCGCCGGTGCGGATGTCGACGCCTTGCGCCGCATTCACGCTGGCGCTTCCCGCCGCGCCGCCGCTGCCTGCGCCCCCCGGGTTGAACACGATGCCGCCGCCGCCGCCGCCGCCCCCGGAGTTCGAACCCCAGCTGCGCGCCACGATCCCCGCGGCAGCGTCGCCGCGGGTGCGCACGGCGGCTCCGGTGGCCAGGTCGACCGTCGCGCTGCCCCCGCCGCCGCCGGTGCCTCCCAGGCCGCCGCTGCCACCGAGCCCCTTCGAGACTCCACCGTTGCCGCCCGCACCTCCGCTGCTGAAGGCCCCGACGCCGAAGCTGTAGGTGCCGCTCGTGTCGAGGCTGCCGCCGAACTGGACCAACGCCTTGCCACCATTGCCCCCGTTGCCGCCATTGCCGCCGCCACCTCCGAGGCCAAGGGCGCTGCCGCCGGCGCCGCCCGCGCCGCCGGCGCTGTCGGCCAGCAGGCCGTAGGCGCTCGCGCCGGCTATTTGCACGCTGCTGGAGTCCTGCACCATCGCGCTGCCGCCGTCACCACCTGCGCCGCCCCCAGCTGCATTGCCGGCGACATAGGCAGAGCCGCCGCTGCCTCCGGCGCCGCCGCTGCTGATCGCCTCCCCGCCTTGAACTCCAGGCTCGGCCGAGCTCAGTTCGCTGCCGATCACCAGGCTGACGCCGCTGCCCACGCCACCGGCGCCGCCGGTGGCGGACGGAACCCCGGAACCGCCGTTCGACCCTGCCGCCCCCGCGCTGCCCGTGCTCGAGCGCACGTCCGGGGCGGTCTGCGCCTGCGCAGGAACCGCGAGCAGCCAGCACGCGAGAATCGTGGCGCAGACGCGCCCGAGGCGCCGGCCAGCCACGAAGGGAGGGGCGCGCACAGCAGCGGATACACGCGAGGCAAGGCACATGGGTCGGGCAGCCGGAGCGGACGGTTCCGGTCATGCCTCGACGATGCTAGGGTGGGGCCCGTTAGGCCCGGATGCGCGATGAGGTAGTCCGCCATGAGGCTTGCCGCGGCACCCCGCCCCTGTTGGGCCTCGTCTGCGCAGCGCCGGATCGAGCCGCGCCGCGCAGACGCACCATCTCAGTCCGGCGCCGGCCCGGCGTGGCAGCACACGCTGCCGTCGGCGTCGAAACGCACCCCGCAGTGCTCGACCAGCGAATCGCGCAGGCGCTTGCGTGCTCGCAACAGCCGCGCCTTGGCCGCCGGCAGGCTCAGGCCCGCCGCCTCGGCGTAGGCGCGCACCGTCTGGCCGTCGAGGTCGCAGCGCTGCACGATGTCGCGATCGTCGTCGCCCAGCCACTGCAGGTTGCGTGCGATGCAGGCATCGAGGGCATCGACCGGCGCGCGCTCCTCGGCAGCCGGCGCCGGCAATTCCTCGGAAAGCTCCACGCTGGGTCGACGCAGCCGGCCGGCATCGACCAGCGCATTGCGCGCGACCTGGAACAGCCACGCGCGAGGCTGCTCCAGCACGCAGAAATCCCGGCCCTGGCGCAGCGCCTTGACGAACACTTCCTGCAGCAGATCCTGCGCGGAATCGGCGTCCGCCGCGTGCCGCACCAGGAATGCCTGCAGTTCGGCCTCGTGCGCGTGCCACGCGCGCAGCACGCAGTCGAAACCCGCGTCGCGCGCATCGACCGTCCGAGGGGCCCCGCCGTCGTCGCGGCCGCGGGCGCCCTCGCCGTCATGGGCATGCATCTGAGAACGCGTCATCGCAAGTCTCCCGGTCGCCCGCGCCAACCCGACGCCGGCCCGCGCACGCAGCCGCGGCTCGGCCGGTATGCGAATTCTACGGGGTGTCCGGAGCCTGCCGGAGGCCCGGCGCGCGGCAGGCCCGCGGGACGCCGGCGCGGCGCAACGCGGCTTCGCGCCGCGGCCTCGAAGGCTCTCCAGAAATACCCGGGGGAGCGGCTCGACATGAGGACTTACACTGCGCGAACGCGGCAATGACACTCGGTCCGCGCATTGTCGATCTGGGCCCCTCGAGTGGGCGATTCCAGTCTACCGGGAGACGGTCATGAACCAGCGCGCGATGACGGGCGCGGCAGCCCTGCTTGCGATCTTGCTTTCCGGCTGCGGCGGGGGCGGCGGCAGCGGCGGCGGAACCACCACCGTGCCGTCGCTGACCAGCCCCAGCGAACTGACCGTGAACGTCGACCCGAGCTGCACGATGGTGCCCCAGAACGGCTATGTCACGGTCGCTCCCGCGAGCGCCTCCAGCACGGCCTGCGCGGCAGGGATCGCCCATCCGGGCAGCAATCAGATCCCCGTGTCGATCGTCTACGGCAGCGGCGCCGGCGTCTGCCCGGTCAACACCGCGCTGATCGTTTCGGCGAACACGAGCTGCGGCGTGCTCACCAACAACTACATTCCGGGGCAGAGCAGCACGGTCACGCTGGCTCCGAACATCAGCAATGCCCTGCAGCAATTCGTCAAGACCTGGACGGTCAGCTACCAGTGCCATTGTGGCGACTACGGTAGCTGCACGATGCCGATCGATGCGTCGGGACAGATCGTCAACGGCAGTTGCAACGACCATGAGTTCGGCACCTTCCCGGTGACCGGGGCGGTGGATGCCAACGGGAATTTTTCCGGGAGTGGAAACAACAACGGCGACGTGTTCTCCGGCACTCTGTCAGGGGCAGGCACCGGCTCAGGGACCTGGTTTCTGCCCAGTTCCAGCGACTCCGGCCCATGGACCGCGACCGGCGCGCCCTGAGCGCGACGCCGGATCAGCGGCGGCGCACCGGCGGCCTCGGCGCAGCGCCGGTGCGCGGCTCCAGGTGCCGGAAGGTGATGCGCCCCTTGGTCAGGTCGTAGGGCGAGAGTTCCAGCGACACCTTGTCGCCGGCGAGGATGCGGATGTGGTGCTTGCGCATCTTGCCGCCGGTGTAGGCGATCACCGCGTGGCCGTTCTCCAGGGTCACGCGGTAGCGCGAGTCGGGCAGCACTTCGTCCACTGCGCCGCGCATTTCGATGAGTTCTTCCTTGGCCATGCTCGGGTCCTCGAGAGGGATGGGGTGTGATGCGGGCGGGCGAACCCGCACGGACGGTCGAGCGCAGGCTCGCGCCACGCCGCGCACACGCTGTGCAGATCAGGAGTCCGGAACCCGGCGCGCCGGATCGGCGCAGGCCCCGATTTCATGACCCAGACGAAGCTTGCCTGGGTGCAGGTCTTCCCTTCATGGGAACGCCCCTGCGGAGGATGCGGCGCGAAAGCGCGCGCAAGATGTCAAACGTCGTCAAACGTCGAGGTGCCACACAGGTAAGCGGTACTGCAGCACCTGTCTCCATGATACCAGAAGGCGCCCCCTTCGGCCTGGGCTCAGGCCTCGTGCACGTACACCGGCTCCACGACCGCGTTGAGGCCGCGCAGCGCCTGCAGGCGCAGCACGTTGGACTCCGCCAGCACCGAGCCCCGGGTCAGCAACACCAGCCCGGAAGCGTTCAGCAGGTCGCGCGCGAGACGATGTCCCGCGCGGACCTCCGCCAGCGACAGCGCCAGCTCGCCGTCCGGGGGCTGCTGCTCCTGCTCGTGCGGAGAGCCCTCGGCGACGATGCCGAGAAAGGCGTCGAGCACGCGAGGATCGAACTTGCGTCCCCGATGCGACTGCAGGTGCTGCAGCACCTGCTGCTCGGTGAACTGCTCGGGCGCGTCCTGCGGCTTGTTCAGCATCTCGTCGTAGGTGTCGCACACGGCAAGGATGCGCGCTCCGATCGGGATGTCCTCGCCGGCCAGGCGCCGCGGAAACCCGGAGCCGTCCCAATGCTCGTGATGGGCCGCCACGGCCGCCGCGCTGGCCTCGTACCACGGCAGCGCGCGCAGGTGCGACGCGCCGATGTCCGGGTGCGACAGGATCAGGCTGCGATCGCTCTCCGACACATCGGTCCACGGCGTGAACAGCACCGTGCGATGCATGCCGAGCATGCCGATGTCGTGGAACAGCGCGGCATGGCGCAGTGCGTGATGTGCCGCGAAGGACACCTTGAAGCGCACGGCCAGCGCGTCCACCAGCCTGGCCACGCGCCTGCCGTGTCCGCCCAGATGCGGGTTGAAGGTATCGATCAGCCCGCACAGCATGGCTTCCACGCCGGCGCGGTTCGCCGTCACCTGCGCCTGCAGTTGCTCGCGGTCCTCGGCCAGCGTGCGCACGTCGCGCGCCAGGCGATTGGCCATTCCGATCACGCCGCCGCTGGGTGGCGCTCCTTGTACCAGGGACATGGTTCTTTTCCGGTCGTCGTGCACGAGCCGTCATGCGGCGGATGCGGGATCGTCCGTCTCGCGACGGACCTGCTGCAGCAGCCAGTCGACGAAACGTGCGCCGTCGGCGTCGTCCAGGCGCCTGCCGCTGCCCAGGCCGGCATACCAGTCGGCCAGTTCGCCGCCCGCAAGCCGGTGGCTGGCGAGAAAACGCTGCACGCGGTCCTGCGTGGCGCCCGGGAACTGCTCGTGCTCGCGCCGCCCCAGGCGCCAGCAGCACGCGAGCATGCCCAGGAAACTGCCGATCTCGCCCGGGCGGTTGTTCGGCTGGAAACCGCGCTTCCACGCCGCGAAGTCCGCGGCAGGCATCGGGCGCGCGATGGCGTAGCCCTGGCCGTAGCGCGCGCCGCATTCGAGCGCGGCCTCGATGACCCCCCGATCCTCCAGACCCTCGACCACCAGCTGGCGACCGAGGTCGGAGGCCAGGCGCACGATGGCCCGGATCAGGCTCAGGGTCTGCAGCGGGTCCTTGCGCATGTTCAGCGACAGGCTCTGGTCGACCTTGATGGTGTCGAAGGGAAGCCGCGCCAGACGCTGCAGGCTGCTGTAGCCGGCGCCGAGGTCGTCCATCGCCAGGTGCACCCCGAGCTCACGCAGGCTGTGCAGCGCGGTGTACTGGGCCTGGAAGTCCAGCTCCTGGGTCTCCAGCAGTTCCAGGCTCAGCCGCCCCGGCTCGATGCGGTGGCGCGCGAGCGCCGCTTCCACCCAGCGCGCGCACGAGGCGTCGAGCAGCGACGACGGCGGCAGGTTGATGCTCGCGTCCAGGCGCAGCCCCTCGCGATCCCAGGCCTGCAACTGCGCGCAGGTCTGCTCGAGTCCGTCGCGAAACAGCCGATCGAGTTCGGCCTCGCCGAGGATCGGCAGGAAATAGGCCGGCGCGACGATGCGCCCGTTCTCCAGTTCGAGGCGCGCCAGCGCCTCGACTTTCGTGCATTGCCCGCTGTGCAGGTCGAGCACCGGCTGCACGTACATGCGCAGTCCGCCGTCGAACAGGCGTTCGCGGTAGCCTTGCGCGACATCCTGCGACAACATCAGCGCCGCCGACGGAGCACGCGCGGCCCGCCACGAACGATTGGCGTGGGACTGCAGCGTGCGGATGAACTGTTGCATCCACGGCGCCTCGAACTGGTGGGCGAAGCATCCGAGCAGCGAGATCACCATCGAGCAGCGCCCCGGCCCCGCCAGCACCGGAATCGCCACCGAGCTGCGCACCCCCAGCGAGCGTGCGATACCCCGCCAGCGCGTCAGGCGCTCGTCGCGATCGAAGCGCCCGCTGCTGTGGATCCTGTGCGTGCGCCACGCCAGCGAAACCAGGGTCTGCGCGTCCTGCGAGCGCGTATCCAGACGGATGGCATTGGCCGGCGACACCAGCAGCTTGGTGAAGATCTCGGCGGAAGGACCCGCGGCCGCCTCGATCTCGAACACGCCCTGCGCGTTCGGTCGCAGCACGACGCAGGCCAGCATGCCCGGCAGGTGCCCGATCGGCTCGATCATGCCGTGCAGCGCGTCGCGCCACAGCGTCTCGGGAAGCTCGGCCTCGTTGAGCAGGGCCTTGAAATAGGCACCGAAGGTGCGGCTCGCGGCCCGCAACTGCGCCTGCAGGTCGTCTTCCAGTCGCTCCTCGATCACGCGCAGCAGGCTGTAGCGCACGCCTTGCGGCAGGCGCGCGGCGACGCAGCATTCGATCGCGCTGCGCCGCATGCCGCCGATCGAGGTGATCAGCTGCGCCGGCTCGATGCCGACCAGGGCCTGCAACTGTCCGACGGCCTCGGCATGGGACTCGATGTCCTGGCGCGTGGCGTCCGGCCCGAGCACGCGTTCCAGATGCCGCGCATAGCCGGTCCCCACCGCGTCGAGTTCCCCCGGTGCCAGGCAGTCCACCAGTCCGGCCAGATCCTGATCGACGGCGGCGCCGTCGCGCACGCTCTCCACGAAACGACCCACCGCGTCGTGCACGACGGCCGCATGTTCGCGCAGCAGCGCCGCGGCCTGCTCGCCGTAGGCGCACAGGACGTCCTGCTCGGAGGGGGAAACGGCGGGTGCGTGGGCGCCGTCGGCGACGGCGATCCCGGCATGCACCGGTACGCATGCGCTGCGAGCGGCCGGTGCGAACGCGACGGTCTGGTATGGATTCATGGTGCCTCCACGAGGGAGGTGAGGCGCCCGGACCGGGGTCCGGGCCGGAGCCGGAGCGACCGCGCCTCCGGCCAATCGACCGCAATTTCCCGCCCTTGCTCCGCCGGTCCGCGCTTGCGGGCCATCGGAGTGATGGGCGTATGCTGGCGATGATTGTCGTCCGTTGCCGTTCTTCCCGACGTTAAATACTTCACGCAAACGCGATGTTTCGCGCAAGGTGGAAAGCCGGCCCGGCGCGCCGGGCGCCTGCGCGCTTCGCGGAGTCCGCGGCGTCGCCCCGCGTGGCGCCGCTCCCGCGGCGCCACGCCCCGATCACACCAGGGGCACGATCAGGTGCAGCTCGATGCGCAGCGACGACTGCGTCGGGGTGACGCTTTGCAGCGGGTGCGCCAGCGTGACGCCCCACGACGCCGGCTTGAGCCAGCCCCAGCGCGGCAGCGCGCCGTCGAGGCCCACGCCGATGCTGGCAAGCGTGGTGCGCGGCGGGAACGAGGCGTAGACCACGCCGTAGTCGTAGAACACGCGACTGTCGATGTGCAGCCACGGCAGACTGCGATGCAGCGCCAGCCCCGCGAAATACCCCTTGTATCCCGACACCACGCCCAGCGGGTAGCCGGGAATGGTGCCGGTGCCGCCGAGCTGGTAGAGCTGCGCGGCCGGCAGCGCCTGCTCGCTGCTGAACTGCCAGCCGGCGTCGGCCGACACCGCCCAGGCCTTGCCGAAGCCCTGGCTGGCGTTCAGGCTGCCCTGCCACAGCCGATAACTCAGGCTCTGTCCGAGGGCGTTGTCGGAACGGCTGAACATCAGGGTCTGCGTGAGTTGCGCCTGGCGCCGGGCGCGGCCGTAGACCGCGGTGAAACCCAGCTGCGGCCCCTTCACGGTGGTGTCGTTGAGCGGCGAGCCGGCGATCGAGGTCTGCGAACTGATCCTCGCATACGCGAGTCCGGCGGTCAGCAACCAGGCGTCGTCGGCCAGCAGCGGCTGCGTCAGTCCGGCCTGCAGGGTCTGCGAATGGCCGGTGATGTCCAGCGCCTGGTAGGGGCCGGAGACGATGTGGATGTGGTTGTAGGCCACGCTGACGTTGGCGCTCAGGCCGCGCGCGTCGAGCGGAACCTGGTAGCTGAGGTTGCCGTTCAGCGCCCCGCTGGACTTGGTCACGTACACGTTGGCCTGGTCGCCCAGGCGCAGCGGCCCGTTGACGGTCCCGTACAGCCCGATCTGGTTGCGCCCGGTGGCGTCGTCGCCCTGGTTGTTGAGCAGCAGGTCCAGGCCGTAGCGCGGCGGCTCCACCGCGTACAGCAGCACGTTGCTCAGGCCGAAGGACGTTCCCGGGCGCAGCGCGGCGCGCAGCCCCAGCGAGTTGGTGCGGTTGAAATATTCCAGCGCCTGCTCGAGCTGCGGCGCGTCGACCACCTGCCCCTGGCGCAGCGGCAGGCGCGACAGGATGAAGGAAGGCCGCGTGTACGGATGACCCTGGATCAGCACCTGTCCGACGCGCCCTTCCACCAGCCGGATGCGCACCGTGCCGTGGCGGATCTTCTGCGGCGGCAGCACCGCGCGCGCGGTCAGCAGCTCGCGCCTGTCGTACAGCGCGTTGACGGTATCGACCAGCTTGTACAGGTCGGCCACCGTGATCGGTCGCCCCAGGTAGGGTGCGGCGAGTTGCCGCAGCGTGGCCCGCGACAGGAAATGCGAGGGGCTGAACTCCACCTTGTGCAACGTGAAGCGCGGACCTCCCGGCGCGACGCTGGCGGCCCCCGGCGGACGCGGCCCGACCAGCACCGGCCCGCGCAGCACCGGCTGCTTGCGGCTTTGCTGCAGGCGCCATTGCTGTTGCAGGCTGTTGTTCTGCTGCGCCCCCGACTCCAGCGACGGCGGCAGCGTGGCCGCGCAGGTGACGGCCGCGAACAGCATGGACGCGCCGCCGAGCAGGCAGCGTGCGCGATGGCTCCCTGCGCCGCCCAGGCGACCATGATGTCTAGCCATGTCGACGCTTCCCGTGGCCGCCCTGCCCGGAGTCGGCCGAGGTGTTGACCTGACCGCCGCCGAGACCCTCGAACAGGTGCATCGGTCCCGTCGGGATCGGCGCGGGCTGGGGCAGCGCAATCACCAGGCCGTTGCGCGGCAGGGTGGCGTCGGAGGCGTAGGAATCGGCGCTCGAACCCTGGAAGTCCGGGTACGCCAGGGTGTGGCTGGGGGTGAAGTTGGGCACGGTCACCTGGTAGGGATGGAAGTAGTGTTCGACGAAGGCCGAGGTGTAGCTCGATCGCCCCTGCTGCATCAGGAAGAAGTCCTGCCCCGGCTGGTACAGCTGCACGTCCACCGACTGCAGGCGCGGGTCGAGGTTGTCCATCAGCAGAGAGACGTCGGGGGTGTCCAGCCGCAGGCTGCCGACCACGTAGCCGTCGAGGATGGAGATGTCGGGGGACTGCACCGTGAGGTCGGCGCCGTAGACCCGGAAGGGATCGAAGTTCACGCCGTTGGGAGCGTCCAGGTTCAGCGCCACCTGGTGCACCACGCCGCTCGTCGGCTGCCCGGCCAGCCCCACGCTCAGCGGCGTGTCGGCGCCGCGCTGGTCCACCGTGGCCTGGATGCTGCCGTTGGCGAACAGGTCGATGGCGTGGGCGATCCAGGCCTGCGCCAGGCCGATGTCGTCCAGCGCGGCCAGCTGCGCCTGCTGCGCGGTCAGCGTGCCCAGTTGCAGCGAGCCCTGGCTGGCGCTCAGCGTGGCCTGGCTGGCCTGCGCCGAAGTGCCGTCGAGATCGCCCGCCGCCGTCAGCCGCAGGCTGCCGCCGGCCTGCGCCTGGCCGAACACCAGCGTGCCGTCGACCTGCAGCGCCGCGTCGCCCGCGGCATCCAGCGTGGGCACCTGCGCCGACTCCAGGTCATGCAGGTAGATGTCGCCGCCGGCGCTGGCGCTGAACTCGGGCAGCAGCAGCTGCAGCGGCTGCGCCGACGCACCGATGCTGCCGCCGGCGTCGAGCACGGCCTGCGCCGCCGAACTCCCGGCCGTCAGTTGCACGCCGGAGCTGCCGTCGGCGAGCATGTTGCCGCCCGCGTACAGCGCGAACGCGTCGCCCTGCTGCAGGCCGCTTTGCAGCTGGCCCAGCAGCAGGTCGCCGACGGTCGTCACCGCGATCCCGCCAGCGCTGGAGCGCAGGCTGGCCACCTGCAGGCCCTGCGTGTTGACGCTGGCCCGGAACAGCGCCATGTGCAGCCGGGCCGCGTCGCCCGCGCTCATGCGTGCGCCGGCCGCCTCCAGCACCCCGGCCGCCTGCAGGCTGATGCCGCGCAGCGCGTGGATGCGCCCGGCGATGTCGATGTGCCCGGCGGCCGACAGCGGCGCGTCGCCGGCCAGCAGTTGCGCCACCGCGGAGTCGTCGATGCGCCCGCCCGACAGCATGCGCTGCAGGAAGGCGCGGGTCGGCGTCGACACCACCAGGCTGCCGACGTTGACCACCCCCGAGGCGCCCACCACCATGCCCTGCGGGTCGGCGAACACCACGTTGCCGCCGATATGGCCGTGGTGGATGGCGTTGAGCACGCCGTCGATCTGCACCGCGCCGCCGCTGACCAGGTTGATCAGGTGGCCGGCCGCGTCCGGCACCACCAGGTTGACGATCTGGCCCTGGGCCTCGCGGAACTGGCTGAACGAGTTGAAGGCGTTGCTGCCGCGGATGGTCGACGTGGTGATGGTGGTCACCCCCGCCGCGCTGTGCAGCGTGGTCGCGGTCTGCCCGGTGGGGAGGATCAGGTTGGCCGCGGCGTGCGCCGCAGGCGTGGCGCCGCAGGCGGCGGCCAGCGCGGCCGCCAGGCGCTTGAGCACGGGGCCCCGTGTCTTCGGCGCACCGCGCCGGGTTGCGTTGCGCCGGCCGTGGCGAATCGTCGTCGTGCTCATGCTCCCCTCTCCCCCGGCGCGTCACGGGGCCCGAGGGCCGCGCGCCTTGTCCTTGCCTTGCTGCCTCGCTCGCCTGCTCAGTTCGCCAACCCGCCGCGCGGCGGCAGCCTGCGCAGCAGCGCGCGGGTCTGTCCCAGCGACATCAGGTGGGCGTGGATCCAGCCCAGGTAGCCGTTGCGGAACCAGGCCGCCGCGGTGGCGTCGTCCAGTTCGCGCAGGCGCTGCTCGTCGACCACGAAGAATCCGTCCAGGCGCAGCGCCTCCCCGTCCGGGGTGGTCATCTGCAGGCTGCGCTGCACCAGCAGTTCACGCTCGGCCAGGCTGTGCACGAAGGCCTGGGTGGCCTGCAACTGCTGCTGGTAGTCCCGCAGGAAGTCCAGCGCCTCGCGCAGGAAGCGCGCCGGCTCGCCCTGTTCGTCGAACAGCGCCTCGCCGTCCTGCCCGGGTCCGATGCCGTCGAAGGCCTCGTCGATGCACACCGTGTACGGCGCGGCAGCCCCCGCGCCGGCATCGGCCAGCACGAAGGGATAGCGTCGCGCGAAGGCCGGGATGTAGGCGCCGTCGAGCCAGCCGCCGTCGGCCCCCACGAACAGATTCTGGGCGTCGCGCAGGCCGAGCAGCGCCGCCGGCAGGCATTGCGCGGCGAGCTGCCCGGCGAACACGATGGGATATTCCAGCGCGGCGCGCGGGAACTCCGCGCCGACCAGCGGCAGGGAATTCGTGCCGGAGGCGAACTCGTAGCGGGCGACGCTGCGACGGATGCGAAAGGCGCGGTGCGCCTCCCGGTTCAGTGCCACGGGGCGCTGGTAGAAAAGAAGCATGGCGAGTCTTGAATCGTTCTGGGATTTCTTGCTCGAGCTCCGCGCGCCGACTGCAACGAATGACGACAATCGGCTGAAAATCGCAACAACCACGCGGGCACTTGCAGCGCCTCGAAGGATTCGTCTTCGTGAATGCAAAGTCAATCCCGCGTGAGTGGGGTGGGTAAACCCCCGCCTGCACGCCGCGATCGCGACCCGCGCGACAGCGCGCTGGCCGCCGGTGCGGGAGACGCCACCCCGATCGGCCTGCGCTGCCTGGCGGACCCGATCGGGTAATGTCCCCGGGCGTGGTGTAAGTCTTTGCCGCGGTGAGCTGCGAAGGGCGTAGCCCGGAGCAGCTCACCGCGCGCCGGTCGTCCCTGGAGATGGGGGTGGCCATCGTGAAGTCCGGATAAGGTTGAGGTGCGACCCACCAATCCTTGTCTGAGGAAACCACGATGACCAACGCCACTATCGCATTGACCGAGCTCGCTGAGAAGGGGGCCGATGTCGACGTGCTGCGCCAGATGGTGCAGTTCATGGCCCAGCGCCTCATGGAGATCGACGTGGAGGGGCGCTGCGGCGCCGGCTACGACGAGAAGAGCGCCGCCCGGCTCAACAGCCGCAACGGCTACCGCGACCGCACCTGGGAGACGCGAGCCGGCACGGTCGAGCTCAAGATCCCGAAGCTGCGCCAGGGGAGCTACTTCCCTGAGTTCCTGGAGCCGCGGCGCACCGCCGAGAAGGCGCTCACCGCCGTGATCCAGGAAGCCTACGTGCAGGGCATCTCCACGCGTTCCGTGGACGACCTGGTCAAGGCCATGGGCATGAGCGGCGTGTCCAAGAGCCAGGTGTCGCGTCTGTGCGGCGAGCTCGACGAGCAGGTCGGCGCCTTCCTCAACCGCCAGATCGAGGGCGACTGGCCCTACCTGTGGATCGACGCCACCTACGTCAAGACCCGCGAAGCCGGCCGCATCGTCAGCGTGGCCGTCATAATCGCCGTCGGCGTCAACACCGAGGGCCAGCGCGAGGTGCTGGGCATGAAGGTCGGCGCCTCGGAGGCCGAGCCGTTCTGGACGGACTTCCTGCGCAGCCTCAACCGCCGTGGCCTGCGCGGGGTCAAGCTCGTGATCAGCGACAGCCACGAGGGCATCAAGGCGGCGGTCGCCAAGGTGCTCAAGGCCACCTGGCAGCGCTGCCGCGTGCACTTCATGCGCAACGCTCTGGCTCATGCCGGCAAGACGCAGCGCCGCATGG
>JAKCDM010000087.1 GCA_021841865.1 Pseudomonadota bacterium
ACTCGTCGGCCAATTTCCAGCTCTACGACCCGCTGGCCAAGGTGCTGTTCAGCGGCGACGTGGGCGCGGCGCTGCTGCCGGCCGGGCACGACGCCTTCGTCGGCCGGCGCGAGGTCGACTCGCCGAAAGCCTTCGACGAACATATCCGCCACGCCGAGTATTTCCACAAGCGCTGGATGCCGAGCAACGAGGCCAAGCGTGATTGGTGCGAACGCGTGTCGCGCCTGGACATCGACTTTCTCTGCCCGCAGCACGGCGCCATCTACACCGGCGAGAACGTGCAGCGGTTCATCGACTGGTTCGCCCAGCTCGACGTGGGCTCGGCCGTGCCCTCACGCTGATTCGCCATGAACGCCATGACACCGGGCGAAGAGCCCCTCGACCCCTCCGTCGCGCAGCCCGCGCGCGAGGCCGACGCGCAACTCGACGCGCTGGCGCCGGCCGCGTCGGAACAGGCGCCAGCGTCCAACGGCGCGCAGGCCGGGCTGCTGGCGCGGCTCAAATCCGACCGCGAAAGCGTGCTGGGCGCGGTACTCGCGATGCTGCAGGGCGGGCGCGACGACGCGCTGCGCGAACTCAGCCTGGTCGACGGCGCCGGCTGGGCGCGACGCTTCGAACAGGCCGTCTCGGCGCTGCGCGCCGACGCCGCCGGTGCGCGCCGGAACGATGCGCTGCTCGCCACCGCCGATGACCGGCTCGGTGCGCTGCGCCAGGGGCTTCAGTCCGTTGCCGGCAGCGTGCAGCAGCACGCGCAGCAACTGGCGCAGACCGCGGACGCGGCACGCCAGGCCAGCGACGGGCTGCAGCAGGCGCAGGCGCGCGCCGCAGACGGCGCGCAGGCGGTGGGCCGCGGCAGCGATTCACTGCAGGGAGTCGAGCGCGAGGTTCGCGAGGTCAACGGATTCATCGCTTCCACGCAGGGCAAGCTGGCGTCGTTCGTCGAGTCGGTCAACACCGTCGAGCAGCTCACCGCCAGCATCCAGGAAGTCGCCAGCCAGACCAACCTGCTCGCGCTCAACGCCGCGATCGAGGCGGCGCGTGCCGGAGAGGCCGGGCGCGGCTTCGCGGTGGTCGCCGACGAAGTGCGCAACCTGGCGCGCAAGACCGCGTCGATCACCGACCGCATCGAGGACCTCACGCTGGCCATCCGCCAGGACTCGGGCGGGCTCGGCCGCGACATGCAGGCCGCGGTGCAGCAGGTCGAGCGCCTGGGCGCGCTGCTGGGCAGCACGCAGGGCGCGCTGGGCGAGGCGCGGCGAGCGATGAAATCCACGCTGGACACGGTACAGTCGCAGGATGCGGCGATGCGTTCGCTCAGCGAGCAGACCGGGCAGCAGCGCGACGCCGGGCTCGCCGCGGGCGATGCGCTGGCCAGCGTGAACACCGATGCGCTGCGCCTTGCCGACGCGCTGCAGGAGCTGCGCCGGCAGCTGCAGCCCGGCGCGTTGCCGCGCACCGCCTGAACCCCATCCCCACCCATTCACCGCGAGAGCGCGCGCCGCGCCCACCGCCGCCTCGCCCCTCGGAGAACCCCACCATGACCAGCGTCCTGCAGGAAGTCGATGAACGCTCCCGCCTGGCCGGAACCAACAAGTTCGAGCTGCTGCTGTTCCGCCTCGGCGAGGACCCGGGCGGGCGCCGCGAGATCTTCGGCATCAACGTGTTCAAGGTACGCGAGGCCCTGGTCATGCCGACGGTCACCGCGATGCCCGGCGCGCCGCAGCATGTGCTCGGCGTGGCCAACATCCGCGGCCAGATCGTGCCGGTGATCGACCTGCCGGCCGTCGTCGGCTGCAAGCCCAAGGGGCTGAGCATCCTGATCGTCACCGAGTACGAGCGCTCGGTGCAGGGCTTCGCCGTCGAGGAGGTCGAGGAGATCACGCGCCTGGAATGGAGTCGCGTGCTGTCGGCCGAGGCCAATGCCGTGGGGGGCATGGTCACCAGCATCGCGCGCCTCGATGCCGAGAACGAGAAAAGCCGTCTCGCGCTGGTGCTCGACGTCGAGAAGGTGCTTCGCGACGTGCTGCCGTCGCGGGTTTCCGAGGTCGATGCCGCGCGCGTGGGCGCGCGCCTGAACCTGCCGCCGGGAGCCGTCGTGCTGGCGGCCGACGACTCCTTCGTCGCGCGCAGCCAGATCGAGAAGGTCCTGCAGGCGCTGCAGGCGCCCTACATCATGACCAAGACCGGCAAGGAGGCGCTCGAGCGCCTGCGCGCGCTTGCCCATGACGCGCAGGTTGAGGGCAAGCCGATCACCGACAAGGTGGCCGTGGTGCTCAGCGACCTCGAGATGCCCGAGATGGACGGCTTCACGCTGACTCGCCAGATCAAGCAGGACGAGCGCCTGCGCCATGTCCCGGTGGTGATCCACTCGTCGCTCACCGGGCAGGCCAACGAGGACCACGCGCGCAACGTCGGCGCCGAAGGCTACGTGTCCAAGTTCGTCGCCGAGGAACTGGGCGCTGCCATCCGCAAGGCGGTGGCCGCCGCGCCTCGTCAGGCCTGAGCGCCGCCGCACCGCCCCCGACCGCAAGCACCCCATGAACACCCCTGCCCCCTGCCCCGACCTGGCCTCCTGGCTGGGCGTGCGTCCGCTGGACCTGCGCGACCCGGCGATCCAGGCCCTGCCGGCCGCCGAACAGCAACTGCTGCAATTGCAGCGCGGCTTCGTCGACCTGGTCACCGAGGGCGCCACCGAAGTGGCGTATGCGGTCGCGCGCGTTCGCTTCGACTCCAGGGGGGCGCTGACCGAAAGCCAGGAACAGGCGCGCCAGCACACCTCGCATCTCGATGCGGTGGGCGCCGAACTCGGCACCATCGTGCACGGCACCGAACAGCTGCTGGGCAAGCTGCGCGAGGTCGACACCGAGTCCGGGCGCATCGACGGCCTGGCCTCCGACGGATCGCGCCAGACCCAGGCGATGCGCGAGCTGTTCGCCGAACTGGTGGCGCAGAACGGGCGCAACCGGGCCGAGGTCGATCGGCTGCAGCGCCATTTCGGCGAGGTCGTGCAGCACATGGCGGTGATCCGCGAGATCGCCCAGAAGACCAACCTGCTGGCGCTCAACGCGAACATCGAGGCCGCTCGCGTGGGCGAGGCCGGGCGCGGCTTCGCGGTGGTCGCCGACGAGATCCGCAAGCTCGCGCAGACGGCCGAGAAGTCGGTCGCCAGCATCGCCCAGTCGGTCGACACCATCGGCAAGTCGCTGCACGCGGTCAACCACGGCACCGAGGATTTCTCGTCGCGCATGGACGCCAGCCAGCAGCGCGTGCACGACATCGCTGAGCATTTCCACGACATCGCCGGCGGGGTCAGCCAGGTCGCCGGCAAGACCGCCGCGGCCACCGCGGACCTGTCGCTGCAATCCGAGCAGCTGCACCGCCTCGACGAGCATTTCCAGGCGATGGCCAGGCGCGTGCGCGACGATGCCGAAGGCGCCGTGAAGCGCGGCGAGCGCATCAGCGAGGCCCTCGACATGGCGCTCGACAAGAGCCAGCGCCTGTTCGACTCTGGGACGCTGTTCCGCACCGACTCGGCGGCCAGCCGGGTGCTCAGCGCGCTCGAGCAGGCCGCCGGCGACATGCAGGCCCGGCTGCAGCGCGCGCTGGCCGACGGCGAACTGTCGGAGGCCGACCTGTTCGACGAGCAGTACCGCCCGGTGCCCGGAACGCAGCCGCCGAAGTACGACTGCCGCTTCACCGACTGGTTCAAGCGCGAGATCCAGCCCATCGAGGACCGCTACCTGGCGCAGTCCGAGCATTACGTGTTCGTGCTGCTGGTCGACCGCAACGGCTACGCCGCCGCGCACAACTCCAAGTTCGACCAGCCGCTGACCGGCGACCCGCAGCGCGACCTGGTCGGCAACCGCTCGCGACGCCTGTTCAACGATCCCGTGGGACTGCACGCGGCACGCAACACACGCGATTTCCTGCTGCAGGTCTACGCGCGCGATACCGGGGAAATCATGCGCGAACTGTCACGCCCGGTACGCGTCGGCTCACGCCACTGGGGCGCCGTTCGTTTCGCGTTCGTCTGACGGAACGCGCCGCGCGGACGTCGGGTTTTGGCGCGCGCGCCGGGATTTCGTATGCTTCGGGAATGAGCCGCTCCACCCCCCCTCGGCAGCCTCCGGCGTCGCTGCTGTCGCGCCTGCTGACGCGTTTGCGCGCACTGCTGCGCCCCGCCCCGGTCGACCGCAGCGGCTTCGCCGATGACGACGGCATCGACCGGCGCACCATCATGCTGCCGATGATCGGCAACCAGCAGGGCAAGAGCTACTACGAGGTCTCCGACATGTGGGCGCGCGAGCGCCTGCGCGCCAAGCGCCACCTGCAGGAGATCATCGACGGCGTCACCGACTATGGAGACCCTGCGCAGGCAGCCGGCTCCTTCGCCTGCGACGTCGGCGTGTGGCTGCGCTTCGTCGACCTTCCCGGAATGGCCGACACGCTGGATGACCTGCGCATGTGGCACGATCACTGGCACCAGGAGCTGGCGCGCCTGATCGACCTCGCCAACCAGGGCCAGCGCGCCCCGGTGGTCGACGCGCTCAAGCCCGGGCGCGGCGCCTGGAGCTATGCCGGGCGGCGCGTCAACCAGCTGCTCGAGTCGCTGTGGATGCAGCGCGAACCCATGGGCATGCAGCTGCGCCTGCAGGGCAGCGACGAGTGGCTCGAAGCCGCGTTGCTGCGAGATGCCGACGGCGGCCTGACGGTGTCGCTCGAACGCATGCTGCCGACCGACGCGGCGGTGCTCGTGCGCCACACCGACCGCCCCGACGACAAGCCGCGTGCCTACCGGGTGCGCCAGTGCCGACCCGGCCAGCGCGGGGCGAGCGACGAAGGCGTTTTCATCGCCTACCTCGGCTGACCGGCGCCTGCGCGCCGCCGGCGAGCTATGCTTGAAGGGCAAAGCGGCGGCGTCGCACGGCGTTGCCTCGGCCCGCGCCGGGCGCGGCCCGCCACCGACAACCTGCGCTGCAAGCCGGGAGCCAGCCATGATGCGCAACGACAAGGATCCGACTCTGGGGCACATGACCCAGGTCGATTGGGACGATCCGCAGATCAGCCGGCTGCTGGAAGCCACCGAGACGCTGCGCCTGGACAACCGTGGCACCCACCCCGCGCGCGCAGTGCACCTGCGCCTGGGCGCCGCCGGCGGCGGCGTCGACCGCCGCGCGCTGCTGCTGGGCGACTCGAAGGGCAACGTGCTGCGAGTGCTGTTCGACCAGGCGCTGTCGCTGGGCCAGCTTGTGTCCGTGCAGCGCGACACGGGCGCGGCGCCCGGCGCGGCATGGGATACCTGCAGTGTCGTCGCCTGCCGCCCCGGCGAGCGGCGGGAAGACTCCGGGCGCGCGATCTTCGTCATCGAACTGCAGGCCCAGCGCAACCACGGGACCTTCGCGGCGCACCCACCCGCGTGAGCGCGGCCAAACAGCTCAGGCGGCTGCCGACCCGTCGACGGCCCCGTCCACCACGATTCGGTTGCGGCCCTCGCGCTTGGCCCGCAGCAGCGCCTGGTCGGCAGCTCGCATCATCGCCCCCACGGGGTCCGCGTGCTCGCGCGCGGCCGCGGCCACGCCGCCCGACAGCGTCACCTGCGGCAGCCCTCCACCGAGCTGCTGCACGGCCGCGCGCATGCGCTCGGCCACCGCCGCCGCCGCGCCCGGCTCGACCCCGGGGCACACCAGCACCAGCTCCTCGCCGCCCCAGCGCGCCAGCAGGTCGTCGCCGCGGCAATGCTCCTGCAAGGCTCGGGCGACGGCACGAAGCACGCGATCCCCGGTGTCGTGGCCATGCGTGTCGTTGATCGACTTGAAGTGGTCCAGGTCGAGCAGCACGCAACTCAGCGCAAGGTCGCGTGCCAGCGCGTGCTCCCACGAGCGCGCCAGGAATTCGTCGAGGGCGCGGCGATTGGGCAGGCCGGTCAGCTCGTCGCTGTAGGCGGCTTCGCGCAGGCGCGCATTGAGCGCAGCGAGTTCGCGCTGGCGGCCGTGCGCCTGGACCCGCTCGCGCTCCAGCGCATGGATCAGGCGCACCATGCGGATGCCCGGCCGCAGCCTGGCCACGACCAGCTCACCCGGAGTGCTTGCCGGCAGCACGTCGTTGGCGCCGGCGCGCAAGGCCAGCAGCTGCTGCTCGCCATCCAGTCGCTCGCCCAGCAGCAGCAGGTACAGGCGGGCGCTCTCGTGCTCGCGCCAGGAACGGCAAAGCTCCTCGGGCGTCAGCGGAAGATTCTCGGCGTCGAGCACCACGGCGTCGGGCAGGCTGGCGCGGGCGTGCTCGAAGCAGGCAGCCAGGTCGGGCTCGACCACCACCTTCCATCCCTCGTCGCGCAGCGCCTGCTGCAGGTCGGCGCGGGCGCTGGCCAGCGGCCCCGCCAGCAGCACGGTGGCAGGCTGGGAGTCGAACTGCGCGGGCGCCGAACCCAGGCGTTCGCGCAGCGACTGGAACTCCTGCTGCGCCTGCTGCTGCGACACCGGCAGCTGCAGGATCGCGGCGAGTTGGGCGAAGTCCTCGTGCAGCTGGTCCAGCATGCCCACCAGCGCGGCCTCGTCGAGACCCAGGCGCAAGGCCCCCATGCACAGCACCGGCAGTTCGCGCAAGGCATGGCGCGCATCGAGCGCTGCGGCCAGCGAGCGTGCCACCTCGACCATCGAACTCAGCTCGGCCGACCCGTCCGGCGCGCTGCCCGGCGGCAACAGCGCCTGCCACAGGCGCCTGGGGAAATTCCAGGTCTGCAGCAACGCGCCGCCGACCTCCGTCTGGTCGAAACCCCAGCGCTGGCGCTGCCAGGCCAGCGGGTCATCCTGCGCGGGATCCCCCAGCGCGTCGGGACCCAGCGCGGCCAGCATGCCCAGCTGCCCGATGTCGGCCAGCAGCCCGAGGCTGAAGGCCTCGGACACCGGCAACGCGTGACGCCTGCGCGCGAGCTGCTGCAGCACCAGCCCGCGCGCCAGCGAGCGACGCCAGAAGAGTTCGAGCTCCAGGCTGCCCAGGCGCGTGCCGTGGCTGTGCACCAGGCTCAGCCCGACCGCCAGGCGCGCCAGCGCAGCCACGCCGATGCGCATCACCGCGTCCTCGATCGCCGCGGTCGGGCGCAGGCCCGCGTACAGCGCCGAGTTCGCAAGCTGCACGGCCTTGCCCACCAGCACCGGGTCCCCCCTGGCCACCCGGCACACCTCGAACACGCCGACATCGTCGCGCTCGACCAGGCGCATCAACTGCAGTGCAACCGAGTTGGGCGACGGCAACGTACCAGGGCTGTCCCGCAACATGGCGAGAATCCTGGCGTGTCGATTCGCGGGGTCCTGGATTTCTGACATGGGGTGACTTGGCGCCGCCCCATGGTAAGGCGCGCTCGACAGCCCGGCAACTCGCGCCGGGCGCCGCGGCCCCGACGTCGACGCGGCTCAACGCGCCGGCGCGACGAACACCTGCTGGCGCCCGGCCTGCTTGGCCTGGCGCAACGCGCTGTCGGCGCGCTGGTACAGCGCGCCGAAATCCTCGCCGTCGCTGCACTGCGCGACGCCGGCGCTGAAACTCAGCTCCACGCGCTGGCCGGTGGGCTGGTGCAGCAGGCGACGGTTGCGGAAACCCTGCAACAGGCGCTGCACGACACGCTGCGCGGCCTCGGCATCGGTATCGGGAAACAGCACCATGAACTCCTCGCCGCCCATGCGCGCGATGCTGTCCGCCGGGCGCACCATCTTGCGCGCCACCTGCACCAGCCCTCGCAGCACCTCGTCGCCGAAATCGTGCCCGTAGCTGTCGTTGACCTTCTTGAACTGATCCAGGTCCAGCAGCGCGACCGACATCGGGCGCGCCGTCTGCTGCGCGCGCACGATGCCGCGCGCGAAGGCCACGTCGAGGCCGCGCCGGTTCAGCGCACCGGTCAGCGGATCCTCCTGCAGTTGCTGGCTGGCCTGCTGCAACTCGCTTTCCAGGTCGCGGATTCGCTGCAGCGCCTGCTCGGCCTGCTGCTGCGCACGCTGCAGCTGCGCGCCGAGTTCGCTGCTGTGCCCCTGCAGCGTGACGCCACGCTGCAGCAGCTCCTGCGCCAGCTCGCCGAGTTGCTGCTCGTCCAGGCCCGACTCCAGGCGCCGCAGGTCGCCTTGCAGCGCCTGGTTGAATCGCTCGTTGTGGGCCAGGAATGCCCCCAGGCTGCGCATCACGGCTCCGACCACGTCGCGCGACGTCACCCGGGCCTCCAGCGCGCCGCGCTGCAGCGCCGCCTGGCGCCGCAGCCACGGCTCGATCACCGAGCGGGCCAGCTCGATGCGCGGCCGGTCGAGCGGGCGCCGCACCACCTGCTGCAGCGTGCCGAGCTCGGCCGCGGCCGCGCTGTCGCCCGCGAACACCGCGCCCAGGTGCGCCACCACGCTGGAAAACAGGTCCAGCATGCCGTCCACCGCGACATGCTCGCCGTCGAGCCACTGCTGGAAGTCGCGCCACAGGTCGCGGTTGTCCCCCGGCAGCTCGCGGTCCGGCGCCTGCGCTCGCGCCAGCAACTTGCCGGCGCGGTGCTGCAGCGCCGGCTGCGCGGCGCTGGCCGGGATCAAGCCCAGGTGCAGGCTGTGCTCCCACATCTGGCGCCATGACGCGCACGCGCCGGCAGCCGCAGCGATGCCGGGCACCGCGTCGGCGGATGGGGACGCCTGCGAGGCTGGGCGGGCCGCTTGCGCGGGCGCGACGCCGTTGCTCGTCGGCGCCGGATGCTCGCGCGCGCGCACCAGCTCCGCCCATACGCGAACGTAGTTCTCCGGAGTGGGCGCCAGGCGAAGCGCGGCCAGGCGACGGAAGGTCGAGCGAGCGAGTTCGGCAGCCGATGCCGCGGACAACGCGCCGTTCACGACACGCCTCCCGCGCCGAGCGTCACCGCGCGCATGCGTCGCGTGCGCGGCGGCTCAGGGATTCGCCGCCTCGTGCTCCAGGCGCCACAGCCAGGCCAGCAACTCTGCGACGGCGACATACAAGGCGGGGGGGATCTGTGCGTCAAGGTCTACCTGCATCAACAACTGCACCAATTGCGGGGATTCATGCACATAAACCCCCGCCTCGCGAGCTCGCTGGATGATAGCTTCGGCGATCAGCCCGCGCCCCTTCGCCACCACCTGGGGAGCCCCCTGCGCGTCGCGCTGGTACTGCAAGGCCACCGCCTCGCGCGGCGCCTGCGGCTGCGTGCCCGGGCGCTCAGCCATGCGAGTCACCTGCCAGCGGGCGCAGCGCGAGTTCGTCGAGCTGCAGGCCGGCGTCGCGCAGGGCCTGCCGGAACTCGCCGCCATGCGCATGCAACGCGCGGCCCGCCTGGCTCGCATGCTCGACGCGCACGCGCAGGTGCGACGCTGCGGACGGCACCGCGCCAGCGCCGGCGTCGCCAGCCGGGGCGGCGCCGCTCAGCTGCAGCGTGACGACCAGCTGGCCCAGCCTGGGAAGGTCCAGGCGCAGCACCGAGGTCCACGCCCGCTGCGACGGCGCGGCATCCGCGCCAGACGGCGAGGAATCGTCCGGCTCGATGCGCCACTCCAGCTCCTGCCCCGGCCACGCCTGTCCGGCCCACACCACGGCGCCCTGCGCCAGCGTGGCGAGCTGCTGCTGCACCAGCGCCTGCAGCTGCGCGGGAATCGCCTGCGCGGTCGTGCCCACGGTGCCCGCCGCGGTGGCGCTGGACTGTGCCTGCACGGCCGCGTACACGCCAGCCGCTGCGTGCAGGCGAGCGGCAGGCACCGGCAGCTGCTGCGGCGCGCCGCCTGCGGCTGCCAGGGCGCCTTGCGCCGGCGTGCCCTGCGCCGGCTGCGCAGCCTGGGCTTGCGACGCGCCGGACGCGCCGGCACGATCCCCGCCGGGCAGCGGCGCCGGCGCGGCGCCCGCGGCACTGCCCGTTGCCAGGAGCTCCGGCCGAGCCGGCGCCTGCGCCTGCCCCGCCGGCGCGGGCGAGGACGTGGGCGCGGAGGCCTGCGCCGCGGCGGACAGGCGCCCCTGCGGCTCCTGCAACAGCGCCTGGGTCGGCAGCTCTGCCTGCACCCAGGCCGCGAGGTGGCTTTCGTAGAACAGCCCGCTGCTGCCGACGCTCGACGCCAGCGACTGCGCCAGCGACGGCGACGCCACTCCGTCCGGCTGCGGCCACAGCGGCTCGGCAGCGCGCAGCGCCTGCGCGGGCTGCTGCTGCAGGCGCGCCAGCAACTGGGCGGTGGACGACAGCTCCGACTGCGACGCCGGCAAGCTGCCCGGCGGCGCCATCAGCAACGCGGGCTGCGAACCGGGTTCGCTGAGCACGATCAGCGGCAACTGCTCGCCCACCTGGTGCTGTCCCGGCAACTGCGCCGCCAGCAGGGTCTGGCCCAGGCGCAGCAGGACCTGGCCGTCGGTCTGCGTCTGCACGACCTCGGCCACCACGCGCGCGCCGGCCGGCAGCGCCAGCGGGACGCTCTGGCTGCCGGCAAGGGGCGCAAGGCGGGCCGGAAACGACGTGCCGCCGACCTGCGTCGGCAGCATCGGCGGCAACGGACCGGCGGTGTTTCCCATGCGCGCGCGTGCCGGCCGTCAGCGCAGCGCCGCGGGAAGCCGCGACTCAGTCACGCTCGCCCCCGTGCAGGCTGAGCATCAGTTCGGCCTCGGCCTCGCTCAATCCGCAGCGCGACGCGATGTCGCGCACGCTCAGGCCCTGGTCGACGAGCTGGCGCATCAGCCCGAGCATCTCGCCGCGCAACTCGTTCGGGTCCACCCTCGGCTCGGCCCCGGCCGCCGCGAGCGCGCCTTCCGGCACGCCCGCCGACGGCGCCGCGGCAGGGCCCGCGACAGCGGGTGCGGCTGCGGCTGCGGCCGGCGTCGCGGGCGTCGCGGGCTGCGGCGCTGCCGCGGCGGACTTGCGCGGCGACTCCGGCTGCGGAGTCAGCGTGGGCACGAAATCGGCCATGCCGGCGACCGCGCGGGCCGCCGCGCGTTCGAGCTTGTCGATGCGCGCGCGCTCGAGTTCGAGCTGCTGCGCGAGACGACGCACCAGGGTCATGACACCGAGCTGCAGCAGCACGATGAACAGCCCCAGCGCAAGCAACACGGCGACCATGGTCAACATTCGGCTCCGTCAAAATCGACCTGCATGGATTCAGGCCCGTTCATCGATTCGATGCCCCGGCTCGCGCTGGCCGCAAGGCGCGCGCGGCTGCCCGGGCAGCGGCTTGTCGTCGGCGGCCGGCTTGCCGGGCTGGCGGCGCCGAGCGGAGTCGCCTCCGCCCGACGCCCCGCCCACCGGGCGCAACGGCTCGGCAGGCACGATGCGCCCGACGCCGTCCACGCCCGAGTCGATCTGCGCATCGTTCATCGAAGCACCCTCCTCGCCTCGCCCGGCGCCGCCCGCGATCCGGCTGCGCTCCAGCCTGCCCGAACTCGCCCGTCAATGGGCGAAGTAGCCCTGCAGGCGCCCTTCGATCATGCGCGGGTTCTCGCCTTCGGCGATGGCGACGAGTCCGTCGACCATCAACTCCTGCAGCTTCGCTCGCTCATGCACGATATTTTTTATCTTGTTCGCAACAGGGAGAAAAAACAAGTTCGCCGACCCGACTCCGTAGATCGTGGCGACGAAAGCCACCGCGATCCCCGCGCCGAGCTTGCTCGGATCGGCCAGATTCTCCATCACGTGGATCAGCCCGAGCACGGCGCCCAGGATGCCCACCGTGGGCGCGTAGCCGCCGGCGGACTCGAGCACCCGCGCTGCCTGGTTGTCGTGATGCTCCACGGCCTGGATCTCGTGGTCCATCGTGGAGCGGATTTTCGCAGGATCGGCGCCGTCCACCAGCAACTGCAGCCCGCGGCGCAGGAAGGCGTCGTCGATGCCGTCGATCATCGACTCCAGCGCCAGCAGCCCGTTGCGTCTCGCAACGTCGCTGTAGCGCAGCAACTCCCGAATGACTCCCTGGGGGTCGAGCAACGGCGGCCGGATCACCCACGGCAGCATTCGCAGGCAGCGCACGAACACCGGCAGCGGGTACTGCAGCATCGCCGCGCCGAGCGTTCCGCCGATCACGATCAGGAACGCGGTGGGCTGCAGGATCGACCCCAGGCTGCCGCCCTCGAGGAACTGGCCGACCACGATCGACCCGATCGCGACCAGCAGCCCGACGATGCTGAGGATGTCCATGCCGGGGTCGCTCAGCGCGCCGGGGCCGCGCCATGGTCGCGAAGGCTCGCGCGCAGGCGCATCACCGCCTGCTTCATCAACTGGCTGATGCGCGATTCGCTGACCTCCAGCACTTCACCGATCTCCTTGAGCTGAAGCTCCTCCTGGTAATACAGCGAAAGGATCAGGCGCTCGCGCTCCGGCAGGCCTGCGATCGCCGCCTGCAGGTCGCGCTCGAGCTGCTCGTCCTGCAGCGCCTCGTCGGGGCGCGCGATCGACAGGTCGGCATGGCGCTCCGTGAAGTCCTGGCCGTCGGCCAGGCCGAGGTCCTCCAGGTACAGCAGCTGCATGCTGGTCTGCGCCAGCACCGCGTGGTAGTGGGACAGCTCCCAACCCAGGCGCGCGGCAATCTCCTGGTCCTCCGGCGGGCGCCCGAGCGACTGCGTCAGCTCCCCCATCGCCTTGTGGATGGCGCGCTCCTGCGCGCGGCTGCGCCGCGGCAGCCAGTCCTGGCGCCGCAACTCGTCGTAGATGGCGCCGCGGATGCGAATCGCGGCGTAGGCGCCGAACTGCCCGGGCGCCTGCTCCTGGCCGCGCTCCAGCGCGTCCCACAGCCCGATCATGCCCGCCTGCTCGAGATCGGCGATATCCACCGAGGCCGGCAGCTGCGCGGCCATCTGCGCGGCGATCCGGCGCACCATCGGCAGGTGCCTGCCGAGGCGCTGCTCGCGCGTTTCCTGGGGAGCGTAGACCACCGATTTCATTGCTTCGCGCA
>JAKCDM010000010.1:0-1571 GCA_021841865.1 Pseudomonadota bacterium
TGCGAGAGCACCAGGACCGGCTCGAGGCCTTCCTGCATATCGCGCGCCACGGTCTGGAGACCCTGTACCGCCAGGTCGCGGGCCTGGGCTACTGCGTGCTGTTGACCGACGCGCGAGGCGTGACGGTCGATTTCCTGGGCGACCTGGTGTTCGAGCCCAGCCTGCGCAAGGCCGGGCTGTATCTCGGCGCCGACTGGAGCGAACCCCTGGCCGGCACCTGCGGCGTGGGCACCTGCATCGCCACCGGGCAGGCGCTGACCGTGCACCTGGACGACCACTTCGATGCCACCCACATCCCGCTGACCTGCACCACCGCCCCGGTGCACGACGACCAGGGACGCCTGCTGGCCGTGCTCGACATCTCGGCGCTGAAGTCGCCGAGCAGCAAGGACAGCCAGCACCTGGCGTTGCAGCTGGTCAAGATGTACGCGGCGCATGTCGAGAACGCCAACTTCCTGCACCGCTTCCGTACCCATTGGGTGCTGCGCCTGAGCAGCGCACCCCAGTTCCTGGACGTCAGTCCCGAATACCTGCTGGCGCTCGACGACGACGGCCGCATCGCCGGGCACAACCGCCAGGCGCAGCTGCTGCTCGAACACGCGCAGGGCGGCCGCGTGCTCGGGCGCGCGCTGGCCGAGGTCCTCGAGCTGCCGCTGCACGAGCTCGAACGCTTCGTCGCCCGCCATCCGGTGGACCGCCGCGCCGTCGCGCTGCCCGGCACGCGCGACATGCTGTTCATGCTGGCGTCGCCGCCGCCGGTGCGCAGCGCAAGCGGCGGCTCGGCCGAGCCGGGCACGGCACGCGCGCTGCCCGCGGCACTGGCCGAGCTGTCGGCCGGCGATCCGGCGCTCGACCGCCTGATCGAACGCGCTGCCCGGCTGGTGAACTCGCCGGTGAGCATCCTGCTGACCGGCGAGACCGGCAGCGGCAAGGAGCGCCTGGCGCGCGCGTTGCACGACAGCAGCGAGCGCAGGCGCCGCCCCTTCGTCGCGGTGAACTGCGCGGCGATTCCGGAAGCGCTGATCGAAAGCGAACTGTTCGGGCACCTTGCCGGCAGCTTCTCCGGCGCCTCGTCGAAGGGCAAGCGAGGCCTGATCCAGGAGGCTGACGGGGGTACGCTGTTCCTGGACGAGATCGGCGACATGCCGCTGGCCCTGCAAGGCAGGCTGCTGCGGGTGCTGGCCGAACGCGAGGTGCTGCCGGTCGGCGCCACCCGCCCGGTCGCGGTGAACCTGCGCGTGATGGCGGCCACGCATTGCGACCTCGTGGCCGCGGTGCGGCGCGGGGACTTCCGCGACGATCTGTACTACCGCCTCAACGGCGCGCATTTCCACGTGCCACCGCTGCGCGAGCGCCGGGACCTGGAGTTGCTGGTCGAGCGCCTGTGCTGCGCCGGCCCGCGTCCGGTGCGCCTGAGCGCGCCGGCGCGAGAGCAGCTGCTGGCGCACGACTGGCCGGGCAATGTGCGCGAGCTGTGCAACGTGCTGGAATACGCGCGCTCGATGTGCGCGCACGGCGTGGTCATGGTCGAGGACCTTCCGGAGCACATGGGCTGCGCGGCCGCGCCCGAC
>JAKCDM010000010.1:1671-51479 GCA_021841865.1 Pseudomonadota bacterium
GCACGACTGGCCGGGCAATGTGCGCGAGCTGTGCAACGTGCTGGAATACGCGCGCTCGATGTGCGCGCACGGCGTGGTCATGGTCGAGGACCTTCCGGAGCACATGGGCTGCGCGGCCGCGCCCGACACGCCGGCCGACACGCCGGCCGACAGGCCGTTGCCGGCAGCCCGCGTGCCGGCAACGCGCCCGGCCCCGGCGGCGCCGGACCGCGCCAGCCTGCTGGAGCTGCTGCGACAGCAGGACTGGAACGTCAGCGAGGCCGCGCGAAAGCTCGGCGTGGCGCGCATGACCCTGTACCGCTGGATGCGCCGGCACGCAATCCACAGCCCAAATCGCAGCGACGCCGCGCGAGGAGCGCAATCGATGTGACGCAGTTGGTGTGACAGCTTCGATGTGACAGCTGTCACATCGACACGGTGATACATGTGACAGGACCATGGGGCCGGCGTCCCGCCGGCCACGTGGGGGCGAGCGCGGACCCGGCGCTGGCATGGCGCTTGCATCGAGGCAGGGCCCGCTGCTCATGCGGGCTGCGCGGCCCGCTCGAGGCGGCGCATCCAACGACACGATGGAGACCCTGCACATGAATGCACAAGACAGCGCCAGCGCCTGGCTGGCGGATTTCGATGCGGCGCTGCGGCGCCGGGACATCGATGCCGCGGTCGCGATGTTCGACACCGACTGCTACTGGCGCGACCTGCTGGCGTTCACCTGGAACATCACCACGGCCGAAGGGGGGCCGCGCATACGCGACATGCTGGCAAGCACCCTGGAGCACACGCAGCCGTCGGGCTGGGCCGTCGACGGCAGCCCCACCGAAAGTGCCGGCGTGACCGAGGCCTGGTTCACCTTCGAGACTGCGGCTGCGCGCGGCAAGGGCCTGCTGCGCCTGCGCGACGGCAAGGCCTGGACCCTGCTGACGACCATGGTGGAGCTGAAGGGATACGAGGAGGCCAGGGGCCCGACGCGCCCGCGGGGCGTTGAGCACGGCGCCTACCGCGGACGCAAGACCTGGAAGGAACAGCGCGAGCATGAGCAGCGCACGCTGGGCTACACCGAACAGCCGCACGTGGTGATCATCGGTGGAGGCCAGGCCGGCATCATCCTCGGCGCCAGGCTGCGCAAGCTCGGCGTGCCGACCATCATCGTGGAAAAGAACAAGAGCCCCGGAGACTCCTGGCGCAATCGCTACAAGAGCCTGTGCCTGCACGACCCGGTCTGGTACGACCACCTGCCGTACCTGCCGTTCCCGCAGGACTGGCCGGTGTTCGCGCCGAAGGACAAGGTGGGCGACTGGCTCGAGATGTACACCAAGGTCATGGAGCTCAACTACTGGAGTTCCACGCGCTGCAAGAAGGCGCATTTCAACGAGGCACGCCAGGAGTGGGAGGTGATCGTCGAGCGCGACGGGCGCGAGCTGACCCTGCGCCCGAAGGAGCTGGTGGTCGCGCTGGGGGTGTCGGGCTACGCCAACGTGCCGGAGATCGACGGCGCGGACAGCTTTGTCGGCGACCAGTTCCACTCGAGCCGCTTTCCCGGCGCCGAGGCCTACCGCGGCAAGAAGGCGGTGGTGCTGGGCTCCAACAATTCCGCGCACGACATCTGCGCGGCGCTGTGGGAGGAAGAAGTGGACGTGACCATGATCCAGCGCTCGTCGACCCACATCGCCCCGTCGGACTCGTTGATGGAACTGGCGCTGGGCGGGCTGTATTCCGAGCAGGCGGTGGCGCAGGGCATCGACTGCCACAAGGCCGACCTGATCTTCGGCAGCGTGCCCTACAAGATCATGCACACCTTCCACATCCCGGTCTACGAGGAAATGAAAAGGCGCAACGCCGACTTCTACGCGCGCCTGGAAAAGGCCGGCTTCCTGCTCGACTTCGGCGCCGACGGCTCGGGGCTGTTCATGAAGTACCTGCGCCGGGGCTCGGGCTACTACATCGACGTCGGGGCGTCGGAGCTGGTGGCCAACGGCAGCGTGCAACTGCGCAGCGGGGTGCACATCGAGCGCATCAAGCCGCGCTCGGTCGTGCTCAGCGACGGCAGCGAACTCGACGCCGACGTGATCGTGTACGCCACCGGCTACGGCTCGATGAACCGCTGGCTGGCCGACCTGATCTCGCCCGAAGTCGCGAACCGGCTCGGCAAGGTCTGGGGCCTGGGATCGAACACTCCGAAGGACCCCGGCCCGTGGGAGGGCGAGCTGCGCAACATGTGGAAACCGACCCAGGTGCCGCACCTGTGGGTCCAGGGCGGAAACCTGCACCAGAACCGTCACTATTCGCAGTTCCTGGGCCTGCAGCTCAAGGCGCGTTACGAGGGCATCGCGACGCCGGTGTACGGGCTGGCACCGGTGCACCACCTGAGCTGAAGCCCCGCCTGCCGCGCCAGGCCCGGCACGGCAGGCGGTACCGGGCCTGGTCCATCCCCAAAAAAAGACCCGGCGCGAAGGCCGGGAACAAACAGCGGGGAGTCATGCTGGCCTGCAATCTAGGAGGCCCATGTTGCTGGCACGTTGCCGCAACGTTTCCAGGGTCAACGGTGCGTTACCGCTCGCCGGGCGCGCGCCCGGGCCGCCAGCCGTCGTCCAGGGTACGCAGGAAGGAGATGATGTCGCGCATGTCCCGCCGGCTCATCGCCGGCGCCTGGCCGCGCCGGCGGTTCAGCGGCGCGTCGACATGGTCGACGTTGGCCCGGTACCGGGGCGGCAGGTCGTCGAAAGTCTCGACATGGCCGTCGACCGTCGGGTAGACCTCTTGAGGCCGCGTGTCGCGGAAGTCGTAGAAATCCAGCACCCGCGCGAGCGAGTGGTAGACCCCGTTGTGGAAAAAGGCGTGCCGGGTGGCGACGTTGCGCAGCGTGGGGGTCAGGAACATGCCGCAGTAGCGCGACTGCGTGGCGAGGTCCTTGCGGAACGGCCCGCACAGCCCGAGGTCGAAATACGCCGGGTCGTGGTTCGCCGGGATCGCCGGGTTGCGCGGCACCCCGAGCGCCTCGTACTGGGTGTCGCTGAACAGCGGCGGCAGGCCGTCGGGGGTCGGGCGGTCGACATGGCAGGCCGCGCAGTTGCCCTTGCGCGGGTCGTTGAACGCGATGTAGCCGCGCATCTGCGACGGCGTGAAGCGCGCCCTGCCCTGAAGCCAGGCGTCGAACTTGCTGGTGAAGGGGTGGAAGCTCGGGTCCTCGATCTGGAAGCGCGCCAGCGCGAACAACGCTTCGCCGACCAGCAGCCGCGGGTCCTGCAGCACGCTGGGCCCGAACAGCGAGACGAACTGCGGCGCATAGGCAGCGTGCCGCAGCTTGCGCGCCACGTCGCGCGGGCTTCCCCCGTCCATTTCGAGGGGATTGAACAGCGGGCCGTCGGCCTGCTGCTGCAGGGTGTTGGCGCGCCCGTCCCAGAACAGGCCGCCCTGCGGCACCAGGTTGGCCGAGCTGGCCTGGGTGTCCTGCGCGGTCTTGCGCACGCGCTGGGCACCGCGGCTGCGCGCGATCAGCTGGCGCAGCGTGACGGTCTCGTTTTCCTCGTTGTCGGGCCCGATGCTGAAATTGGGCTGGCGATACAGGTACTCAAGCGACGGAACGGCCCTCGCCCCAGGAAGGTCGAGGTGGGCCCCGCCAAGCTGCACCGAGCGTGCATTGCCCGGCGCGTAGGCGTGGCCCGGGTCGTGGCAGGAGGCGCAGGACATGCGCCCCGAGCCCGACAGCCGGGGGTCGAAGAACAACTCGCGGCCAAGCTGCGCGACCGCGCTCAGCGGCTTGCGAGGCGGCAGCACCAGGCGCACCGGGTGCGGGTTGGCGCCATCGGGCAGCACCAGCGTGCCGACGCCGGGCGGGTGTTGCCCGGCGCATGCGGGTGCGGATGCGGGCGCCGAGCGGCCTGCGGCCCACCCGACGCCCACCGCCATCGCCAGCAACGCGGCGATGGCGAAGGCGCGACGCTGCATCAGCTCGACATCGGCGAGGCGCTGCCCGCGGGCGCGTGGCGCAGCACGGTGCCGGTGCTCGGGTCGAGGAACAGGCGCGGGTTCAGGCGGGCGTGGCGTGCGGAGTCGCGCTCGTCGTCGCCACGCTCATGCCCGCCGAAGCGGAACATGTCCATGATGCTGCCGGTGGTGGCGTCGAAGGAGCCGCCGCCCAGGCGCTCGCCGTGCAGCCAGTTGTCCTCGATGAAGCGGGCCACCGAGGCCAGCGAGATGCGCTGGTGGCTGACGTAGTCGGCCTTGGCCCACGGCGAGATCACCATGAACGGAATGCGCGTGCCGGGGCCGCAGCGTCCGTTCACGGGTTGCCCGTTCAGGCCCGGCATCGGCGTGCCGCTTCCGCAGACCCCGTGGCCGTCGAGCTGGTCGGCCTGCGCATCGAACGACGGGTTGGTCGGCGTGGCGAAGGCGTGGTCGTACCAGCCGTCGGAGTCGTCGAAGGTGACGATGACCGCGGTGTCCTTCCACTGCGGCTGCTGCTCGAGGAAGTTGACCACCTTGGTGATGAAGGCCTGCTCGTCCAGCGGATCGGAGTAGCCGGCATGGCCGTCCTGGTAGGCCGGCGCCTTGAGGAAGCTGACTGCCGGGAAATTGCCCGCCTTCACCGCGGCGAAGAAGTCGTTGAGCCCGTATTCGTGGTTCGCGGGATCACGCTGGTCGGTGCCCGGCTCGAAGCTGTGGCCGATGGCCTGCACCGACGACGGCCGCGCGTGCGTCGGGTTGGCGGTCGACGCGTAGTACTGGAACCAGTTGTGGTGCGGGATGTAGTCGACCATGTTGCCGGTCACGCTCGACACCGTGCTGCGCTTGCAGCCGGTGGTGCCGTTGGCATTGGTGGTCAGCAGGTTGAAGCCGCCCATGAAGCCACCCCACGACACATGGTGCGCATCGAGCAGGTCGCCGATGTTGCGCCCGAGCATCATGATCTGGTCGTTCGGGTTGGAGCATACGTCGTAGGCCGGGTCGACGTCGCTGATCAGCGCGTAGCCGCCGGCGCCGTCGCGGATGTAGTAGGAGCCCGCGCTCATCGTGAAGGGCTGCTTGGTGGTGTGCACCAGCTGCACGCCGTCGGTCTGGCCCGACACCACCTCGAGCGCGCCGGGGGTCGACGGGCCATAGGTGTCGGTGTAGGCGGCATCGCTCATCGCGAAATGCTGGGCGTAGTTCCACATCGCCGTCACGGTGTTGCCGTCGTAGTAGCCCATCACCTGGCCGGTGGTGCCGAAGGCGCCGACGGCACCCGAGGTGCCGTGCCCCGTGAAGGCCGGGAAGGCATCGGCCTTGCCACCGTCGTAGGCCTGCTGCTCGGGCGTGTAGGCGTGGTTCTGGTCGGCCGTCGCCGCCTGGCTGCGGTCAAGGCGGAAGGGGTTGGCGCGACCGTTGCCGTTGAGCGGATTGGTCCAGTTGGGGTTGTCGGTGAGCAGCTCGCCGCGCAGGCCGTTGACCCGCGGCGTGCCCGGCGCGGCATGGAAGGCCGGCTCGCCCTGCGGGTTGGCGGCGTGCGGGTACGTGGCGAAGTAGTGGTCGAAGGACACGTTCTCGTCGAAAAGCACGACCACGTGCTTGATCGGCGTGGCGGTCTGCAGCTCGCGCGCGGCGGCGCGGTCACCGTGGTCCTGCGCCGTGAACGGCGACGCGGTCGCCGCGCAGGCGCCGATGGCGACGGCCGCGGCGAGCACGGAACTGGCGAGCAAGGTCTTGCGCAACATGGTTGGGACTCCCTTGTACGGAATTTGTCGAATGCCGTCCGGCGGCGGTTGGCATGCCTGCGCTGCCGGAACCGGGCAGCGCCGATTCTTCGCAGGCGTCGTGCCATCCATATGACAAGTTGCGGATGGTTACCGATTCGCGCACACCGTCGCGTTCGACCGCCGCGCCAGGATTGCGCTAGATTGTCCGATTCATGCCCAACCTTGGCGTTTCACGAACCATGAATGCTTCCACACGCCCCGTTGTCGTCGTCGGCGCAGGCTCGGTCGGCAGTTTTTTCGGCGCCATGCTGGCGCGCGCCGGGCATCCCGTGGTGCTGGTGGGACGCCCCGCGCACGTCGAGGCCATCCGGCGCGACGGCTTGAAGCTGCACATGCAGGGCGAGCTGCACAGCGTCGCGATCGCCGCGACCACCGAGCTCGAAGCCGTGCGCGACGCCGAGTGGGTGCTGTTTTGCGTCAAGTCGCGGGACACGCAGCAGCTGGCCCGTCGCATGGCGCCGCTGCTGGCGCCCGACGCGCTGGTGCTGAGCCTGCAGAACGGGGTGGAGAACCCGGCGGTGCTCGCGCGCCACCTGCGCCAGCCGGTGATCGCGGCGGCGGTGTACGTGGCCACCGCGCTGCCCGAACCCGGCGTGGTGCGGCATTTCGGGCGCGGCGAACTGGTCATCGGCCCGGCCGACGCCGCCTCGGCGCGCTCGCCCGGGCTGGCGCAACGCCTGCAGGACCTGGTGGAGCGATTCGCCAGCGCGCAGGTGCCGGTGACAGTGTCCGAACGCGTGCTGGACGAACTGTGGGGCAAGCTGCTGGTCAACTGCGCCTACAACGCCATTTCCGCCGTCACCCGGCAGCCCTACGGCCGCATGGTGGGGCTGGCGCCGATCCGCGCGTTGCAGGACGCCGTGGTGCGCGAGGTGCTGGAGGTCGCGCATGCCTGCGGGCACCACCTCGACGAGACCCGGGCGCGCGCGTCGGTGGAGCAGATCGGGCGCAGCATGCCCGGACAGTTGTCGTCGACGGCGCAGGACCTGGCTGCCGGCAAGCCCACGGAAATCGACGACCTCAACGGCCTGGTCGTGCGTCGTGGCGCCGAACTGGGTATCGCCACTCCGGCCAACCAGGCGCTGTACGCGCTGGTCAGGCTCGCTCAGGGCGACCAGGACGGCGCCGACGGAGTCAGCGCCCAGCCAGCGCGATGAAGGCAGGAAGCGACAAGGCGCCGAGCAGGGTCGACATGGACACCAGGCTGGCCACGTAGGCGCCGTCGCCGCCCATGCGCATGGCCAGCACGTAGGCGCTCGACGCCGTCGGCACCGCGGTGAACACGAGCAGCGCCAGCAGGTGGGTGCGGTCCAGGTGCAGGGCCGAAGCGAGCGCCCACGCCGTCAGCGGCAACAAGGCGTGGCGTATGGCCAGCAGCCAGGCCGACAGGGCCCAGTCCTCGTGCAATCCCTGCAGGCGCAGCCCGGCGCCGACGGTCATCAGTCCGAGCGCGATCGACGCGCCGCCCAGGCGGTCGAAGATCGGCAGCGTGATCTGCGGCAGTTGCCAGCCCAGCGCGTGCACAGCGAGCCCGGCCGCGGTGGCCACCAGCAGCGGGTTGCGCATGAGTTCGCGCCACAGCCCCTGACCGCCCTGGCGCGCCAGCGCCCACACCGCGCCGGCGTTGCTCAACGGCACGCCGAAGGCGATGAGCACGCCCACCAGCGACACCACCTGGGTGCCGCCGACGCTGGCGGCCACGGCCAGGATGATGTAGGAGTTGAAGCGGAATGCGCATTGCATGCCGCTGGCCGTGCGCCGCGCATCGGCGCGCAGCCAGCGCGATGCCCAGGCCAGCACCATGCCCGCGGCCAGCGCGCCCACGCCGGCCAGCACCAGCGCCGATGCCGACGCCAGCGTGTAGGTGGCGCGCACGCTGGTCGAGAACAGCAGCGCAGGAAACAGCACGTGGTAGACCAGGCGCTCGACACCGCTCCACACGTCGCGTTGCAGCGGCGTCAGATGCATCAAGGCGTATCCCAGCGCGATCAGCGCGAAATCCGGGAACAGGAGCAAGGCGTTGTGCAGCATCGCGAGCGGCGCGTCGTGGACGGAAACGCTTCAGTCTAATGTCGCACCCAGACCCTTGCCCTACGATGCCGCGCAGGCGCGGCCGCGACCGCGGTGCGCGCCCGAAACGCAGGCAAGCGGAGAAACTACCCATGAACATCTGCATCGTCGGCGCCGGCGCCATCGGATGCCTGCTCGGCGCCAGGCTGGCGGCCTGCACGCCGCATGCGCCGGGCGTCGTGGCTCGCGGCGACACGCTGCAGGCGCTGCGCCGCCACGGCTGGCGCGCCGACACCGCGCAGGCAATGCTGCAGGCACCGGCACGCGTGGTGGAACAGGCATCGCAACTGGGGCCGCAGGACCTGGTCATCCTGGCGGTCAAGGGCCCGGCGCTGCGCGAGGCCGTGCGCGATATCGCACCGCTGCTCGCGCCGCACACCATGGTGCTGCCGGCGATGAACGGCGTGCCGTGGTGGTTCTGCGCCGCGCAGCCGGGGCTCGATGCGGCCCCGCTGCGCAGCGTCGATCCCGGCGGCGACATCGCCGCGGCCATCCCCTTGCACCACGTGCTCGGCTGCGTGCTGCACGTGACGGCCTCGCGCCCCGAGCCCGGCATGGCGCTGCAACGTGGCCCGGCGAAGCTGATCGTAGGCGAACCCGCTGGCGGCCAAAGCGAACGCGCCGAACGGGCGTGCGAGGTGCTGCGACAGGCCGGCCTCGACGTCACCCACTCCGGCAACGTGCGCAGTGACGTCTGGTACAAGCTGTGGGGCAATCTGACGACCAACCCGGTTTCCGCGCTGACCGGTGCGACGATCGACCAGATCCTGGCCGATCCGCTGGTACGCAGGCTGTGCACCGACGCGATGCACGAGGCGCGAACCCTCGGCGAACGCCTGGGCTGCCCGGTCGAGCAGACCCCCGAGCAGCGACACCGCATCACGGCCAGCCTGGGAGCATTCAGGACCTCGATGTTGCAGGACGCGCTTGCGTCGCGCCCGCTGGAACTCGATGCCATCGTCGGCGCGGTGCACGAACTGGGGCTGCGCATGGCGGTTCCCACGCCCTGCATCGATGCGCTGTTCGGGCTGACCCGCCTGATGGCAAGGGTTCGCGGCCTGTACCCGTGGCCTGCCGCGAACCCCGAGCCCAGTGCCTGAGGGGAGCGCTTTGGCGCTTTGGCGCTTTGACGTCTTGGCGCTTGCGCGCGCCGCGTCAGGTCGCCGCGAGCAGGTGCTCGACCTCGGCGAAACTCTGCGGCTTGTCGCTGGCCTCGATGCGCACGCCCAGCAGGCGCCCGATGTGCGTGGCCGAGAAGATGCCGCAGACCTGCGGCGGGCGCCCCTGCTGCACGACCAGCGCATGCTGGCGGCCGCTGTCGCGAAGGGTCTGCACCACGTCGCCGATGCTGGCGTGCTCGACGTCGCTCCAGTCGAGCACCTGGATGCGCTGGCTCGGCACCATGACGCGCTGCACCGCGAGCTGGTCGCGTGCCACGCCGTCGTCGACCGCGGCGCGGATCGGGGCTTCGCCGAGCAGGTCGCGCGCGGTGACCAGGCCGAGCAACTCCCCGGCGGCGTCGGTGACCAGCAGCATGCGAACCCGCGCATGCATCATGCGCTGCTGCGCGGCCTCGAGCGTGGCATCCGGGTGGATCGCCACCGCGGCGACGCGCCGCAGGTCGGTCATGGCCAGGCGCGCTGGCTGGTCCATCGCCAGGCGGTTCGCGTGCTGGCTGTCCGGCTCGCCGACGCGGGCGTGCGCGGGCAAGGTGTTGAGGCGCAAGGTTCGATACGACGTCATGACGGGACCCCTCCTCGAATGGTCGAATGCACCGCACCGGGATCAGGCCGGCCGCGGAGTTCCTTTCGGCACTGTAAAGGCATGCAGCCGCAAGCGTTGTAACCGTGTTTCTCTCAAGGGCTCCTCGAAGGGGGATTGAGCTGCCGCTGCAGCGGCGTTCAGGGCCGCGTCGAGCTCGACTCGATGGCGTCCGACTGCAGATGCACCGCGGCCGTGCTGACCAGCACCAGCCTGTCCTGGTCGATCTGCGAGGTGTAGAAGCGCCCGGCCCGGGTGGCGACATGCGGGTCGGCGAGTCTGAGCAGCGCGAGATAAGCCTGCGTGAACATCGGATCCAGCGGCACGAAGCTCTGCGCGATGCGCAGCTTGAGCACGCGTGCCTGCGCCAGGCTCTGTTCGTCGGGCGACGGGGCGGCCGAGCCTGCGGGCGGCGTGCCTGTCCAGGCGATGACGCGCCGTCCATGACCTTCGCGGCGCTGCAGCGTCGGGTCGTTCCAGTGCCGGTAGGCCTGCGCCGTCGGACTGATGACCTGGATCAGCAGGTGCCCGGTGGCATCGCCCTGTGCCCGGGCGAGGGACTGCGCAAGCGACGCGGTATCCACGCCGCCGCCGTACCACGGGACCATGGCCCGCAGGTAGGCATCGCGCATCAGCGTCGGATCGACGTTGCCGGTGCTTCCGGCACGCGCCGCCATCAGCGCCGCATAGCTCATGTCGGCCTGCGCGACCAGCAGCATGCCGTACTGGACGAGGGTCACCAGGAACAAGCCGAGCAGCGGCGCGACGATCACGAACTCGACCATCGCGGCGCCAACCGCCCTGCGGCGCGCCGAAGCGTAGGCGGGTCGCTTCATCACCAGGGCCGCGCCGGCAGCAGCCGGTCGCCTGCATGCAGGCGCAATGCCTGGGCCGAACCAGCCGCGAGTTCGAGTGCGTGGCGCGCCCCGCGCGCGGCGGCGACGCTGGCGCGCCATGGGCGCAGTGTCTCGACCACGCCGACCACGTTGCCCAGTGCGTCGAGGTACACCACGTCGAGCTCCAGGCGCATGAAGGCCATGTGCACCGCGCGGCATTCGGTCAGCAGCAAGGCGTCGCAATCGGCCGGCCAGCTGCGCTGCAGCATGAGTCCGAGCAGGCGGGAGCGAAAGCCGTCGGCGACGCGCACGCGCAAATCCTGCGTCGAGCCGTCGCCACGGCGCAGGTAGAGCCGGCGCACGCCACCGATCGCGCGCGGGCGCGGCGGCAGCAGCGGCGTGGGCGCCGGGCTTGCATGCGGCAGCGCGGACGGCGACATGGCGTCGGGAAAAGACACGGCCTGCTAGGCCGGGGCCCCGAGGAAATGCATGATCAACGGGAAGAAGATCACGATGAAGGTGCAGGGGAAGACGAACACGATCAGCGGAAACAACATCTTCACCGGGGCTTCCAGCGCCAGGCGCTCGGCGCGCAGGAAGCGTTCGGCGCGCTGCTGCTCCGACTGCATGCGCAGCACCGGCCCCAGGCTCAGGCCCATGCGCTCGGCGCGCACCACGGCCATGGCGAAGTGGGAGACCCCCGGAACGTCGACCCGCTCGCCCAGGTCGTGGAAACTGGCTGCCAGGCCGCGCCCGGCACGCATGTCCCGCAGCACCCTCTGCAGTTCCTCCTGGAACAGCCCCGGAGGTCCCTTGCTCACGGCACGCTCCAGCGCCATGCGCATGCCCAGTCCGGCCTCGACGCAAAGAGTCATCAGGTCCAGGTAGAACGGCAGCACCCGGCGGATCTGGGTGTTGCGGGTCGCCACCCGCTGGCGCAGCCACAGCGATGGATAGACCCAACCGAGCAAGCCACCCAGCACGGCGCCACGCGAGACCTCCGCCAGCAAGCCCGCGCCCGCCGGCTCGCTGCGCAGACGCAGCATGACACCGACGATCATGCCCATCACCGCGAGCCCGCATGCGCTCACGATGCGCAGCGCCTCGAAGGTCTCGGGCTCCATCCCGTACTGCAGCCCGGCGTGGCGAACCCGCCTGGCGAGCAGCGCTCGACGCTGCGGAGTCAGCAGGGTGCGCGCCAGCGGCAGCGCCTCGTTCACCGGCCCGCCCAGCCATCGCAGGATCGCCGGTACCTGCTCGGCATCGCGCACCCTGCCCGGTTGCCGGCGGATGAATGACACCGCCACCCACGCCAGCAGCCCGGCGGAAAGGCCGACCAGCAAGTCGATGATCCACCCTTCGATCGCCGTCATGTTCATACATCGATGCTCACGATGCGCCGGATCACCAGCGCACCCATGAGTTCCAGGAAGCCGATCAGGGTCAGCGCGGCCCACCCCAGCGGACCGCTCCAGAACACCGCGACCGTCGATGGCTCCAGACGAGCCATGATCAGCAGCAGCAACATCGGCAGCCCGCCGACGACCCAGGCCTGCATGCGGCCCTGCGAAGTCAGCGCGCGTACCTTGCCGTCCATCTGCAGGCGCTGGCGCAGCGTATGCGCGGCCGTCTCCAGGGTCTCGGCCAGCGTGCCGCCGCTCTGGATGGAAACGCGCATCGCCGAGACCATCAGAATGGTCGACTGCGTGGGCATGCGCCGATTCAGGCCGAGCAGGCATTGGTCGAAGGCAACGCCGAGGCGGTGCTCGCGCAGCAGCAGGCCGAACTCCTGCGACAGGGGCTCGCTGGCCTCCTGCACCATCTGCTGCAGCGCGGCCGGCAGCCCGAGGCCGACACGCAACGCGCCTGCGACGATCAGCAGCGCGTCCGGAAGCTGCTCGTCGAAGCGGCGCTGGCGCCTGCGGCGCATGGCCTTCCAGGCCATGCGCGGAGCCACCACCGCCAGCACGAGGAACGCCAGGCCCGCCAGCGCCACGCCGGTGAGCAGCCACATGACGCCGCCGGCGATGACCATCAGGGCCACGTAGGCCCGGAACATGCGTTCGATATCGAAAAACCAGAACAACTCGGCCGATTCGCGCTGCGCCTGGGTGGTCAGGAAGCTGCGCAGCCTGGCGAAGACATGGGGAACCGTCTGCCACAGGCTCCACAGCATGAGGACGGCGGCCAGCGCGCTGAGCCCGACGACCTGCCACTGTTGCACGGTGCTCATGCTCATCGCGCCGTCTCCCGCTGCGTGCCGACGACTTCGAACCAGCCGGGGTCGAGCGCTGCGCCACGCTGACGCAGATCGTCGGCGAAGCTGGGCAGGGTCCCGCATCCGGTGAAGTAGCCGCCTCCGGCGCGCCCGCTCTCGGCTCCGAACCGGTAGGCGAACAATTCCTGTACCTGCACCACGTCACCGTCCAGTCCGCGGACCTCGACGATGCTGGTCACCTTGCGCTCGCCGCTGGGCAGGCGCGCCTGCTGCACGATGACGTCGACCGCGCTGACCACCTGTTCGCGAATGGCCCGCAGCGGCAGCTCCACGCCACCGAGCAGGACCATGGTCTCCAGTCTCGAAAGCGCATCGCGCGCTGAATTGGCGTGCAGCGTGGTCAGGGAGCCGTCGTGCCCGGTATTCATGGCCTGCAGCATGTCGATGGCCTCGCCACCGCGACATTCGCCGATGACGATGCGGTCGGGGCGCATGCGCAGCGTGTTCCTGAGCAGGCTGCGGATACTGATCTCGCCACGCCCCTCGGCGTTCGCCGGGCGCGCCTCGAGGCTGATCAGGTGCTCATGCCGCAGACGCAGTTCGGCGGCATCCTCGATGGTCACCACGCGCTCGCCGCCGGGAATGAAGTTCGACAGCACATTGAGCAAGGTGGTCTTGCCCGAGCCGGTGCCTCCGGAAATCACCACGTTCTTGCGCGACTCCACGCACACGCGAAGGAACTCGATCATCGCCGGGCTGATCGCGCCGCAATCGACGAGCCCGGCGGCATCCAGCATCGAGCCCGAGAACTTGCGAATGGTCAGGCAGGGTCCACGCAGGGAAAGCGGCGGGATCACCGCATTCACGCGCGACCCGTCCTTGAGTCGCGCGTCGACCATCGGCGACGCCTCGTCGATGTGGCGGCCGAGCGGAACCACGATGCGCTCGATCACGCCCATGACCGCCTGGTCGTTGGTGAAGCTCAGGGGATTGCGCTGCAGCCTGCCTGAACGCTCGACGTAGATCTCGTCGTGGCGATTGATCATGATCTCGGTCACGGTCGCGTCGGCGAGCAGGCCTTCCAGCGGCCCCAGGCCGAAGGCCTCGTCGAGCACGACCTGGCACAGGGCATCGCCGTCGAGCTCGCGCGGAATGCGCTCGCGCAGGCGATCGACGATCTCGTGCAGCAAGGCCTCGCTCTGGCCCCGCAGGTCGGTATCGGTGAGATCGTCGAGGCTCAGGCGCCGCAGGTCCAGCGCCTCCAGCAGCTCGGCGTGCAGGCGCGTGCGCCAGCTGAACTCCAACGCGCGCAGGTCGGGCGCCTTGTCGGCTCCCGAAACCTGGTCCGGCAGGTCCAGCGCCCTCACCGAAAGCCGGTACGGACCCAGTTCGATGCGATCGCCCTCGGCCAGCGGGCCGTAGCTCTTGCGAATTCGCTGGCCGTTGACACGCGCGGCTCCGAACGCGGCGAGCTGTTCGACCATGATGCCGGCTCCGCGGTACTCGAGCAGCAGGTGCGAGCTTGCGATACGCCAGTGATCCAGGCAGACCTCGCAGGACAGGTCCCGCCCGACAACGCTGCGCAGCGGGACCCGCCTGACGCTCGTGCGCCCGTTGCGGGAAACGATGGTGACCTCGAGCATGGGATGTTCCGGCGAAGTTTCAGGATCCGGCCAGGTCCAGCGCGGGCAGGATCGGCCCGGGCATCAGTGGATCCGCATGGTGTCGCAAGCCGTGATGGATCGTCGAGCGCGCCTGGTCGAGCAGCGCCTTCTCGCGCGAGCTTCCAGCCGAGACGACCACCGGCGTGACGAACACGACCATCTCGTTGCGCTGGTCCTGCAGCGAGTGCGAGCGGAACAGCGCGCCCACCAGCGGCAGGTCGCCCAGCCCCGGAACCTTCTGCGTGGTGCGCGACAGCGATCGCTGCATCAGGCCGGACAGCACGATGGTCTGGCCGCTGTGCACGTTGAACTCGGTGTTCATCGTGCGGTCGAGCAGCGCGGGGCCGGCGGCGTAGCTGGCCGAGGTGTCGATCGAACTGTCGTCGACCTCGATCTTGGCGTCGATGTCGTTCTCGGGATCGACCACCGGCAGCACGGTCAGCTTGATGCCGTAGTTCTCGAACTGGGTCGTCGAGCCCGACAGCGCCGAGACCGTGTAGGGAATCTTGCCGCCGGCGAAGAACGACGCCTTGGCACCGTTGCGGGTCGACAGTTCCGGCTGGGCCAGGATGGTCGCTTCACCTTTTTGCTCCAGCGCGTTGAGCTGCGCGCCGAGGCCGAGGTTGAACAGCGACATGACGTTGAGCGCGCCGGGCATCGACGCGGCCCCGCCTCCGGCGCCGATGATCGGCAGCGAGCCGCCGCCGGCCACGGGAATCGATACCTGGTTGCCGGCCTGGGTGATGCGCTGCATCGGCGCCCACAGGCCGGCGATCACTCCTCCGCCCAGCGTGTTCCACTGGATTCCGAGGTTGCGCACGACGGTGCGCGGGATCTCGACCATCGTCACATGGATCAGCACCATCTTTTCCCACGACATCGGATCGGTGAAATTGATCACCTCCTTGGGATAGCGCTTGGCGATGATCGAGATCTTCTGCAGGTCACGATTCGACAGCCGGCTGCCCTGGATCACGACCTGACCGCCGATGATCGAGGTCTTCACGCCCGGGATATGGCCGACGAATTCGGAGATCTGGTGCGCCAGGCGGTCGATGTCGTGCGCATGCACGACCACGTCGAGGCTGTCGAGCTTTCCGCTCGCGGTCCAGATCAGCAGCGAAGAGTTCCCGGCGGCGTCGGCGAACAGCAGCACGGAATGCCCATCGAGGGCAACCGCCTTGAGGACCTGCCCGTTGCCCACCGCGACCCGCGCCACATCGGGCGCGGTCAGCACCCTGGACTGGCCGACGAACATCTGCAGCGGCTGCGTGGCGGTGGCGAAGGGATGCACCGGGGAAGCCGAGGAGGCCTGCGCCGCCGGCATGCCGGGGACGGCCGCCGCGGGCGGTGACGACCCGGACCTGGCCAGCGATGCCGCAGCGGGCGCCGCCGGGCGCGAGGCCGCCGTGGCCGGGACACAACATGTACCGACGGCGAACGCGATGAGCACCGCCAGGTGATGGGCGCGGCGCAACGCCGCAACACGGCCATACGGAATTGGGCCACGGCTCATTGGGTTCTCCCAGCTTGGTTTTGTTGCACGACGGCGGGCAGCCCGAATGCCTTGCGTTCCACCTGCGCCTGCGCGATCAGTCTCTGCGGCAGGTTCAGGCTCGAAGTCGCGCCCGGCGTCGGCGACGAACTCGCCACGCTGCCGCCATACAGGATGGGGATCGTGCGCACTGCGGGTGGCGTAGGCGACACCACCGGCGTGGACTGGCCGCTGAGCTGTTGCAGCAGCCACGACGCATCGAGCGGCGTCTGGTCAGGCTCCTGCGGAGCGGAGGCACTGCGCAGGATCACGGAAATGCCGCCATGGCTTCGAGCAAGCGTGAGCAACTGTTCCTGCGAGCGTGGCACGGCCAGCGTGATGGCCCCGTAAGCGAAATCCGATTCGCTGCCCGGCACGGAGGTGCGCGACCCCACGGCCAGCACCTCGGCATCGCGCAGCAGGGCATAGGTATGCGATCCCGTGGCCTGCTGCAGTGTCAGCAGCAGGTCGACACGATCACTGGGGCGCAGCAGGCCGGAGAGTCCCTCGACCTCGTTGACCGCGAAACTCATCGCCACCTGCCCTGGCTGCAGCATCTCCGAGATGCCACCGACCGCCCTGCGCCGCTGCCGCAACATGTCGGCGGCCAGCGGCTGGCCGCTGCGCAGCGGGTAGGCCAGCGTCTGTCCCGCGACCACCCCGAACTGCTGGGGGCGCAACGCCTCGGCGGGGACGAACGCCGCGGGAAAGGGCCGCACCGCGACATTGCGCACGCTGATGCGCTCGCCGGCGCGCAGGTCATGGCTGGCCACCAGCAGATCGACGCTGCTGCGCTCGAACGCGGTGGTCGCCTGCTGCTGCTCCCGATTGAACTGGCGGTGGGCCAGCCATGCCGCCAGCAAAGCACACACCAGGGAGGCCAGGATGGCCAGCGTACGCCGGCTTGTTGCCAACAACTGGAAAGCAGATCGAGTGGCCATGGGCTCAGGTGGGAAGTGAAAGGGCAAAACTGAACCTGAGGAAAAAGGCGCTCAACGCATGCATCCACATGCCGACCATGCTGTTGTGCGAGCCGAACCCCAGGCCCAGACCGAACACCGCGGCAACCACCGCGCAAAGCACCAGGTACTCGACCATGGCCTGGCCCCGGCATGGATTGGCGCGCCGGCTCATCGCGCGTCTGCCTGGCGCACCCACTGCACGACGATGACCGTGCCGGGTCCGTGCCGCTGGTGAAGCACGGCCACCACGGAAGCCCGCGCGGAGCGGAACTCCAGCAGCCGTGAGCCGCTTGCGCCGGCGCCCGCGGGCATCGGCGGCGTGACGTCGCGCATGCCGCGGGCACGAAGGCTTTGCGCCAGGCAGGCGGCGTTCCATGCCATGCTGTCCGCGTCATCGATGACGAGTTCCTGGTTGCGGCGCCCGCCATCACTCGACTCGACGTCGCGCAGCACGCGGGCGTCGGCGGGCAGGTCGGGCAACTCGCTCAGGGCACGCCTGGCGTCGCTGCGCCGCCTTTGCACCGCATCGTGAAACAACGTGACGACGGCGACTCCCGAGGTCGTGTCGCGCGGTCCGCGCGAGAGCTCGACGCTGAGGTAGTAGGCGCCCTGCATGCAGCCCACCACCCAGCCGCCCGTGCGCAGCCGGTCGACCACGCTGTCGCTGCACATGCGCGAGCGGAACCATGCCACCGAGGAATCGAGCGGGCGGGCCACCGAGAAGGACTGGATGTGCGTCGGTCGCCCATCGACCATGAAGCCCGAGTAGCTCCCCTGCGCCAGCGCCGCGGCCGGCAACGCGATGCGCGGCCAAGCCTGCCCGGCGTGCGCCTCGGGCGGCATCGCGCAGCACGCCCACAGGCAGGCGCACAGGGCCGCCGTCAGCGGCCGTCGCCACGGCGTCGACGGCTTCACGACCCTCCTCCGGAGATCAGGCGATCGGGAGGCACCATGTCGCTCCACAGGTGCAGCGCGCCCAGCGCGGGCCCCGTCACGAAGCCGAAACGATCCACGTCGAGAACCAAGGGGTAGAACAGCAGCGACATGGCTTGCAGCTCCGGGCCCGGGAAGACCAGGGGATCGGCCTCGACACGCTCGGCCACCTCGCTCGGCCCGGAGGCCCGCCAGGTCTGGATCAGCACCCCGGCGGAGCGTTGCATGGTCAGCGCCGGGATCATGTCGGCATGCGCCGATCCCGGCGTGGCCCAGGCGGGAGCCAACGCCACGCGCACATGCACGCGATACAGGCCCCCGTCGGGCAGGGTCATCAGCGAAGCCACGGGAAAGAAGGCATCGCGGCCCACGGACTCATCGAGCGCCGAGCGAGACACCGAGCCGGCGGCTCCGGGCAGCACCTGCACGTTCTGCCGGGTGTTGCGGAACAGCGGCCGATCGGCCCGATCCACCCAGAAGGGAGGCGTCGGCAGCGACTGTTGGCTCATGGTCGCGTTGTCCAGAGGAGTCGACGGCAGTGCGTAGAACAACGCGCGCAACTCGTCCGACGTCCTGCGCAGGTCCGGCAGCGAGCGTTGCCGCGTGGCGTCGAAAGCGGCGAAGCTGCTCGCCATGTCGGTCGCGCGCGCAAGCGACTGGAATCGCCCGATGACCACGATGGCGCTCATCAGCGGCAACAGCGCCAGGCACAGCACGAGCATTTCGGTCAGCGCCTGTCCGCGCTGACGACACAGGCCCATCGCCGGCGCGCGGATCATGGCAGGTACGCCCCCTGCTGCGCCTGAGCCTGGTGGACGGCATTCGGCGACGCCACCAGGCGTGCCGTCCAGTACGGCTGATACAGGCTGGGCGCCTCCATCCTCACCAGGCTGTGCTTTGGCGCGGAGTAGTACACCTGCGCGGCGGACACCGCCGACATCCTTGCGTTCGCCGCGTAAGGCGAGAACAGGCTCGCCCACGGCTCGGGCAAGGTTCCCTGCGGCGCCGATGCCGGTGTCGCGCTGACCAGCACGGCCACGCGCAGCTGCGGGTTGGAGCGCAGGAGTTGCAGCGGACTGAGCCCATACACGCTCGGAATGCCCTTGTACTTGTAGGTCTCGTTCTTGCTCGGTCCCACCAGCTCGGTCTGCAAGGTCGCCAGGGGGTTGACGAGCAGCGTGGCGTCGTAATGCAGCGGGTCCGAGTCGACCTTCGTCGGGCTGGAAGCCACGTCGGTCATGCCGAAGGCTGCCGGGATCTCGAATGGAAGCTGGCATTCGGCATCCTCCGGGTCTGCCGGGATCCAGATGTGCTCGGACAGCGTGTCCACGGCCCTCCACTCGTTGAGGCCCAGCATCTGGGTGCCCCCGAGGCGGATCAGGAAATCGTGCCGGCCCGCGGTGTCGGCCGTCGGGCAGTCGGCGTAGTCGCCCCACATGAACCATGAGCGGCGGGTATTGAAGCTTTCGGAATCCACCGCCGCGCGCACGAGACTGCCAAAGCGCCAGCGCAGGAACCTGCTGTAGCTGTGCGTGAACTTGCCGACGTCAGGGCGGTTCGAACTGGACAGAATGGTCACGTGGAAGCCGCTGCGCGTACCCAGCGCGGCGGCCACGACATGATCCATGGCCAGCTTGCGCGATAGCGACAGCGCATAGTGGGCCTCCTTCTGGGAATTCATCAATTCCCAATGAATCTCCCGATCGAGACCCTTGCCCAGTTGATTCAACAACGGGGCCACCCGCTTCGATGCCCTTTGCGCAAGGGCCGCGGCGGCGAGCGACGGCTCGAACCAGGGGAATTTCAATGTATTCCCGGTCTCGGCAAAAACCTTGCTCTGGACGTCGTTCAGACGCGAGGCATAGGCAAGCCAGGAGGAAAGGCTGACCAGTTGCGCGATGCTCACGGAATCGGCAAACATTGCGCGATTGGTATACGAATAAAAATTCAGCAACCGCGCATCCATCGCCGCTGCCGTGTATGCGGCGGCGTCCGACGCGTCGACCAGCCGGATTTTTTCCTCGATGAGAGCCCCGGCGCGATAGACAAAATAGAGGACACCGAGGCCAAGCGCGAGAATGGCGATGCCGTAGATCAGCACCTGGCCGCGCTGGAGGCGCCGCCGGCCGCATGCGGTCGGCGGCGCCCGGCGCGAAGAGGCCGACACGGCACTCGCGCTGACCGGCGTCGGGTTCACTCAATTGCCCGAATTCTGAGCGCCCGCGCCATTTCCGTAAGAGGCCAGGCCCTTGCTCTTGGCCGCGTCCTGGGAAGCGCTCTGGGCGTCCGCCTGCGCGCCCTGGATCTGCTTGCTGGCGGATTGTCCGGAAATTTCCGTGACAATACCGGCTGCCTGGTTCCGGATGGATTGTCCGAAGAATTCGAAAACCGCAATCGCGGCGATCGCGACAACGGCGACGATGATGATGTATTCCGTCATTCCCTGGCCGAATTGCCGGGATTTCCCATTTACGATTCGCATGTCCATCTCCACCGGGAACAGGCCCCGAAGTAGTACTCCCTGCTAGGACGGCAATGTAAACGGAGGGATGGGAATATTTTGTCAGCGATGCGTTCGCATCGCGATGCATCGTTGGTATTCCAGGGAAATCATCGCGCGCAAATGCGCGCGCAAGCCGGAATCAGACGGCGGCGTCGAGTCGGCGCGCACGCTCCAGGCGCGTCTGCTCGCGTTCGCGCTCGAGCATGCTGTCGTGCACGAAACCGATATGCCGCCTGGCCGCCCTCCCGGCGGCGGCGGCGCGACGCGCCTGCACATGCGACCAGATCTCCCGGTGATCCCGGCGCAGTTGCTCCCACTGGCGAGGGCGAGACTGCAGGAAGGCCAGGTTGCACTGCACGGCGTCGTGCACCAGGCGATGCAGGCTGGCGCTCAGGTGGGCCAGCAAGCGGTTGTGCGAGGCATCGACGATGGCCTGGTGGAATTGCACGTCGGCCTGGGTGCAGGCGTCGATGTCGTCGCCATCGAAGGCCTCGCGCAGGCGCTCGTAGGCACGACCCATGCGCTGCAGGTCCAGCTCGCTGGCACGCTGCGCGGCCAGTTCGGCGGCCTGCCCCTCGAGCATGTGGCGCAGTTCCAGCAGATCGGGCTGCAGGTCGGGGTGCTGGTCGAGCAGGTCCTTCCAGGGGTCGACGAAGGCGGCCTGCAGGCGATCGGTCATGAAGGTTCCGCCGCCCTGGCGACTGTGCACCAGCCCCTTCGACGCGAGCTTGCGCAGGCCTTCGCGCAACGAGGGGCGCGAGACGCCGAGCTGGGCCGCCAGTTCCCGCTCCGGGGGCAGGCGCTGGCCCGGGCGCAGCGACCCCTCGAGCATGCGGCGCTCGAGCTCGATGGCGACGGAATCCGACAGGCGCTGGATTTGCATGGCAGGAACGCGCACGGGTGCCGTGGACGCTGCCGGAAGTATAACAAATTGGTCAGACCATTTAACCTCTGATACATTCCCGTCAGTAAGGTCGAACGGGTGCCACCCATCGGCCCTTGTCCCGTTTCGCGGCGGCCCCTGCCCGCCGGCCGGAGTGTTTCGATGAGCGTGATCACCTGTGTCGAGGACCTGCGCCTGCTGGCGCGCAAGCGCGTTCCGCGCATGTTCTACGACTATGCCGACTCGGGGTCCTGGACCGAGTCGACCTATCGGGCCAACGAGAGCGACTTCCAGCGCATGCTGCTGCGCCAGCGCGTCGCGGTGAACGTGGAAAAGCGCAGCGTGCGCACGCGCATGCTGGGCCAGGAGGTGGCGATGCCGGTGGCGCTGGCGCCGACCGGGCTGACCGGCATGCAGCACGCCGACGGCGAGATCCTGGCCGCGCGCGCGGCCGAGGCCTTCGGCGTGCCGTTCACGCTGTCGACCATGAGCATCTGCTCCATCGAGGACATCGCCGCGAACACGCGCGCGCCGTTCTGGTTCCAGCTGTACGTGATGCGCGACCGCGATTTCATCGAGCGCCTGATCGAGCGCGCGCGCGCCGCGCGCTGCTCGGCGCTGATGCTCACGCTCGACCTGCAGATCCTCGGGCAGCGCCACAAGGACCTGCGCAACGGCCTTTCGGCGCCGCCGAAGCCGACGCTGCGCAACCTGCTGAACCTGGCGACCAAGCCGCGCTGGGTCATCGGCATGGCGGGAACGCGGCGCCGCACCTTCGGCAATATCGTCGGTCACGCCAGCGGGGTCGACGACCTCAGCTCGCTGTCGTCGTGGACGGCGCAGCAGTTCGACCCGCGCCTGAACTGGAACGACGTGGAGTGGATCAAGCGCAAATGGGGCGGCAAGCTCATCGTCAAGGGTGTCATGGACGCCGAGGACGCGCGCCTGGCCGCCGATGCGGGTGCCGACGCGCTGGTGGTGTCCAACCACGGCGGGCGCCAGCTCGACGGCGCGCCCAGCTCGATCGCCGCGCTGCCGGGCATCGTCGACGCCGTGGGCTCGCGCATGGAGGTCTGGATGGACGGCGGCATCCGCAGCGGGCAGGACGTGTTCAAGGCGCTCGCGCTGGGCGCCCGGGGCACGCTGATCGGGCGTGCGTTCCTGTACGGCCTGGGAGCCCTGGGCGAGGCCGGCGTGACGCGCTGCCTGGAGCTGATCCGCAACGAGCTCGACCTGACCATGGCCTTCTGCGGCCTGGACGACGTGGCGCGCATCGACCGCGGCGTGCTCATCGAGCCCCGCGTCTGAGCCGGCAGGCGGGGGCGCGATTGCCGTCCCGGGTGGCGCCTGCATACACTTGCGTGTGTGCAGCCCCGCCCGACATCGCCACCCGCCATGCCTCAGGAACCGCAAGAGCCCGCGATCCAGGATCTCTACCCCGAGCACCTGGCCCACTGCTACGGCTGCGGGCGCCTGAACGAGCACGGGCATCACATCCGGACCTTCCAGGTCGGCGAGCAGACGGTGTCGGAGTTCACGCCGCTGCCCAGCCACATCGCCGTGCCCGGTTTCGTGTATGGCGGCGTGATCGCGTCGTTGATCGACTGTCATTCGACGGCCACCGCCGCCGCTGCGATGGCGGCGGCGAGCGGCGACGGAGCGGGGCACGGCGCGGCCAAGCCGCCGCCGCGCTTCGTGACCGGCTCGCTGCATGTCGACTATCTGCGCCCGACCCCGCTGGGCGAGCCGCTCGTGGTTCGGGGCCAGGCGCGTGAAATCAAGGGGCGCAAGGTGATCGTCGAGTCGACCGTGTACGCCGGCGGCGTGGCTACGGCTCGCGGGGAAGTCGTGGCCGTGCTGATGCCCGACAACTTCGGCCAGGGCTGAACGCCCTTCCATGGTCGCCCTGCTCTCAGCCGACGCCGCCGACGCCGCGGCCCATCGAATCGACCGCCACGGCCTGTTCCAGTCACGCGAACAGGAGGACGCATTCGTCGGCGCGCAGTGGGCCGAACTGGCGCCGCGCGCCCACACCATCGGGCTGTGGGGGGGAATCTGCTTCACCGCCGGGTTTGCCGCCGATTACGTCGCGCTGGGCTCGGCGGCGCCGTGGTTGCTGCTGCTGCTGACGCGCGTGCTGGTGCTGGGCGTCGGACTGCGCCTGGCCTGGATCACCCGCTCCGGCGCCGCGGCCTGCGCCCGCAGGCTGCGCCTGTGGCTGCTCGTGTTCCAGTTCGTGACCCTGCTCGGGCTGCGCCTGGTCGTGCAACTGCACGGGCATGTCTCGCCCTACCAGGTCATCGCCGGCGTGTTCAGCTGCATGGTGCTGTACGGATACATGCCGGTGCTGCGTCCGCTGCAGTTGTGGATGCTCCCGGCATGGCTGGTGCTGTCGCTGCTGCAGATGCGCTTCGCGCTCGATGCGCCGATCAGCCAGATCGCGCTGTTCGCGATCCTGCTTGGCTTTGTCAACGTCATCGGCTGGAACCTGGCCGTGCACGCCGCGCGCTCGCAGCGCAACGCCTGGCTGGACCGGCGGCGCCTGCACTGGGAGATCGCCGAGCGCATCACGGCCGAGCAGAACCTGCGTCATCTGTTCGAGGCCAGCCCGGTGCCGCTGGTGCTTGCCAGCCAGCCCCATGGGCAGATCCTGCACATGAACCAGGCCGCGCTGGCGCTGCTCGATCCGCAGCGCGTGCTGGCCGATCCGGCGCTGGCCATGGCCGGGGATTTCTACGCCGATTCGCAGACCCGCGACATGCTGACCCAGGCGCTCGGTCACCACCAGGCCTTCGGCCCGGTGGACCTGCGCATGCGCAACACGTCGCAGCGCGTGGTCGACGTCATGCTGTCGGCCCGCAAGCTGCGCTACAACGGGCGCCGCGCGGTGCTGGTGAGCCTGGTGGAGATCACCCACCGCAAGCGCCAGGAGCACGAATTGCGCCGCATGGCGCACACCGATCCGTTGACCGCGCTGCACAACCGCCGAGGCTTTTTCGCACGCGCCGAGCGCCTGCGCCGACGCCCCGAGCAGGCTCCGCTGGCCTTGCTGGTGCTGGACGTGGACCATTTCAAGCGCATCAACGACAGCCACGGGCATGCCATCGGCGACCTCGTGCTGCAGCAACTCGCCGGGCGCATGGCTTCGACCCTGCGCGACAGCGATGTGCTGGCGCGCATCGGCGGCGAGGAATTCGCCGCCTTGCTGCCGGCCACGAATTCGCAGCAGGCGCTGGCCATGGCCGAGCGCCTGCGACGAGCCGTGTGCGACCACGCGATTCGCTGCCAGGGCCTGCGCCTGGAGCTGAGCGTGAGCATCGGCGTGGCCATGTTCGACGACGAGCGTGAGGACATCGACGCCGTGCTGGCGCGTGCCGACCAGGCGATGTACCGGGCCAAGCAGGCCGGGCGCAACCGCGTGCAGGGCCTGCACGCGCCGACCGCGGCGTGAGGCGGCGGCTCAGCCGGCCGGGAACGGATCGAGCAAGGTGCACAGGCGCGCCGGATCGGGGCGCTCGCGCGGCTCGCGCGCACGCGCCACCGTGCCCACCGCGACGAAGCACACCGCGTGTTCACGGGCGTCGAGCCCGAAGCACTCGCGCAGCGCATGGCTTTGCATCGCCGGTCCGCTGACCAGCCCGGCGCCAAAGCCCTGCGCGTGAGCCATCAGCAGCAGGTTCTGCAGCGCGCAGCCGAGACTGACCAGGCGCTCGGCGTGGGGAATGTGCTCGTGGCCGTCACCGCCGTCGCGCACCACGGCGAGCGCCAGGAAGGGAGCGTGCGCGGCCTTTTCCCGCGCGCGCTCGCGCTCGCACGCGTCCGCCGTGTCGGCGCGCTCCAGCAGGGCCTGCTCGAAGGCGTCGGCCAGGCGAGCGCGCGCCGGCTGCTCGACGAGGACCAGGCGCCACGGCAGGATTCGCCCATGGTCGGGGGCGCTCGCCGCGGCATCGAGCAGTTGCCGGCGCTGCGCGGCATCGGGGCCGGGCTCGACCAGGTGCCGCGGAGCGGTCTGGGTGCGCTGGCGCATTCGCGCCAGCAGCGCCTGGGCGTCGGTTGCCGTCGTGGACGGTGACGAGGACATGGGCAAGGCTGTCTCCGGCTGGGAAGCACCGCTGCGGCATCGCCGCAATCCGGCGCCGAACGGCGAAGCCGACAAAGTGGCATCGGCAATGCCAATACAATGATAGCCATTGCGCCCCGCACTCCACCGCGCCGATGAAACTCACCGCCTTCGCCGATTTCGGGCTGCGCACCCTGCTGGTGCTGGCAGCCAGCGAGCGGCCGAGCTGGTCGAGCGCCGAGCTGGCCAGCCAGCTGCAGGTCTCGCGCGACCACCTGATCAAGGTGATCCAGCGTCTGGCCGCGGGCGGCTACGTGCGTACCGCGCGCGGCGCCGGCGGCGGCGTGTCGCTGGCGCGCGATCCCGGCGCGATACGCCTGGGCCAGGTGCTGGCGTGGATGGAGCAGGAGCAGGCGCTGGCCGAGTGTTTCCGCGAAACTGGCGGAAACTGCAGGCTCGCGCCGGTCTGCACGCTGCGCGCTCGCCTGGCCGGCGCCGAGCGCGCCTTCTACGCCGAGCTCGATCGCGACACGCTGGCCGACTGCCTCAACCCGGCGCTGCGCGGCTTCGCGCAAGGCGCCTGAGCTCCCCGCGCCGAGCTCAGGCGCGGCGTGCCGCCTCGAACGCCGGAAACAGCAGGTTGTTCTCGAGGTGGATGTGCTGGATCAGATCGTCGCTGAACTTGTCCACGCCCGCGACCAGCGCGCGCCAGGAATTGCAGGCATCGGCAGGCGCATGGCCGTCGCCGCTCAGCCGACGCAACTCAGCCAGCAGTTGCCCGTGATCCTCGTGCTCGGCGCGCATGCGTGCGATCGGCGCGTCCAGGCCCATGCCCGGCGCGGCGCGCTGCATCATCGGGAACAGGATCTGCTCCTCCTTGTCCATGTGCTCGGACAACTCCTGCAACGTGCGCTCCAGCAGTTCGCCCAGGCCCGCGGGCAACTGCGGATGATCCCGATGCACGCGCTCGACCTTGTGCGCCAGGCGCGCCAGCTCGGGCAACTCGGCGCGATGCGTGTCGTGGAAGCGCTGGCGGATATGGACGATCAGCTGCGCCGGTTGCTGCGGCGCGTCGCTGGCCACCGGAAGCAGCCCGACGATCTCCTGCTGCACCTGCAGCGGGTCCAGGCCGCGCTCGACGGCGGCTTCGCGCAGCGTGCGAGCCCCGCCACAGCAGTAATCCAGGCGCAGGCGGCGCAGCAGGCCCAGCGCCTGCGGATAGCTGCGCGCCAGTTCTCCGAGAGGCAGCGCGGCAAGGTCGGCCTGTGCCTGAACGCCGGGCTGCCCGGCTTCGACGACGGGGTCCATGGTCTTCTCCCGATACGTGGCTTGAAGTGGCATTGAGCCTACCACATTCGGCACTGAAACAATGATTTTTTATACATCTTATGAGCGGGCATTGAGGTCCGTCGAATGCTGTATGCTTGAACAGCCTTCGACCCTTCCGCCCGATGCCGACCTCCCCCGATTCCGTGGACTGCTGCGCCGAGCTGTTCCAGCTCGACGCAGAGCAGCGCGCGGCAGTCGCCCACGGCGCGGCCGGGCAGGACGCGCCGGCGCTGCTGCTGATCGCCGGCGCCGGATCGGGCAAGACCACCACGCTGGCCGCGCGCGTGGCCCGCCTGGTGCTCGATGGCGCAGACCCCCAGCGCATCATGCTGCTGAGCTTTTCACGCCGCGCGGCGCAGGAACTGCAGCGCCGGGTCGCTGCCGCACTGCACCGCGCGCTGCGCCTGCCGGCGACCCAGCCGGGACCGGCACTGCCATGGGCGGGCACCTTCCATTCAGTAGGCGCGCGCCTGCTGCGCGAATACGCGCGCTCCATCGGCCTGCCCGCCGACTTCAGCGTGCTCGACCGCGGCGACGCCGAGGACCTGATGGGGCTGCAACGCCAGGCGCTGGGCCTGGGAGACCGCCAGCTGCGCTTTCCGCTCAAGTCGACCTGCCTGGCCATCCACTCTCGCTGCGTCAACAGCGGCGACGCGCTGCGCGACGTGCTGCGCGCGCAGTTCCCGTGGTGCGCGGTGCACGAAGCCGAGCTGCGACTGCTGTTCCAGTCCTACACCACCGAAAAGCTGCGCCAGCACCTGCTCGATTTCGACGACCTGCTGCTGTGGTGGTCCCAGCTCATGGCCGAGCCGATCATGGCCGCGCGCGTGGGCAGCCGCTTCGACCACGTGCTGGTCGACGAATACCAGGACACCAACCGTCTGCAGGCAGGCATCGTGCGCGCGCTGCGCCCGCACGGCAGCGGGGTCACCGCGGTGGGCGACGATGCGCAGTCCATCTACGGATTCCGCGCCGCCGACGTGCGCAACATCCTGGACTTCCCAGCCCAGTACACGCCACCGGCGAAGGTGCTCGGGCTGACGCGCAACTACCGCAGCAACCAGCCGATCCTCGACGCCGCCAACGCGTTGATGGCGCAGGCTGCCGAGTCCTACGCCAAGCGCCTGTGGACCACCCGCGGCGGCGGCGAGCGACCATGGCTGGTCAGCGTGGTCGACGAGGCAGCGCAGGCCGCGTGGGTGGCCGACCAGGTGCTCGAGCAGCGCGAGCGCGGCATGGCCTTGCGCCACCAGGCCGTGCTGTTCCGGGCGGCCCAGCACAGCGCGCCGCTGGAACTCGAGCTCACGCGCCGGCACATTCCCTTCGTCAAGTTCGGAGGCCTGCGCTTCCTGGACACCGCGCATGTGCGCGACCTGCTCAGCCTGTTGCGCTGGGCGGCCAACCCACGGCACCGCCTGGCGGCGTTTCGCGTCGCGCAGCTCGTGGCCGGCGTCGGACCGGCCCATGCCCGGCGCCTGCAGCAGGCCCTGCAGGTGGCGGCCGATCCGGTGCAGGCGCTGCGCGAATTCACGCCACCGGCGGCGTCCCGCGCGAACTGGGCGCAGCTGCTGCAATTGTGGCTGCGCCTGCATGCCCAGCCAGCATGGCCGGCGCCGATGGACCTGGCCTGCGCCTGGCTCGAGGCCGAGCTGCCGCGCCTGCACGACGACGCCGCGGCACGCGCCGCCGACCTGCGCCAGCTGGCGCACATCGCCCGTTCCTACGGCAGCGCCGAGCGCTTTCTCACCGAGCTGACCCTGGAGCCACCGGAACTCGGCAGCGATCTGGCGGGCCCGGCCGCGCGTGACGACGATTACCTGATCCTGTCCACCATGCACTCGGCCAAGGGCCAGGAATGGAAGGCGGTGTACCTGCTCAACGCGGTCGACGGCTGCGTCCCGTCGGACCTGGCCTGCGACGATGCCCGCCAGCTCGACGAGGAGCGCCGCCTGCTCTACGTGGCGATGACCCGCGCCCGCGAGCACCTGGAAGTGATCGTGCCGCAGCGCTTCCATGTCACGCAACAGGCGGCGTACGGCTCGCGGCACCTGCACGCGCTGCCCAGTCGCTTTCTCGAGCCGGAGCTGCGTGCGCTGATGCAGGAAGTGCAGCCCGGCCACGCCGACGAGCCGGCATGCTCCGATGCGGCCGGCGAAGGCCACGAAGCCATCGACCTGGCCTCACGCGTGGCGGCGCGCTGGGACTGAGGCGCCCCCGCCCGGATTCGCGCCCGCCCGGGCTTTCACGGAGTGCGGAAAAACCCCTGCAGCGCGGCCTGCGGAAGGGCCTGGCCGGTGGCACGCGCACGCTCCAGCAGCGACCAGTAATAGCGGTACGAAGCCCGATCGTGCAGGCGCCCCGCGTGCTGGATCGGGCCCCACTGCACGGCCTGCGCGGCCAGCAGCACCTCGGCCGCCAGCTCGACCTCGTCGAAATCCGGGCGCATGGCCTCGACGATCGGCGCGATCTGCATCGGGTGGATGCTCCACATGCGCTGGAAACCGAACTCGTGCCGCGCGCGCAGAGCGTCCGATCGCACGACCTCGGGGTCGCGCAGTTCGGTGCACACGTTGTGCGCGGCCATGCGCCCGTGCGCGACCGCCGCGGCCACGCATTCGGCCTTGGCGCGCACCACCAGGTGATGCTCGAACTGCCCCGGGCTGTGCATGGCCTGCGCGCCGATGGCGCCGCGATGCGCGCTGACCCAGTCCATGATGCCGAAATCCAGCGTCTCGACATAGGGCAGCGCTGCGATCTCCCACACCCGGCGCAGCGCGCCGTGGGTCTCGATCAGCACGTGCACCGCAAGCGCCGACGCGCGGCCGGCCGCGCGAGCCGTGTCCTGCACGGTCTCGGCGACCTCGCGCACCTCATGCTCGCTGTGGGCCTTGGGGATGGTCACGTAGGCCAGGCGCTGCGCGGCCTCGCCGACGATGCGTCGCACGTCGTCGCGCCAGCTCGGGTGCGACGGGTCGTGGATGCGCACGCCCAGGCGGTCGAAGCGGTTGTCCGGCGACTGCAGCAGCCGCGCCACCATGCGCGCCTGCTCCGCCTCCTGCCCGGCCGCCGCGCCGTCCTCGCAATCGGCCGTGATGTCGAACACCGGGCCCATGTCGCGCTGCAGCGCCAGCGCCTTGTCGAGCAGGCGCTGGCTGCCGGCGTAATGCTCGCAGGCGGCCAGCGCGAGCGCCGGCTCGGCCACGCCGAACAGCGCCTGGCGCGGGTGCACCAGCGCGGTGCCCGAGGCGGAATTCATTTGTTGAGCTGGCGCATCGCGCGGGAAAGGCCGTCGAGGGTCATCGGGTACATGCGCTCGGCGAAGATGTCCCGGATGAGCTGGATGGAATGGTGGTAGGGCCACAGGTTGGGCGGCGTCGGATTGAGCCACACGGCATGGCGCCAGGTCTGCAGCAGGCGCTGCAGCCAGGCCGCGCCGGGCTCGGCGTTCATGAATTCCAGCGCGCCTCCGGGCTGCATGATCTCGTAGGGGCTCATCGTCGCATCCCCCACGACGACGACCTTGTAGTCGTCGCCGTACTTGTGCATCAGATCGCTCATCGCCACGCGCTGGTCATGGCGCCGGCGATTGTCGCGCCACACGAAGTCGTACAGGCAATTGTGGAAATAGAACGACTCCAGGTGCTTGAATTCGCTGCGCGCGGCCGAGAACAACTCCTCGCACACGCGGATGTGATCGTCCATCGATCCGCCGACATCGAGGAACAGCAGCACCTTGACCCGATTGTGGCGCTGCGCGCGCATGCGCAGGTCCAGCCAGCCGGCGTTGCGCGCGGTGCCGGCGATGGTGTCGTCCAGGTCGAGCTCGTCGGGCGCACCCTCGCGTGCGAAGCGTCGCAGCCGGCGCAACGCGACCTTGATGTTGCGCGTGCCCAGTTCGACCTGGTCGTCCAGGTTGGCGTATTCGCGCTGCTCCCACACCTTGACCGCGCTGCGATTGCCGGCCGAAGGCCCGCCGACACGAATGCCCTCGGGGTGATATCCCGAATGCCCGAACGGGCTGCTTCCGCCCGTCCCGATCCACTTGCTGCCTCCCGCATGACGCCCCTTCTGCTCGTCCAGGCGCTTGCGGAACTCCTCCATCAGGCGATCCCAGCCGAGCCTTTCCAGACGAGCGCGATCCTCGGCGGAAAGGTGCTTGCGCATCGACGCGCGCAGCCATTCCTCGGGAATGTCGGCCTGCAGGCCCGGCAGGTTCTGCACGCCGCGGAAGTACTGGCCGAAGGCCACGTCGAACTTGTCGTACAGCGACTCGTCCTTGACCAGCGCGGCCCGCGACAGGGCGTGGAATTCGTCGATGGAATGCCCGATCACCCGCGCGCGCAGGGCCTCCAGCAGATTCAGGTACTCGCGGGTCGACACCGACAGCCCGCAGTCGCGCAGGTGCAGGAAGAAATCGATCAGCATCGCGCCTGCCTCCAGGCCCATGCCACGGCCCGGCGGCCGATGCGCTGCGCGTGCGGGCGGCTCGACATGGGCTCAGCGATTGTGGCGCGCCATGAACACCAGGCGCTCGAACAGGTGCACGTCCTGCTCGTTCTTGAGCAGCGCGCCGTGCAGCGGCGGCACCACCACCTTGTGGTCGCTGCTGCGTAGCGCGTCCGGCCCGATGTCCTCGGCCACCAGCAGCTTGAGCCAGTCGATCAGCTCCGACGTGGACGGCTTCTTCTTCAGCCCGGGCACGTCGCGCAGCCCGAAGAACACCTCCAGCGCCTCGCTCAGCAGTTCCTTGCGCAGGCCCGGGAAATGCACGTCCACGATGCGCCCCATGGTCTCGCGATCGGGAAACTGGATGTAGTGGAAAAAGCAGCGCCGCAGGAACGCGTCGGGCAGTTCCTTTTCATTGTTGGAGGTGATGAACACCAGCGGGCGCCGGCGCGCGCGAATCGTCTCGCGGGTCTCGTAGCAATGGAACTCCATGCGGTCGAGTTCGCGCAGCAGGTCGTTGGGGAACTCGATGTCGGCCTTGTCGATCTCGTCGATCAGGATCACGCAGGGGGTGTCCCTCTCGAAGGCCTGCCACAGCACGCCCTTGACGATGTAGTTGCGAATGTCATGCACCTTCGCATCGCCGAGCTGCGAGTCGCGCAGGCGCGACACCGCGTCGTACTCGTACAGGCCCTGCTGCGCCTTGGTGGTCGACTTGACGTGCCATTGCAGCAGCGGCAGCTCGAGTGCCGCCGCGACCTCCTCGGCCAGCATGGTCTTGCCGGTTCCCGGCTCGCCCTTGATCAGCAACGGACGCTGCAGCGTGATCGCCGCGTTGACGGCGATCTGCAGCTCCGGCGTGGTGACATACGCGTCGCTACCCTCGAAACGCAAGCTCATGCGGGGATCTCCGATGAAAGGAATCGACTGCGCGCCCAATTCGTTCACACCTTCTCAGGGCTGGTGCTGCCAGGCCAGACGCGCACCGAAGCCGAGCAACACCAGGCCGGTGCCGCGGTCCAGCGCGCGCATCACGCGCCCGCGCCGCAGCCAGCGCCCGATCGACGCGGTGGCCGCCACCAGCACGGCGAACCAGGCCAGCGACAGCACGACGTGCACACAGGCCAGCAGGAACAGGAAACCCGGAACCCACACCCCGTGCGGCACGAACTGCGGCAGGAAACTGACGTAGAACACCCCGACCTTGGGGTTGAGCAGATTGGTCAGCAGCCCGCGCAGCCAGGTGCCCCGCAGGCCCTGGCCGCGAGCGTCAGGCGCCGGCTCCCAGGCCTGGCGGGGGCGCAGCAGCAGACGCAGTCCCAGCCATACCAGGTAGGCGGCGCCGAGCCAGCGCAATGCGTCATAGGCGGCGGCCGAAGCCGCCAGCAGCGCGCCCAGGCCGGCCGCGGCCAGCGCTCCCCAGGCCAGGCAGCCCATCGCGATGCCCAGCGCCGCGGCGGCGCCGTGGCGCCGCCCCGATGCGCAGCTGCGCAACACCCAGGCCGTATCCACCCCAGGCGTGAGGGTGAGCAGCAGGGCCGCTGCGCAAAACGCGAGCAGCGAGGAGGTGACGGGACTCATGGTCGGTGCGACAAGGGCTGGCAAGGCGCCGGATGCGGCCTATTGTGCCTTGGGCCGCCAACGCCCGCGCGACAGCCCCCGCCCCCGGGGATCGCGGGGGCTCAGGCCGCCTGTTCGAACCCCTGCAGCACGTGCACCGCGTTGACTCCGACCTCGGCCACCGCGTAGCCGCCCTCGAAGGTGAACAGCGTGGGCAGCCCGGCGCGGTTATCCGGGCCCCGAACAGACGCGGGCCGGCGCAGGGGCCCTCAACGAAAACTGCGTACCTCGGTGCGCAGGCGCCCGAGCAGCGGCGTGAGATCGAACAGCCGCTCGGCCAGCAGGCTGCCCACGCGACCGTCGCTCTGCCAGCGCCCGGCCACCGCCAGCAGGCGCGCGTGCACCAGCACCTGGCGCTGGCGCTCGCGCAGGCTTTTCCAGCAGATCACCTGCACCACCCCGGTCTCGTCCTCCAGCGACACGAAGGTCGTGCCGCGCGCCGTCTCCGGCTGCTGGCGCAGCGTGACCAGGCCGCAGGCACGGGCAAGCGCGCCGTCGGGCAGGGCGCCCAGTTGCGCCGCCGACAGCCAGCGCGCATGCAGGCGCGGGCGCAGCAGCTCCAGCGGATGCCGGCGCAGGCTCAGGCCCGTCGCGGCGTGATCGAACACCACGTCCTCGCCTTCGGGCGGAGCCTGCAGGTCGAGCTCCGGCTCGCTCGCCACGGCCTGGCGCAGCAACGGCGGCAACGCATGCACCGCGGCGGCCTGCCAGACCTGCCGGCGCCGGTGCCCGGCCAGCGAGCGCAGCGCGTCGGCGCCGGCCAGCAGGCGCATGTCGGCCCCGGCCAGCCCGGCGCGGCGCACCAGGTCGGCGATGTCGACATAGGCGCCCGCCTCGCGCTCGCGAGCGATGCGCAGCGCGCTGTCGCGCCGCAAGCCGCGCACAAGGCGCAGCCCCAGGCGCACCGCGCCTGCCTGCAGCGTGCAATCCCAGTCGCTGCATTGCACGTCCACGGGCAGCACCCGCACACCATGGCGCCGCGCATCCTGCACCAGTTGCGACGGTGTGTAGAAACCCAGCGGCTGGCTGTTGAGCATGGCGGCCAGGAACTCGGCCGGATGGTGGCACTTGATCCACGCGCTGGCATAGACCAGCAGGGCGAAGGACGCGGCATGGCTTTCGGGAAAGCCGTATTCGGAAAAGCCCTGTACCTGGGAAAAGATCTGTTCGGCGAAGGCGGGGTCGTAGCCGCGCTCGACCATGCCGCCGACCAGACGCTCGCGCCACACCTGCAGCGAGCCCTTGCGGCGCCACGCGGCCATCGCGCGCCGCAGACCGTCGGCCTGGCCGGGGCTGAACCCGGCGGCCAGCATGCTGATCTGCATCACCTGCTCCTGGAACACCGGCACGCCCAGCGTGCGCTCCAGAGCCTGGCGCAGCGCCGGGCCGGGATAGTGCACCGGCTCCAGGCCCTGGCGCCGGCGCAGGTACGGGTGCACCATGCCACCCTGGATGGGCCCCGGGCGCACGATGGCCACCTCCACCACCAGGTCGTAGAAACAACGCGGGCGAAGGCGCGGCAGCATGTTCTGCTGCGCGCGCGACTCGACCTGGAACACCCCGACCGAATCGGCCGCGCACAGCATGTCGTAGGTGGCGGAGTCCTCGGCCGGGATGTCCTGCATCGCGAACGGCACGGCGCGCGTGCGCCCGATCAGTTCCAGCGACTTGCGGATCGCCGTCAGCATGCCCAGCGCCAGCACGTCGACCTTGAGCATGCCCATCGCGTCGAGATCGTCCTTGTCCCATTCGATCACGGTGCGCCCGGGCATCGCCGCGTTCTCGATCGGCACCAGGTCGTGCAGCGCGTCTCCGGTGAGCACGAAGCCGCCGGTGTGCTGCGACAGGTGTCGCGGGAACCCCAGCAGCTGGCGTACCAGGGCCATCCACTGTCGCACCGAAAGCTCCCGTGGGTCGAGGCCGGCTTCGCGCAGGCGCTCGGCGGCGACGCCGCGGCCATCCCACCAGTGCACGTTGCGCGCCAGGCGTTCGACCACTTCAGGACAGTGACCCAGCGCCTTGCCGACATCGCGGATCGCGCTGCGCGGGCGGTAGCTGATCACGCTGGCGGTCAGCGCGGCGCGCTCGCGTCCGTACTTGGAGTACAGGTACTGGATCACCTCCTCGCGACGCTCGTGCTCGAAGTCGATGTCGATATCCGGCGGCTCGTTGCGCTCGCGGCTGATGAATCGCTCGAACAGCACCTGCATGCGCGCGGGGTCGACCTCGGTCACCCCCAGGCACCAGCACACCACGCTGTTGGCCGCCGAGCCGCGCCCCTGGCACAGGATGCCGCGCGAGCGCGCGAAGCCGACGATGTCGTCGACGGTCAGGAAGTAATGCGCATAGCCGAGCTCGGCGATCAGCGCCAGCTCATGCTCGATGAGCTGGCGCATCGCCGCGTCGGGGCCGCCGCTCCAGCGCCGCTGCGCGCCCTCGTACACCCGCCGGCGCAGGTAGGCGTCGGCGTCCATGCCCGCCGGCACCACCTCGCGCGGATAGTTGTAGCGCAGTTCGTCGAGCGAGAACGTGCACTCTCGCGCCAGGCGCGCCGCCGCGTCGAGCAGCCCGGGCTCGTAGCGCCGCAGCAAGCGCGGCAGGTCCTGCAGGCAGCGCTCGGCATTGGGCTGCAGCTGCAGGCCGCATTGCGCCAGCGGACGCCGCAGGCGAATCGCGCACAGCGTGTCGTGCAGCGGCTGGCGCGAAGCCACGTGCATCTGCACGTCCGGACAGGCGACCAGACCCGCGCCGCCATCGCGCGACAGCTCGCGCAGGCGCTGCAGCCAGCGTGCGTCGTCGAGCTCGCGATGCAGCTCGACGCCCAGCCAGAGCCTGTCGCCAAGATGCCTGCGCAGCAGGTCGGTCCAGGCCCGCAGCTGCTCGTCGCCGGCCCGGCGCGGCAGGCACAGCACTCCCAGGCAGGCTCCGGCGTCGAGCAGCCGCAGTCCTTGCAGATCCAGCCGGTAGCTGCCCTTGGGAGATGCGCGGCGCAACGCGGTGATGAAACGGCACAGCGCGGAGTAGTCGGCCCGGTGCCGTGCCAGCAGCACCAGCACCGCGTCGTGCGCGGCATCGAGCTGCAGACGGAACTGGCTTCCCACCACCAGGTGCAGGCCGACCTCGCGCGCCGCCACATGCGCCCGCACCACGCCGGCCAGCGAACATTCGTCGCACAGCGCAAGCGCCTGGTAGCCCAGCTCGCCGGCTCGGCGCACCAGTTCCTCCGGGTGGCTGGCGCCTCGCAGGAAGCTGAAATTCGACATGCAGCGCAACGCCGCATGCGCGGTCGCGGCGCCCGGGTCGGCGGGACCGGGCATCGTGGAGAACAGGGGCATCGTGGAGCGCGCGCAGAGGCCGGACGAAAAGGACATGCGCCGTCAGGCGAACACGCCATGCAGGAACCACGCGGGACGCTGTCCGCGGGCGCGGCTGCGAAACACCCACAGCAGGCCGCCGTGCGCATGCGCGGCCACCCAGTAATCGCGTGCCACGTGGTGCGTGCCGCCGGCACCGTCGCTCTGCCACCAGCCCGCCTCGATGCGCTGGGGCCCCAGCAGCAGTTGCAGCTCGCCATGCCACAGCGGGCGCCCGTCGCGGCAGGCCAGCGGCTGCGGCTGGTCCAGCAGGAAGGCCGGGCGCGCGCCCATTCCCCCCGGCGGCACCGGCACGCCGCCCGCCGCCGGCTCGTCGAAGGCTCGCCAGGCCTGCGCCCCTTCGGGCCGGTGCTCGGCAAGCACGCTGCCCTGCAGCACCTGCTGCGCCCCCAGGCGGGCGGCCACGCGCTGCAGCGCCAGCATCCATTCGCGCTGCGCCTGCGCGTCATCCCCGGCTTGCGCCGGCAAGGCCCCGGCGAGCAGGCTGGCGCTGCCTGGCGCCAGTTGCTGCATATGCAGCAACTCGAGCTCCAGCTCGAGAGCCGGCGCGACCAGGCGCACATGCGCGAGATGCTCGCCGAGCAGGCGCGCGAGCTGCTCGGCGCTGCGCAGGGGCAACGCGCTGCGCAATTCCAGTTGCCCGCCATCGGGGCGCGCAGCCGGGCTGTCGCCGCGCCAGCGCAGCGACAAGGCGGTGGCTCCGGCCTGGCGCGCGCCGAGCCAGCCCTCGAGCTGCAGCAGCAGGCGCCGGGCCCCGAACAACAGCGCCGCGGCGTCCTCCACGCGTGCCGGAAGTTCCAGGCGCGCCACGAAACGCTCGGGAAGCGCGAACCAGGCCGGGTGCTCGACGGCATCGCCATAGGCCTGGTCGAGCTGCAGCAGCAGGCGCGCGCCGCAACGCCCGGCCAGCCCGGCACGCGGCAGGCGTCGCACGTCGCCCAGGCTGCGGCAGCCCAGGCGCTGCAGCAGTTGCGCGTGCTCGGCCACCGCGTCCAGGCATTGCAGCGGAAGGGCGTCGAGCGAGCTCGCCAGTTCGCGCGGCGGCCCCGAAGTGCGCCCGGCGCGCGCCAGCGCCAGCGCCCCCTGCCCGGTGGCGGCCCAGGCCTGCGCGCGGGCACCGAGCTCGGCCGCCTGCGCACGCACGCGCCGTCGCAGCGCGGCCAGCCCGCCGAACAGGCGCAGGCTGTGCTCGAGCTCGAGCAGCACCGCTCGTTCCAGCAGCGCTACGCGCGGTGTGAACTGCAAGCCCCATACGGCCAGCGCCCGTGCCACCTGCGCGGCTGCCCGCGCTTCGTCGGGCGAAGCTGCGTCAGGCCACGTGCAACCCAGCAGTGCGACCCACAGCATGCCGAGGCTCTCCTGGAGAATGCAACGCAGTGGCGCCCTGCGCGGGCGCGACGGGGAGGGCCGCCTGCAATCCGCCCGGGATGGACGCCAGGCGCAACTCGTGCTCATGTGCCGGGCCGCGGCGCTTGAGCAGGCGCACTCGCAATTCCCACGGCGAACCGGGCTGCGCGTGCACGCGCAGCGGAGCGGCCGAGGACTCGCTGCGCGACTGCTCGGGGCGCACGGCGAACAGCAGGCCGCGCCCGCCTTGCGCGTGCGCATGCAGTCGCCGCAGGGCCTCGGCGCGACACGCGGGCAGCCACACCAGCAGCGCGGCCGCGCTGCCGGCGCGCAACACCTGCTCGGCGGCCCACAGGCTTTGCGTGACCTCGCGGCTGCGCACCCACACCAGCCGCTCGGCAGCGATGCCCTGGCATTGCAAGCCGGGCAGGTACGGCACCGCGGGCGGCCCCACGAGCACCAGCGACGCGCCGCCGCGCAGGGCCTGGCCCAGCGCCGGCCCGAGCAGGCGCCACTCCAGCAACGGCATGCGGGGAACCAGGATCTCGGTCAGGCTGCCGCAAGGCCAGCCGCCGCCGGGCAGTTCGGCGTCGAGCCGCGCCCAGCCGCTGCGCTGCACGGGGACGTCGACATGCCCGAGGTCGCTGCCGCGCCACACGCGGGTGGCCAGCGGCTCGGGCAGGGGCAGGCGGGCAGCGGTCATGGAGGACATGGCGATCAGCGGACTTCGCATCGGGTGGGAAGCGAAGCCTACCTAAAAACTGTATGAAAATACAGTACCATGAAGCCACCGGAGGCGAATGCGCCGGATGTCCGGCGCGCGTCGCGCGCCGTCTTTTGCTGGCGTCTATGCCTTGCTGGCGCCCTGGGACTTGCTGGCGCCCTGAACCTTATCGGCGCCCCATGCCTTCTCGGCGCCGCTTATGCTTGACGCATCATGTGTGGTCGCTTCGCCCTCTACAGCACGCCGGAGCGCATCGCCGCCAGTTTCGGCGCCGATGCGGGCGACCTTGCGTGGCCGGCGCGCTACAACCTCGGCCCGCGCCAACTCGCGCCGGTGCTGCGCGTCGGCGGGGGGCGGCGGCTCCTGGAACGGATGCACTGGGGGCTGGTGCCTTCGTGGGCCACCGGACCCGACATCGGCGCGCGCCTGTTCAACGCGCGCTGCGAGACCGCGCCCGACAAACCGGCGTTTCGCGCGGCCTTTCGCCATCGGCGCTGCGTGATCCCGGCCGACGGGTTCTATGAATGGAAACTGCTTCCCGACGGAACGCGCCAGCCCTGGTTCATCAGCCGCGCCGACGCCGGCCTGCTGGCGCTGGCCGGGCTGTGGGAGCACTGGAGCAGCCCGGACGGCGAGATCCTGGACAGCTTCACCATCCTGACCATGCAGGCCTGCGCCTGGATGCGGCCGCTGCACGAGCGCATGCCGGTGATGCTCGACGGGCCGGAGTCGCTGGCCACGTGGCTGGACGAGGCCGCCCCGCGGCAACGCCTGACGGATCTGTTCGTCGCCCCCCCGGACGGCACGCTGCGCGCGTGGCCGGTGACGCGAGCCGTGGGCCAGGTGCGCAACGACTCGCCGCAACTGGTCCGGCCGCTGCCGGACCCTGCCTGATTCAAAGCGGATAGTCGGTGCGCTTGATCACGGTGCGCAACGCGAACAGGCTCTTGATCCGCAGCACATGCGGCAGGCGTGAAAGCTCGCGCTTGTGCACGCGCTCATATTCCTGCGGGCTGGGTACCGCGATGCGCAGCAGGTAGTCGAAATCCCCCGCCATGAGCTGGCATTCGAGGATGTCGGGACAGGCCGCGGCGGCCTGCTCGAAAGCCGCCAGCGCCTCCTCGCTCTGCGACTGCAGCGTGACCTCGATGAACACCGTGCTCGCGCGGCCTACCGCCTGGGGATCGAGCAATGCCACATACCCGGCGATGATGCCCACCTTCTCCAGGCGCTGCACCCGGCGCAGGCATGCCGACGGGGAAAGCCCCACGCGTTCGGCCAGTTCGGTGTTGGCCATGCGCGCATTGCCCTGAAGCAGGGACAGAATGCTGCGGTCAAAACGGTCGAGTTCGCTCATTCCATTGCCTCCGTTCGCATGCCGACAATTCTGCGCCGAACTCAGGGAACAAAACGTTGATCAATTGCACAAACGGACGGTTCCTGAACGTGATTTTGCAATCCCATGCGACGTCAAAGCCTTGACAATCTGTCACATGATTTTGTTCTGACACCCAAGGCTGCCAAGGAGTACGCATCATGCTGATAGGAGTACCCAAGGAGATCAAGGTCCACGAATACCGCGTGGGCCTCACGCCCGAGGCCGTGCGCGAGCTGGTGCACCACGGCCACGAAGTCCTGGTGCAAAGCTCGGCCGGAATCGGAATCGGCGCCGACGACACCGCGTACGAGGCTGCCGGCGCGCGCATCGCCGCCGATGCGCAGGCGGTGTTCGCGCAGGCCGACATGGTGGTCAAGGTCAAGGAACCGCAGCCCGGCGAATGCCGCCTGCTGCGGCCCGGGCAGGTGCTGTTCACCTACCTGCACCTGGCCCCGGACCCGCGGCAGACCGAGTTGCTGATGCAAAGCGGCTGCACCGCGATCGCCTACGAGACGGTCACCGACTCGCATGGACATCTGCCGCTGCTGGCGCCGATGAGCGAGGTGGCCGGGCGCATGGCCATCCAGGTCGGCGCGGTGGCGCTGCAAAAGGCCAGCGGCGGGCGCGGGGTCCTGCTGGGCGGCGTGCCCGGCGTGGCGCCGGGCGACGTGCTGGTCATCGGCGGCGGCACCGTGGGCATGCACGCCGCGCGCATGGCCGTGGGCCTGGGCGCGCGCGTGACCGTGCTGGACAAGTCGCTGCAGCGCCTTCGCGAACTCGATGAGCTGTTCCAGGGGCGCGTGAGCACGCTGTACGCGACGCTGCACAGCCTCGAGACGACGGTGGTGCAGGCGGACCTGGTGATCGGCGCGGTGCTGGTGCCGGGAGCCGCCGCGCCGAAGCTGATCCACCACGACATGCTGCCGCGCATGCGCCCCGGCGCGGTGGTGGTCGACGTGGCCATCGACCAGGGAGGGTGTTTCGAGACCTCGCGCCCCACGACCCACGACGAACCCACCTACATCGAATCCGGGGTGGTGCATTACTGCGTGGCCAACATGCCCGGGGCGGTGGCCCGCTCGTCGACCTACGCGCTCAACAACGCCACGCTGCCCTTCGTGCTGACCCTGGCGGACAAGGGCTGGCGCCGCGCCTGCGCCGAGGACCCGCACCTGCTGGCCGGCTTGAACGTGCACCGGGGGCAGGTCACCTATGCCGCGGTGGCCCAGGCGCTGGAGCTGCCCTACATCACGGCGTCGCAGGCCTTGAGCCTGCCGCAGTGAGTCCGGCGCCGGCGGCCCCGACGCCGGAGGCCACCGGTCCCGCGCCAGCCGCCTGCTAACGGGCGGCTGGCGCGGGGCTCACTCGATGGTTGGATTCTTTTCGCGTCACCGCCGATACGATTGATCTCATTCAGGGAGTCCGGACACCGCCAGCAGGATCCGAGCGGTGCTGATGCCAGGCCACGACGTGGCCGCCGTATGCCGTGACGCTGGAGAGACTCCCATGACCACCCCCCTGAAAAAAACCCTGGCCCTGCTGTGCATGGCTTGCGTCACCCATCTTGCGTGGGCGCAGGATCCGTATTTCGGAGTCATCGGCGGAAAGCTGATGAACGACACCAACGCGGTGGGCGGTGAAAACCTGTACATCGCGATCGTCAACCGGACGCGTTTCGCGGTCCGCATCGAGCCCGATTTCACGGACGCATACGACGCGAAGGGATTCAGGAAGGCCACCATGCCGGGCACGATCCCGGCAGGTTATGCGCCCGCACAAGCCGACCCGGGAAGTGCCTACGCGCACTCCAACCCCAAACTTGCGGCGATTGGAATGGCTTTCGCGAATTTTCCGCAGGAAAATTCCTTTCATTTTGAATACGGGCTCAGGCAGATCGGGCGCACCCTGTCGGGGGGAGTGTTCCGGGTCGACAACCATGCCAGGGCTAGGTACAAGATCGTCGCCCGCAACAGGGCGGGCCAGGATGTGCCAATCGAACTGAAGGTGCATTACGGCTCCACCGCGTCGGATTCCTGGGCATCGTCCTTCATCGCACTCCCGTTGATCTCATCCATGTTGGTAGGGTGGATCGGGTTGCTCGGCGTGTCGGCGGCCGGGGTGGCTGCCCCGCCATTCGCCGTGGTACCGATGGCCGGGGTTGCGCTGGCGCTGATCACGGACAACGCTCTTTCCGTGTCCGGCCTCAATTTCCCGCTGTTCAACAGCACCTATGCCTATGCAGCGCTCGAGGCGAACGCCCCCGACAACGAGTACAAGAGCGATGTGTTGAATACCGTGATCCGGAACGGAATCCAGTACTCGCTGGTGCGGGTCGCCAACAGCGACCCGCACATCACCAATCTGCCGGGCACCCGGGATGCGTTGCTGGTGCTGACCATCGAGAACGTCAACAGCGCGCAAAGGAGCTGCACGAACATGGTCGTGGCACAGGACAAGGCCGGCAGACACATCCTGAGCGCTGAATGCGGCAGGGCGAACGGCGCCTCAACGGGGCCTACCGAGCTTGACCTGAGCCTGGGAGCCCCGGATTCCGACATCGTCAACCGCGACGGGCTGCTGGAGTTCACCGAGTACCTGGCGCCGAGCGACGGCCGCCCCTACGGGCAGTTCCTGCAGTATTGCAGCCTGCATTCGTATGACCTCAACAAGAAGACCGCGCAGGCGCAGTGTCACTTCAACCCGGCTACCCGGCGCAAGCAGGAGTGGCTGACCAGCACGTTCTGGTTCGGTCAATGCCCTTCGGCGCAGCTGCGTCTGGACGTTGACGGACAACTCGCCTGCGAGCAGCCCAGACACTGAGGACGAGCGAGCCAGACGCGGCATGGCGGCGGCGCCCTGAGGATCGGCGGCCGGCGGCTACAATGCTCAGCGGGAATCGCCACGTAGCCCGTCGCCGCACCGGCAGTGGGCGCACGCGTGTGCCGGCCGCAGTTGTGCGCCGAGGCACGCGCTGCACGGCCGAGTCCTGCCCGAGCCTTGCGCTGCGGCCCCGCCTCAGCCGCGTCCCCTGCCGTGACCCCGACTCCCGACGAAGAATTCCCGCCGCCCCCCGGATCGGCCCCTGCCCAGCCTGAGCTTCACGACCCGCTTCCGTCGCGCCGCGCGCTGCTGGTGCTGGGCGCCCTGCTCGCCGTGCTGTGGCTGGGCGTGCTGGGCCTGCGCGACCTCGTGCCCACCGACGAAGGCCGCTACGCCGAGATCCCGCGCGAGATGGTGGCCAGCGGCGACTGGGTGACGCCGCGCCTGGACGGATTCAAGTACTTCGAGAAGCCTCCGCTGCAATACTGGGCCACCGCGGCCAGTTACGAAGTGTTCGGCGTCGGCCAGTGGCAGGCCCGGCTGTGGACCGGGCTCACCGGGCTGTTCGGCATCGCCTTCACCGCCTTCGCCGGCTGCCGGCTGTGGGGGCGGCGCGTCGGGCTGTACGCGGGCGCGGTGCTGGCCAGTTGCGTGTACTGGCTGGCCATGGGCCACATCAACACCCTCGACATGGGCGTGTCGGCCTGCCTGGGCGGCAGCCTGCTGAGCTTCCTGCTGGCCCAGCGCGACAGCGCCACCGCGCGCGCGCAACGTGGATGGATGCTGGCCTGCTGGGGCTTCATGGGCCTGTCGTTGCTGTCCAAGGGCCTGATCGGGCTGGCCTTCCCGGGGATGACCCTGGTGCTCTACACGCTGTGGAGCCGCGACTGGGGGCTGTGGCGACGCCTGCACATCCTGCCGGGCCTGCTGGTGCTGCTGGCCATCGCGCTGCCCTGGCATGTGCTGGTGCAGCAGCGCAACCCCGAATTCTTCGATTTCTACTTCATCTACCAGCAGTTCGATCGTTTCGCCACGCCCGACCTGTCGCGCCCCGGCCCCTGGTACTACTTCATCCCCATCCTGCTGCTGGGGATCATGCCGTGGCTGGGCGCGCTGTTCCCGGCGCTGGCGCGCAGCGTCGGGCAGGCGCTGATGGCTCCGCAGCGCGAAGCCCCCGGCTCGCTGCGCACGCGCCGCGTGCTGCTGGTGTGGGCGGTGTTCATTTTCGTGTTCTTCAGCGCCTCGCACTCCAAGCTGCCGTCGTACGTGCTGCCGATGTTTCCGGCGCTGGCCTTGCTGGTGGGCGAGTACCTGGCCCATGCGCGCCGACGCGCGCTGGGCTGGCAGTTCGCGCTGTGGGCCCTGCTGAGCGTTGCCGCGGCCATCGGTTTCACGCAACTGTGGCGCGCCGGCAATTCCGTGACCCCGGGCGCGCTGTACCAGCGCTATGGGTGGTGGCTGGAGCTCACGGCGGCCTTGAGCCTGCTCGGCTCGCTGGCGGCGTGGCGCTTCGAGCGCCGCGGGCGCCGCAGCCTGGCGGTGCTGAGCCTGGCCGGCTGCATGGTGCTGGGCCTGACGGTGGCCACGCAGGCCTTCCAGATCCTCGGGCGCACCGCGTCGACCCGCGACGTGGTGCGGGCCATCCGTCCGTGGCTGCGCGCCGGGCAGCCTTTCTATGCGGTCGGCACCTACGACCAGACGCTTCCCTTCTACCTGCGACGCAAGGTCACTGTGGTGGGCTACCGCGGCGAACTCGATTTCGGCATACGCCAGCAACCCGGGCTGTGGGTGCCCACGCTGCACGATTTCGCCGCGCGCTGGCGCGCCGACCGCCGGCCGCTGGCCTTCATGCCGGCCGGCGAGCTCGGGGCGCTGCGTGCGCTGCACCTGCCGCTGCTGGTCATCGACAGCACGCCGCGCTACGTGGTCGTGGCCCGCCCCGACCAGGACTACGGCGCGGCCGCGAGCCAGGCCCGCGAACACCTCCCGGCGGCGTGGAATCCAGGCCTCGAAGCCGCATCCCCCCAGGACAGACAACCATGACACCCGTGGCCTTCGCGCTCGTGCTCGCCGGCGTGCTGCTCAACGCCACCGCGCAGCTGCTGATCAAGGCCGGCGCGGAAACCGCCGGGCAGTTCTCGTTCACCGCCGGGCACATCCTGCGCGCCGGGCTGCATTTCGCCACGCAGTGGCAGATCCTCGCCGGGCTGGCCTGCTATGCGATCTCGGTGGTGGTATGGATCCTGGCGCTGACCCGCGTGCAGGTGTCGCTTGCCTATCCGATGCTCTCGCTGGGCTACGTGGTCACGGCCTTCGCCGCCTGGTGGCTGTTCGGCGAGACCCTCACGCCTCACAAGCTGCTGGGCATCGCCATCATCATTGCCGGCGTCGTGCTGCTGGCGCGCTCCTGAGCTGCTTCCCATGTCCGCCTCCCCCCTGCCCGGCGACGCGAGCGCCGAATTCCTTCCCTTCACGCGTCCGACCCTCGACGACGAGACCATCGCCGGCGTGGTCGAGGTGCTGCGTTCGGGCTGGATCACCACCGGCCCGTGGAACACGCGCTTCGAGCAGGCGTTGTCGGAGTATTTCGGCGGGCGCACCGTGCGCGCCTTCAACTCCGGCACCGTGACCATGGAGATCGCGTTGCGCATGATGGGCGTGGGCCCCGGGGACGAGGTCATCACCACGCCGCTGTCGTGGGTGGCGACCGCCAACGTGGTGCTCGCGGTGGGAGCGCGCCCGGTGTTCGTCGACATCGACCCCGTCACGCGCAACCTGGACGCCACGCAGGTCGAGGCCGCCGTGGGGGAACGCACGCGGGTGCTGCTGCCGGTGCACCTGGCCGGACTGCCCTGCGATCTCGACGCGCTGTACGACATCGCGTCCCGGCGCGGACTGCGCGTGCTCGAGGACGCGGCACAAGCCATCGGCAGCAGCTGGCGCGGCCGGCGCGTGGGCAGCTTCGGCGACTACGCGTCGTTCAGCTTCCATCCCAACAAGAACGCCACCAGCATCGAAGGCGGCTGCCTCGTGCTGCCGGCCGATGCCGACCCCGGGCTGGCCGAGCGCTACCGCCTGCAGGGCGTGCGGCGCTTCGGCGTCGACGGCATGGACGTGGACCTGGTCGGCGGCAAGGCCAACCTGACCGACGTGGCCGCCCGCGTGGGCTGGGGCCAGCTGCAGCGCGTCGACGAATTCAACGCGCGCCGGCGCGAACTGGCACATGCCTATTTCGAGCAGTTCGACGCCGTCGAGCTGGGCACGCGCGGCGTCGAGCTGCCGGTGCGCGACGAACACGACTCGAACTGGCACATGTTCCAGGTCGTGCTGCCGAAGCGGGTGGTGCGCGCCGAGGTCATGCAGGCGCTGAAGGCGCGCGGCATCGGCAGCGGAGTGCACTACCCGCCGATCCACCTGTTCAGCCTGTACCGCAAGCTGGGCTTCGCTTCGGGCGACTTCCCGCACGCCGAGCGCGTGGGCGCGGGCATCCTCACCTTGCCGCTGTTCCCCGGCATGCGCGACGGCGATGTCGCGCGGGTCGCGCAGGCACTGTCGGCCGTGCTGCGAGAATCCGGGGTATGAATCAGTCCTTGACACCCTCCTCGATCGCGCTGTCGGTGGTCGTTCCCGTGTACAACGAGCAGGACGGCCTGGCGGCGCTGTTCGCACGCCTGTATCCGGCGCTCGACGCCCTCGGCGAGACCTACGAGGTCATTTTCATCAACGACGGCAGCCGCGACCGCTCGGCGGCGCTGCTGGCCGAGCAGCAGCGCGCGCGCCCGGACGTGACGCGGGTGATCCTGTTCAACGGCAACTACGGCCAGCACATGGCGATCCTCGCCGGCTTCGAGCATTGCCGCGGCGAGATCACCGTCACGCTCGACGCCGACCTGCAGAACCCTCCCGAGGAAATCGCCCGCCTGGTGGCCAAGATGCGCGAAGGCCACGATTACGTCGGCAGCATCCGGCGCCAGCGCCAGGACACCTGGTTCCGGCGCCACGCCAGCCGCTGGATGAACCGCCTGCGCGAGACCATCACGCATGTGCGAATGACCGACCAGGGCTGCATGCTGCGCGCCTACGGGCGCCACGTGGTCGACACCATCAATCGCTGCAACGAGGTCAACACCTTCGTGCCCGCGCTGGCCTACACGTTTTCGCTGCATCCGGCCGAGATCGAGGTCGCGCACGAGGAGCGAGCCGCCGGCGAGTCCAAGTACTCGCTGTTCAAGCTGGTGCGCCTGAACTTCGACCTCGTCACCGGCTTTTCGCTGATCCCGCTGCAGTTCATGTCCTTCCTGGGAATCGCGCTGGCGCTGGCCTCCGGCGCGCTGTTCGTGCTGCTGATGATCGACCGGCTGCTGTTCGGCTCGCAGGTGCAGGGGGTGTTCACGCTGTTCGCCATCACCTTCTGCCTGCTCGGCGTGCTGCTGTTCAGCATGGGACTGCTGGGTGAGTACGTCGGGCGCATCTACGAGCAGGTGCGAGGGCGCCCGCGCTACGTGGTGCAGGCGCTGCTCGACGACACCGACGCGGCCCGCGCCTCATGAGCACCCCGCACGCGAGCGTCGCCATGCGGGCCGTGGTGTTCGCCTATCACAACGTCGGCGCACGCTGCCTGCGCGTGCTGCTGGCCCAGGGCATGCGCGTCGAGCTGGTGGTCACGCACCCCGACGACCCGTCGGAGAACCTGTGGTTCGAGCGCGTGGCCGACGTCGCCGCCGAGCACGGCATCCCGGTCATGCTGGTCGACCTGGCGCTGGACGAGCAGCAGGTCGCGCGGGTGCGCGCGCTGCAGCCCGACTACCTGTTCTCGTTCTATTTCCGGCGCATGCTGCCGCAGGCCGTGCTGCAGGCGCCGCGCGTGGCGGCGCTGAACATGCACGGCTCGCTGCTGCCGCGCTACCGCGGGCGCGTGCCGGTGAACTGGGCGGTGCTGCACGGCGAGCGCGAGACCGGCGCGACCCTGCACCTGATGGTGGACAAGCCCGATGCCGGCGACATCGTCGCGCAGCAGGCCGTTCCCATCCTGCCCGACGACACCGCGCGCGAGGTGTTCGACAAGGTCACCGTGGCCGCCGAGCTCGCGTTGTGGCAGGTGCTGCCGCGGCTGCTGCGCGGCGACGTTCCCAGGCTGCCCAACCGGCTGGAGCAGGGCAGCTATTTCGGTGGCCGCAAGCCCGAGGACGGGCGCATCGACTGGAACCAGCCCGCGTCCCGGGTGTACAACCTGATCCGGGCCGTGGCCCCGCCCTATCCGGGGGCGTTTTTCGAAACCGGCGGGCGCCGTCTCATCGTGGCGCGCGCGCGCCCGGCCGCGCCGGCGCTGGCCGCCGCGCTCGACCCGCTGGCCGCGCCGGGCCCGCACCTGTGCTCCGGCGCGCTGCTGGCGCGCTGCGGCGACGGCGGCGTGCTGCACCTGCAGCAGGTGTGGGACAGCGCGCAACCCGGGCTGCCCCTTGAATTGCAACGGATCGCACAACTCGTGCCAAACCCATCATGAAAAAAATCCTGATCCTCGGAGTCAACGGCTTCATCGGCCACCACCTGTCCAAGCGCATCCTCGGCACCACCGACTGGCAGGTGTACGGCATGGACATGAACACGGACCGCATCGAGGATCTGCTCGGCAACCCGCGCTTCCACTTCTTCGAAGGTGACATCACCATCAACAGGGAGTGGATCGAGTATCACGTGCGCAAGTGCGACGTGATCCTTCCGCTGGTGGCCATCGCCACGCCGGCCACCTACGTGAAGGCGCCGCTGCGCGTGTTCGAACTCGACTTCGAAGCCAACCTGCCCATCGTGCGCGCCGCGGTCAAGCACCGCAAGCGCCTGGTGTTCCCGTCGACCTCGGAGGTCTACGGCATGTGCCCGGACGGCGAGTTCGATCCCGAGGCGTCGCCGCTGGTGTACGGGCCGATCAACAAGCCGCGCTGGATCTACGCCTGCTCCAAGCAGCTGATGGACCGCGTGATCGCCGGCTACGGCCAGCAGGAAGGCCTGGACTACACGCTGTTCCGGCCCTTCAACTGGATCGGCGCCGGACTGGACACGATCTTCTCGGCCAAGGAAGGCAGCTCGCGCGTGGTCACCCAGTTCCTGGGCCACATCGTGCGCGGCGAGAACATCAGCCTGGTCGACGGCGGCATGCAAAAGCGCGCCTTCACCGACATCGACGACGGCATCGACGCGCTGATGCGCATCATCGAGAACCCCGCCGGAGTGGCCAGCGGCCAGATCTACAACATCGGCAACCCGGCCAACAACCACTCGGTGCGCGACCTCGCCGAGCGCATGCTGCGCCTGGCCGCCGAACTGCCCGAGTACGCCGACAGCGCGCGCCAGGTGCAGCTGGTGGAGACGAGTTCGGGTGCCTACTACGGCGCCGGCTACCAGGACGTGTCCAACCGCGTGCCCAAGATCACCAACACCATGCGCGACCTCGACTGGGCGCCGCGCACCGACATGGACACCGCGCTGCGCAAGATCTTCGAGGCCTACCGCGGGCAGATCGCGCAGGCGCGCGCGCTGGTGGACGAAACCGGGAACTGAAGCCGCCGTTCATGCCCCGCATCGCCCTCAAGGTCGACGTCGACACGCTGCGCGGTACCCTCGAAGGGGTGCCGGCGCTGCTGCGCATGCTGGCGCGCCACGAATTGCGCGCCACCTTCCTGTTCAGCCTCGGCCCGGATCACACCGGGCGCGCGCTCAAGCGCATTTTCCGCCCCGGCTTCCTGGCCAAGGTGCGGCGCACCTCGGTGGGCAGCAACTACGGGCTCAAGACCCTGCTGTACGGCACGCTGCTGCCCGGCCCCGACATCGGGCGCCGCGCCGCCGAGCCGATGCGCGCGGCCTGGCGCGCCGGCCACGAGGTCGGCGTGCACACCTGGGACCACGTGCTGTGGCAGGACTACGTGGCGCGCCGCGACCGCGACTGGACGCGGCGCCAGCTTCAGCTCGCGGTGCAGCGCTTCAGCGACATCTTCGGCCGCCCTCCCGAAGTGCACGGCGCCGCCGGCTGGCAGATGAACGACCACGCCTACGAACTCGAGCAGGAGCTGGGATTCAGCCTGGCCTCCGACGGGCGCGGCGACGCACCGTTCCTGCCGCGCGTGGGCGAGCGCGTGCTCGACGTGCCGCAACTGCCGACCACGCTGCCGACGCTGGACGAGCTCATCGGAGTCGACGGGCTGCACGCCGGCAACGTCGCCGAGCACCTGCTGCGCCTGTCGCTCGACGGGCGCGACCATGTGTTCACGCTGCACGCCGAGCTCGAGGGCGGGCAGCTGGCCCCGGTGTTCGAGCAGTTGCTGCAGGGCTGGCAGGACGCCGGCATGCGAATCGGCACGCTGGGCGCCTACGCCGCGTCGCTGGACCTGCGCAGCCTGCCGGTGCGCCGCGTCGGCATGGGAACGGTCCCCGGCCGCAGCGGCCAGCTGGCAGTGGCGCTGCCCGCTGCCTGAGACGCGGGTCCGGAACACAAGAAAGGCCGACTCGCGCGTGTCGAGCCGGCCGGACGCCGCGGGCAGCCGGGCTCGGCCCGGCCCCGCGGGGGGCGCGCTTCAGTGGTTGCGCGCGAGCTGCTCGAGAATCGCCGGGTTCTCCAGCGTC
>JAKCDM010000088.1 GCA_021841865.1 Pseudomonadota bacterium
AGACAACGCCGCTTGCGAAGGCTTCTTTGGCCGTCTGAAAAACGAACTGTTCTACTCGCGCGACTGGCTGAACACGACCATCGACGACTTCGTCTCGGCCGTGGACTCCTACATCCGCTGGTACAACAAGGCAAGGATCAAGATCTCGCTCGGCTCCCGCAGTCCAATCGAATACCGCAGGACCATGGGAATCGCGGCTTAACCAGTCCAAGTTTTTATCCGCACCCCCCTTTGCAGGATCGCCCCCGCTGCAGTTTTGCGCAGCGGAGATGATGCATTCGTCAGTCAGAACTGACGGACCTCCGTTTCAACGCAAGCGATACCGGCGCCTCTTCTGGGCCTGCGACTGGTGCCGCGCCGAGACCCGAGCAACGGAGCAATCTGCCCACTCAGCGCTCAAAGAGATCGACGCCGCCGTGCGGTTGAACAGAGCCATCTGCTCGTCGTGAGAAACGCCTTGCTGACCTGCCCCCTGTAGGCGTACCAATCAAAAGTGGAAGTTCGGGTTCAAGATTACTCGATAGGTATCGGGGTTGATGGGAATTGAGTTGCATCGCCAGCGCGCTGGCGATGCAACTCGGCGAAGCGTGCCGGTGGCATGCGTCGCAGGCTGCTGTGCGGCCTGACTTCGTTGTAGTCTGTTCGCCAGACCGCCACGGCCATCCTGGCCTGATGCAGGGTCTCGAACCAGCACCACTCGTTCAAGTGCTCGTCACGGAACTTGCCGTTGAAGCTCTCGCTGTAGCCGTTCTGCATGGGCGCCCTGGCTGGATCAGGATATGGCGAATGCCATGGGCCTGCGCCCAGGCCATGAACGCCCGGCTTGTGAACTCTGGACCGTTGCCGGTACGCACAGCCTGCGGATACCCGCGAAGCAGTGCAGCCCGATCCAGCACCCGGGTCATGTACTGACCCGAGATGCCAAAGTCCACTGCGATGTCCACGCTCTCGTGGCTGAAGTCATCGGCCACCGTGAGGTACTTCAGACGCCGGCCGCCCGAGAGGCTGTCGCTCACAAAATCCATGCTCCACACCTCGTTGACCGTGCGTGCCAGCTGCAGCGGCACACGCTTGTGATTGACTCCGTGAAACTGCCGGCGCAGCAGGTCGTGGATGCGCCGGTAGCCAAAGCGGCGACGCAGATGTGGCCAGTACCGACCGAGCCGCAAAACCGCGTTCCTGCAGCCAACGCGGTCCGGCTCATGCGTGAATCGTTACACGTGCGTGACGGCCGGACTGTTTCCGGTCCGAGTGGGTCGTCGCCAACGCCGCGGTGGAGCATTGCCGCGGTCTTCCCCCGTGATCGCGGCGAGGACGGCCGGTGCCACTTGACTCGATCGGGCAGGAAAGGCTACTGCAGATTGACGAACATGCCTCCGTCAACCAACAGTGCGGCGCCGGTCACGTAGCGTGCGCGGTCCGATGCGAGGAAAGCGACGCATTCGGCCACATCCTCGGGTTCGCCGATTCGACCGAGCGGTATGCGGCGCTCGAAGTACGCACGCTTGTCCGGGGTGAGGTCGGAGGCGTTCAGGTCGGTCGAGATCGTGCCCGGCATCACCGAATTGCAGCGTATGCCGTACGGGCCCAGCGCGATGGCGCAGGACTGCATCAGGGAGTGCACCCCAGCCTTGGTCGGGGTGTAGTGCGTCTGCATCGCGCCGCCGACCAGTGCGCTGATCGAACTGGTCGCGATGATCGCCCCGCCTCGTCCCTGGTTCGCCATCTGCCGTGCCACCGCCTGGGTCACGAGAAAGGCTCCGCTGAGGTTCACGGCGACCGTCTGTTGCCAAAGGTCCAGCGGAAGGTCGAGAAAGGCGTGAAACGGACAGATCCCGGCGTTGCTGACCAGTACGTCGAGTCGGCCGAACTCGGCCTGCGCGGCGTCCACAAGCGCCTGAGCCGTCGAGGCCTGCGCGACATCGCCTTCGATGGCGATCGCCCTGCGCCCGCTCGCCTTGATGCCAGCTACCACGGAGTCGATGGCAGCCTGCTTGTCGTAGCTGCGGTCATTGGCGTCGAAATAGTTCAGCACCAGATGAGCGCCTTCGCGTGCGCAGACCTGCGCGATTGCCCGCCCGATACCACGCGACGCACCGGTGACCATGACAACTTTGTCCTCAAGGAGCATGCATGTTCTCCGGGTGATGGGGGCGGGCCGCGGATTCAATGATCGTACGGCCGCACGAGCACACAGTCCGGATTCAGGCGCACGCCGAATCCGGGCGTCTCCGGCACCTTCATGCGTCCATTGCGCGGAACAGGCTCATCCAGCAGCAAGGGCGTGAACATGGGAATCACCTCGTCCGCCTTGGGCGCCATCATCAGGAACTCCGCAAAGGGCGAGTTGTGCCGGGTGACGACGAAGTGGTAGCTGTAGACCGATGAGCCGTGCGGAACGACCATCACATTGTGGGCATCGGCCAGCGCCGAGATCTTGATCAACTCGGTGATGCCGCCGCACCAGCCCACATCGGGCTGGATCAGGTCGCAGCATCCCATTTCGAGCAGCATGCGAAAACCCCATCGCGTCGCCTCATGTTCGCCGGTGCTGACCAGCATGCCGGCCGGCACCTCGCGCCGCAGTCTTGCGTATCCCCAGTAGTCGTCAGGGGAAAGGCACTCCTCGATCCATTTCAGTCCGTATTCGCGGGCCGCATGGGCGAGTCGTGTCGCGTAGTGGACGTCGAGGCTCATCCAGCAGTCGTACATCAGCCAGAAATCCGGCCCGACCGCCTCGCGCATGCGGGCAAGTTGCGCCAGGTTCGCGCGCAGCCCCTCTTCCCCCTCGGCCGGAGCGTGCAGCAGCGGCATCTTGCCGCCGATGAATCCCATCTTCTGCGCCAGATCGGGACGCGTGCCGGTGGCGTAGAACACCAGTTCGTCGCGCACGGCGCCGCCGAGCAGGTGAAACACAGGCTCCTGCCGAACCTTGCCGAGAAGATCCCAGAGCGCGAGGTCCACGCCGGAGATCGTGTTCAGGACGACTCCCTTGCGCCCGTAGTACAGCGTCGCGTGGTACATCTGGTCCCACATCGTCTCGATGTCGGTGACTTTGCGGCCCTCGAGAAAGCGGGCCAGATGACGCTCGACGATGAAGGCACCGATCTCTCCGGCCGTTGTCACGCCGAAACCCACACTGCCGTCACTGGCCTCGATCTCGACGACCAGGGTTCCTAGCACATTGATGCCGAAGGCGCGGCGACTGCTGCGGTATTCGGGATAGCGCGCCATGGGGGTCGCGATGTGGTCGTCGATCCAGTGCCCGTCGGCTTGGTCGTGGTAGTCCGCTCCGCCGCCGCGCACCGTATAGGCGCGCACCTGCTTGATCGTGGGGGTCGTCATGGTGGGAACCAGCTTTGCCGTCAGTAGGTGGCGCGCCCGCCGGAGAGATCAAACACCGCGCCGGTGCTGAAGGAACAATCGTCCGTGCACAGCCAGGTGATGAGCGCTGCGGCCTCCTCGGGCATCAGGAAGCGCTTCATGGGTATCTTCGACAGCATGTAATCGATGTGCTGGGGGCTCATCGACGCGAAGATCTCGGTCTTGGCCGCTGCCGGCGTCACCGCGTTGACGCAGATGTTCTTCTCGGCCAGTTCCTTACCCAAGGACTTAGTCAGCCCGATCAAGCCAGCCTTGGAAGCGCTGTAATGCGAGGCATTCGGATTGCCCTCCTTGCCTGCCACCGACGCAATGTTGACGATGCGGCCTCGGCCTTGCGCCAGCATGTGGGGAACCACGGCGCGGCATGTCAGGAAGCTTCCCGTCAGATTGACGTCGATGACCCGGCGCCAGGCGTCGACCGTCAATTCCCAGGTCGGTGCGTTGCCGCCTGTGATGCCGGCGCTGTTGACCAGGGCGTCGATGGCTCCGTGAGCCGTCACCGTGGCCGCCGTGGCATCCTGCACTGAGGCCTCGTCGGTAAGCTCGACGACGACCGAGGAGACCTTGCCGATCTGGCTCAGAGCTTGCCTGCTGCTGTCCAAGCGCGCGGCGTCGACGTCCCACAGCGACACCGCGGCGCCGGACTCCAGCGCGCGTTGAGCGACCGCATAGCCCAGCCCGCGCGCTCCGCCGGTGACCACAACCGTGCGGCTCTTCAGATCGAGCGCGTTCATCGTGTCAGCTCCAAGGCATCGAACGCTAGCACGCGCTGACACTGCACGCCCAGGCCCTGCACGCCCAGGCGCATGGTCTGCCCGGCGCGCAGGTAGACAGGATCGGGGCGCTGCCCCATGCCCACTCCGGGCGGTGTGCCCGTCGAGATGATGTCGCCGGGTTGCAGGCTCATGAACTGGCTCACGTAAGACACGATGGTCGCCACGTCGAAGATCATGGTGGTGGTGTTGCCGCTCTGGTAACGCCTGCCGTCGACCTCCAGCCAAAGATCCAGAGCCTGCGGATCGGGGATTTCGTCGCAGGTGACCATCCAGGGACCGATGGGCCCGAAGGTGTCGCAGCCCTTGCCCTTGTCCCATTGCCCGCCGCGCTCCAACTGGAAGGCGCGTTCCGAGACGTCATTGACCACGCAATATCCCGCCACGTGGTCGAGCGCTCGCTCCACGCTCACGTACCGCGCCGGCGCGCCAACGACCACGCCGAGCTCGACTTCCCAGTCGACCTTGGTCGCCCCCCGGGGAATCTCGACGGGGTCATCGGGGCCGACGATGGCGCTGGTGGCCTTGAAGAACACGACCGGTTCGGCCGGAATCGGCATGTTCGACTCCCTGGCGTGATCCGAATAGTTCAGCCCGATGCAAATGAGTTTGCCGACGTGGCCCACGCATGGGCCGATGCGCGTGCCCAGGGGCACCAGCGGCAGGCTGCCCGGGTCGATCGCGCGCAATGCGTCGAGTCTGGCCGGCAACAGGACATCATCGGCAAGGTCGACGACATGAGCCGACAGGTCGCGGATGCGGCCATCGGTGTCGAGTAGGCCCGGCTTTTCAGCGCCGGGCGCGCCGTAGCGCAGCAATTTCATCGGACACACCTCGAAGATTGCAGGAATTTGAGAACGACTATACGAAGTCAACGATAGCCAATCAATTCGGCTTCATTATTACTCGATAGCAGAAAGGTATTGTTCAGCGCGGCCCGCGCCTGGCGGCTGCGAGGCTGCGCAAACGGGTCACGAAAAAGCTGGCCGAATCGTTCAGGGCTTCGTCCTTGCGAAGCAGCAGGCCGAAGTCCTGCAGGCTCTCGCCGACGACCACCGGCAAGGCCTTGAGCAACCCGGTGCGCAGGTGGTCACGCACCACCGACTCGGGCAACATCGCCACGCAGTCGCTGTGCTGCAGCAGTTGCAGCGTGGCGAAGATCGACGTGCACTCGGTCAGGTTGCGCGGCGTCGACAACTTGCGCCGCGCGAGCTCGTCTTCGAAGATTACGCGCGCCGGGCTCGTGATCGGCTGTACCACCCAGGGGGCGTCAAGCAGGGCACCGAACGATATCGCAGGGGCGCCAACCAGCGGATGGGAACTGCGCACCACCAGCAAGAGGGTCTCACGGGCGAGAGGCTCGAAATCGAAGGCGTTGTGCTGCAGCGGGGACGTCAAGCGCGCCAGGGCGAAGTCGACTTCGCGGCGTTCCAGCAACCCGAGCACCTGATCGCTGGTTTCTCCGAGTATGCGTATGTTGAGCAGCGGCCGGCTTGCCTTGACTTCGGCGACGGCCATCGCCAGCAGGTCGGGCACCGCGCCCATGATGGCCCCGATGGTCAGTAGGCCGTAGCCGCCTTGGCTCGCGGCCTCCAGATCGGCAGCGATGCGCTCGAGATCGGCCAGTGCACGGCGTGCGTATCCCAGCACCACGCCTCCCAGTGAGGTAGGCAACATGCCGCGCGCCTTGCGTTCGAAGAGTTGAAAGCCGAAAGTGACCTCGATTTCAGCAAGCATGCGACTCGCGCTGGGCTGCGCGATGTTCATCTGCTCGGCGGCTTGGTGCAGGTTGCGCATGTCGTCCAGTGCGACCAGCAGAGCCAGTTGCTTGAGGCGCAACCGGTTGACCAGGGTCATCTTGCGTTGCTGCGGTGTCATATGCTTATCGATAGCAAAACGATATTAATCGATCCTATCATCGAATTGATCAGCTATCGCTCAACCTCCTATAGTTCAGCCACATTCCACCTCCGTCAGGACCAGAGTCTGGCGGCAGAGATGGACAAGAGCGGAGACGAGCGATGGAAACGGTGGCTTTCCGGATGGTGCTGCATCCGGGCATGCGCGAAGAATACGAGCGACGTCACGCGCGAATCTGGCCTGAACTGGTCGAGTTGCTGCGCGATGCGGGGATCCGCGATTACCGCATCTTTTTCGATCCATCGAGCCACCACCTGTTCGCCGTGCTGCGCCGTCCGCAGCACCACGGCATGGGCGCGCTCGGGGCCCACGCCGTCATGCGCCGGTGGTGGGAGTCGATGCGCGACATCATGCAGACCGAGGCCGGCGGCCAGCCCTTCCAGGTTGCCTTGGAACAGGTGTTTCACCTCGAATGAATTCGCCGCCGATCATGCGCATCGTCGATCCCCACGTGCACTTCTGGATTCTGGACAGCGGGCGCTACGAATGGCTGCTCAGCGATGAGCCGTCCTTTCTCGGCGCCGCGGCACGCACGCTGCGGCGAGACGTGCTGCCGACGGATCTGCTGCAGGCGGCCCAGGGCCTCGAGCTGGACAAGGTCGTCCACGTGGAGGCCAAGTACGAGGCCAGTCGCTCGGTCGACGAAACACGCTGGTTGCAGAAACTGGCCGCGGAGTCGGCCCATCGAGGCGTTCCCCAGGCGGTGGTCGCCGCGGTCGACCTGGCTGCGCCGGATGCCCAAGCCGTGCTGCAACAGCATGCGCAGTTCGCCGCAGTGCGTGGTGTGCGGCAGATTCTGAACGTCCATGCGGACCCCTTGTACGACTACGTGGGCGTGCATTGGATGCGCGACCCCCGCTGGCAGGCGAACTTTGCACTGCTGCGGCGCTTCGACTTTTCCTTTGATCTGCAGATCTATCCGTCCCAGGCCGCCGATGCCGTAGCGCTGGCGCGGCGCCACCCTGATATTCAGTTCGTGCTGAACCATGCCGGCATGTTCGTGGATCGCGATAGCGCGGCCGGTTACCGCGCCTGGCGCGAAGGCCTCGAGGCGCTCGCACAGTGCCCTAACGTTGCCGTCAAGATCAGCGGCTTCGCCATGTTCTCGCACAGCTGCGCGCTCGAAGTGCTGCGACCCTATGTGCTGCAGACCGTAGACGCCTTCGGCGTCGAGCGCGCTATGTTTGCCTCGAACTCCCCCATCGACCCGCTGTTCGGTAGCTACGCCGAACTCTGGAGCGCCTATGCCACGATCGTGTCGGGCGCCACCCAGAGCGAGCGCAACGCACTGTTCGCAGGCAATGCCGAGCGCATCTACCGAATCTGACGCCGCCATGCATGCGATCCCGCCCCCGACTCACTGCGATGCCAATCCTGCAGGAGACCCCGCAGCAGCCGTGCCGCGCCTGGAGCTGCGCGGCGCGCGCAAATCCTTCGGCCGCGTGCGCGCGCTCAAGCGCGGGGAACTTCGCCTGTGGCCCGGAGAGGTCCACGCGTTACTGGGCGAGAACGGAGCCGGCAAATCGACCCTGGTGCGTATTTTTGCCGGAGTGCACCGCCCGGACACCGGCCAGCTGTTGCTCGATGGACAGGAGTGCGCCTTCGCCACTCCTGCGGACGCCAAGCGCGCGGGAATCGCTGTGATCTACCAGGAGCCCATGCTGTTCCACGATCTCTCGGTTGCCGAAAATGTATTCATGGGTCGGCAGCCGACCGACCGCTTCGGGCGCATCCGCTTTGCCGACATGGAACGCGAGGTCAACGAGTTGCTGGGTTCCCTCGGCGTGGATCTGCGCGGCGCACAGGCGGTCCGCGGCTTGTCGATCGCCGATCAGCAAGTAATCGAGATCGCCAAGGCGCTATCGCTCAACGCCAATGTCCTCGTCATGGACGAACCCACGGCGGCCTTGTCCCTGACCGAAGTGCAGCGCCTGTTCGCTATCGTGCAGCGTCTGCGCGAACGCGGTGCCGCGATACTGTTCATCACCCACCGGCTCGAAGAGGTGTTCGCGCTGGCGCAGCGCATCACCGTCATGCGGGACGGGGAAACGGTCTTCGAGGCGATGACCATGGAAGTCGACACCGACACGCTGGTGGCGCGCATGGTCGGCCGTGACCTCGACACCTTCTACCCAAAAGCCCAGGTTTCGCCGGGGGAAGTTCGGCTGCGCGTGCGCGGCCTGACGCGGCGAGTCGTGTTCTCGGACGTGAGTTTCGATGTGTGTGCTGGCGAGATTGTCGCTCTCGCCGGGCTGGTCGGTGCCGGCCGCAGTGAAGTGGCGCGCGCCATTTTTGGCATCGACCGTGCCGATGCCGGAGAGGTGTCCATCGCTGGCCGCGAGTTGCGTCTCGGCGACCCAGCCAGTGCGATGGCGGCCGGGCTGGGCTTCGTGCCGGAGGATCGGCGGGAGCAAGGCCTTGCCCTGGAGCTCAGCGTGGCGCACAACACCGCCCTGACCGTGCTGGGCAGGCTGAGTTGGCACGGCTGGATCTCGAGTCGGAGCGAGCGAAGACTGGCCGAGGACTGGGGTCGTCGACTGCGGCTCAAGGCATCTAGCGTCGACCTGCCAGTCGCCTTCCTGTCCGGTGGGAATCAGCAAAAGGTCGTGCTCGCCAAATGGCTGGCGACCGCGCCGAGGGTTCTGATCATCGACGAGCCCACGCGCGGGGTCGACGTGGGCGCCAAGGCCGAGATTTACCGCAGCATCAGCGATCTCGTGGTGGCGGGCATGGCGGTACTCATGATTTCGAGCGAACTGCCCGAAGTCCTGGGCATGGCCGATCGCATCCTGGTCATGCACGAAGGGCGCCTGAACGCGGACTTGCCGCGCGCGCAAGCCGATGAGCAAAGCATCATGGCGGCGGCGCTAGGCCGTGTCGCCTCGTGGGAGTCCGCGTGAACCGCCCCCTGGCTTTGGACTCCCCGCCGATGAGGCTGTTCCTGCTCCTCGGGGAAAAGCGCGAAGTGGCGCTGGTCGCCGTGCTGGTCGCGCTGGTGCTGTTCACAGGCAGCGTGCGCCCGGCCTTTCTTAGCACGCAGACGCTCAAGGACGTCCTGCTCAACGTGGCCATCATCAGCCTGCTGAGCGCGGGGATGACGGGGGTTATGTTGATGCGTCACATCGACCTATCGGTCAGCTCGACCCTGGGCCTGTCCGCCTATGCGGTCGGCTCGCTGTTCGTGGCCCATCCGCACATGCCGATCATGGTGGCGATGGGGGCGGGCATCGCGATCGGGCTGGCTGCCGGCGCGATTAACGCGGCCATGGTCGTGTTCGGCAACGTGCCTTCGTTGGTCGCCACGCTGTCGACCCTGTACATCTACCGCGGTGCCGATTACGCCTGGGTCCGTGGCGGCCAGGTTAATGCCAGCAATCTGCCGACGAGCTTCGCCGGTCTGGGGACTGCCAGCCTGCTCGGCATGCCGGTGCTGGTGTTGATCGCCGGCGCGGTGTTGGTGGCCTTCTCGATTTATCTAGGGCAGTTCCCGGGTGGCAGGGAGCATTACGCCGTCGGCTCGAATCCCGAGGCCGCCAGACTGGCGGGCCTCCGGGTCGGGCGCCGCGTCGCGATCGGCTTCGTCACATCGGGGGCCATTGCCGGCCTTGCAGGCGTGTTGTGGCTAGCGCGCTTCGGCACCGTCGACGCCAGCACCGGGACGGGCCTCGAACTGCAGGTTGTGGCCGCAGCGGTGGTCGGCAGCGTGGCGATCACTGGCGGGGTGGGAACCATTCTGGGCGCCACGCTCGGCGCACTGATCCTGGGCGTGATCAGCATTTCCCTGGTGGTTCTGCGCGTTTCGCCGTTCTGGGAGCAGGCGATCCAGGGGCTGTTGATCGTGCTCGCCATCGCGAGCGACGCCGCGCTTGCGCGCGCCCTCGTACGGCGTTTGAGGGAGAAGAGGCGACATGGCTGAGCAGACCGGCACGGCGCCGCCCGCCGCACAGCGGAGCTTGCACCTGCGCTGGGAGTGGATCCTGGTATGCGCGCTGTTCGGTAGCCTTGTGCTCGGGCGCGTGTTGTCGCCATATTTCCTCACCAGCGACAACATCAGCGACATCCTGGCCAGCATCACCGAACTGGGGCTCATCGCACTCCCGATGACCCTGGTGATCATCGCGGCAGAGATTGACCTGTCGGTGGCCTCGGTGCTGGGCCTGTCGAGCGCACTAATGGGTGTTCTCTGGCACGCGGGCCTGCCGATGCCGGTCGCGATCGGCGTGGCCTGTATCGCTGGCGCCTGCGCCGGCTGGATCAATGGCTGGATCGTCGTACGCATGGGGCTCCCTTCACTGGCCGTGACCATTGGCACCATGGCTTTGTACCGCGGTCTGGCCTACGTGCTGCTCGGCAGCCGCGCGGTGGCGAACTTTCCCGGCGCCTATACCAACTTCGGCATCAACAATATCGGCTCAAGCTTCCTGCCGCAGCCCTTCGCCGTCCTGTTCGTGGCGGCCGCAGCCTTTGTCCTGTTGCTGCACGCGACCACCTTCGGGCGTGCCGTCTATGCCATCGGCACGAACGCAGTGGCCGCGCGCTTCTCGGGTCTTGACGTCGCGCGCACCAAGCTGCGGCTGTTCGTGCTGTCCGGTCTGCTCAGCGCCGTCGCCGGAGTGATCTACACACTGCGCTTCACCAGCGCGCGCGGAGACAACGGGCAGGGCCTGGAGCTGTCGGTCATTGCCGCGGTGCTGTTCGGTGGCGTGAGCATCTTTGGCGGGCGTGGTTCGCTGGGTGGCGTGCTCCTGTCGGTGCTGCTGGTCGGCGTGCTTCGCAACGCACTAACGCTGTACGACATTTCCAGCGAGACCTTGACCATCGTGACCGGGCTTCTGTTGCTGAGCTCGGTGCTGGTGCCCAACCTGATCGCGAGGGTGCGCTCGGTGCGCGACCAGCGCGCACTGGCTGCCGTTCACTAGAGCGGCGCATATTCGAGTCCTGCAGTAGGGCCACGCCTGGGCGCACGGGGCGCGACCTCCCACAACGACGTGCGAGGCAGCAATTTCGAGGAGACTGAATATGTGGAGCAAACGGTACCGCGGCGCACTGTTGACGATCTGCGCGGCGATGATGTTCACGGGCGCGACGGCCATGGCGGCTCCGCTCAAGAGCGGACTGACCATCGCCTTCGTGCCCAAGCAGGTCAACAACCCCTATGAGGTCACCGCCGACAACGGTGGCATGGCTGCGCTGAAGGAGCTCGGCGATCATGGCAAGGTGGTCGGACCTTCGAACGCTGGCGCGTCGTCGCAGGTGTCGTACATCAACACCCTGATCGCGCAGCATGTCAACGCCATCGTCATCGCGGCCAACGACGCGCATGCCGTGGTGCCTTATTTGAAAAAAGCGATGGCGCGCGGCATCAAGGTCGTCACCTTCGACTCCGACACGGCTCCCGACGGGAGGCAGCTGTTCGTCAACCAAGCGACCGCGGAGTCGATCGGGCGCGGGCAGATCCAACTGGCGGCCAAGCTCATGGGTGGCAGCGGGGAACTCGCGATCCTCTCGGCCACCCCGAACGCGACCAACCAGAATACCTGGATCGGCTGGATGAAAAAGGAGCTGGCCAAGCCAGAGTACGCCCACATCAAGCTGGTCAAGATCGCATATGGAAACGACGATGACCAGCAGTCCTTTGTCGAGACCCAGGGACTTCTGGAGGCCTATCCGCATCTGAAAGCGATCATCGCGCCGACGACGGTGGGCATCGCGGCCGCCGCGCGCTACATCTCGACCTCGCCCTACAAAGGTAAGGTGGTCGTGACCGGGCTAGGCACGCCGAATCAGATGCGCGAATTCATCAAGAACGGCACGGTGACGGCCTTTCAGCTCTGGGATCCGGGCCAACTCGGGTACCTGGCCGCTTACGCTGCCGCGAACCTTGCCAGTGGCACGATCAGCGACAAGCCGGGTGACAGCTTCATGGCCGGAAAGCTCGGCAAGCGCACGGTCGGAGCTGACGGCGAGATCATCCTCGGCCCGCTAACGACCTTCGACGCGAGCAACATCGGCAACTTCAACTTCTGACCGGCGCGGCGCGCGGACGTTGGGCAAGTTCCGGCGCTTCATGGCCGTGGCGCCGCATGTGCCCCGATACGACACAGCCAGCAGGGTTCGGCACTTGCGAGGCCCTCGTCGGCCAGCCGCACAGGTCCAAGACGCCCAGTCTTGACCATGTGCGGCCAAGCTTCGATGTGACCGCTTGCGCGGCACCGTACGTGGGCTGATACCCCTATGGGACTGACATCGATTTCGTCACGGCACACTACACGTCCAGGTTCGCCGCGCGCAGCGCGTTGGTTTCGATGAAGTCCCGACGCGGTTCCACATCGTCGCCCATGAGCATGGTGAAGACGCGGTCGGCCTCGATGGCGTCGTCGATCTGCACGCGCA
>JAKCDM010000089.1 GCA_021841865.1 Pseudomonadota bacterium
GCGATCGCATCGGCATACTCGAGCTTGTAGGCCAGGCCCGAACAACCGGTGGTCTTGACTCCCAGGCGCACGCCGACGCCCTTGCCGCGCTGGCTGATGTACTTCGACACGTGCCTCGCGGCGCTTTCGGTCAGGGTGATGGACATGGCGATGAACTCCGATGCTGCGGATTGTGCGGAAGGCGCGCGCGCCTCGGCCACGGACGGGCCGCCGTTGCCGGGCGGGCTCCCGCCGGGCTGCCGGCGCGCGCGGCGCGGACCTCAGGCCGCGGCCTGCTGCGCGGGCTCGGCGCCGTGGCGCTCCTGGTAATCCTTCACCGCGGCCTTGATCGCGTCCTCGGCGAGGATCGAGCAGTGGATCTTCACCGGCGGCAGCGCCAGTTCCTCGGCGATGTGGGTATTGCGGATCTTCAGCGCGTCGTCGAGGGTCTTGCCCTTGACCCACTCGGTGACCAGCGACGACGACGCGATCGCCGAACCGCAGCCGTAGGTCTTGAAGCGCGCGTCCTCGATGATTCCCTGCTCGTTGACCTTGATCTGCAGCTTCATCACGTCGCCGCAGGCCGGCGCGCCGACCATGCCGGTGCCCACCGAAGGGTCATCCTTGGCGAAGGAGCCGACGTTGCGCGGGTTCTCGTAGTGATCGATGACTTTGTTGCTGTAGGCCATGTTGTCCTCCTGATTCGGTTCGTGCCACGCAGCGGCTCAGTGCGCTGCCCACTGGATGGTGTTCAGGTCGATTCCGTCCTGGTGCATTTCCCACAGCGGGGAGAGCTCGCGCAGCTTGGCCACCTTTTCCTTGAGCAGCGCCACGGCCTGGTCGATCTGCTGTTCGGTGCTGAAGCGGCCGATGGTCATGCGCAGCGATGAATGCGCCAGCTCGTCGCTGCGCCCGAGGGCCCGGAGCACGTACGACGGCTCCAGGCTGGCCGAGGTACAGGCCGAGCCGCTGGACACCGCGATGCCCTTGAGGGCCATGATCAGCGACTCGCCCTCGACGAAATTGAAACTCGCGTTGACGTTGTGGGGCACGCGGTGCTCGAGGCTGCCGTTGATGTAGACCTCCTCGATGTCGCGCAACCCCGTCAGCAGGCGCGCCTGCAGCATGCGCACGCGTTCGATCTCGGTGCCCATTTCCAGTCGCGCCAGGCGATAGGCCTCGCCCATGCCGACGATCTGGTGCGTGGGCAGCGTGCCCGAGCGCATGCCGCGCTCGTGGCCGCCTCCGTGCATCTGCGCCTCGATGCGCACGCGCGGCTTGCGGCGCACGAACAGCGCGCCGACGCCCTTCGGGCCGTAGGTCTTGTGCGAGGCCAGGCTCATCAGGTCGATCGGGCTGTTGCGCAGGTCGATGCTGACCTTGCCGGTGGCCTGCGCGGCGTCGACGTGCAGCAGGATGCCGCGCTCGCGGCAGATGGCGCCGATGGCGCCGACGTCCTGGATCACGCCGATCTCGTTGTTGACCAGCAGCACCGAGACCAGGATGGTGTCCGGGCGCAGCGCCTGGCGGAAACGGTCCAGGTCGAGCATGCCGTCGGGCTGCACCTCGAGGTAGGTGACCTCGAAGCCCTGGCGCTCGAGTTCGCGACAGGTGTCCAGCGTGGCCTTGTGCTCGGTGCGCAGCGTGATGATGTGCTTTCCGCGGCCCTGGTAGAAATGCGCGGCGCCCTTGAGCGCCAGGTTGATCGACTCGGTGGCTCCCGAGGTCCACACGAGTTCACGAGCGTCGCAGTGCACCAGTTCGGCCACCTGCGAGCGGGCACGCTCGACCGCTTCCTCGGCTTCCCACCCCCAGGCATGGCTGCGCGAGGCCGGGTTGCCGAAATGCTCGTACAGCCAGGGAATCATGGCCTCGACGACACGCGGATCCACCGGGGTGGTCGCGCCGTAGTCCATGTAGATCGGGAAATGCGGGGTGGTCGGCATGGTCTGGATACGGTTGGAGATCTTTAATGACTGGATAACAATACCGATACAAGTGATCAGGAGGCGTTGGCGAGCCTGTGGGCCCGCCAACGCCTCCCTGCCCTACCGATGCCCCGCGGCGGCTTCGGTCAGGCCAGGTTCTGCGCCAGGTTGAACACCGAATTCGGCGCCCTCACCTTCGATGCCTTGGCCGCCGGCATCGGCGACACGGGCTTGCGGATCACCGCGGTCTGCTCGATCGACACGCCCTGCGCCAGGTTCTGCTCGACCATGGTCTTCAGGTTCACCGAATCGAGGAACTCGACCATGCGTGTGTTCAGCGCCGCCCACAGGTCATGGGTCATGCAGCGGCCGTCCATGCCGTCGCCGTTGCAGTTGGCCTTGCCGCCGCACTGCGTGGCGTCGAGCGGCTCGTCGACCGCGATGATCACGTCGGCGATGGAGATGTCCTCCGGGCGCCGCGCCAGGCTGTAGCCGCCGCCCGGACCGCGAACCGATTCCACCAGTTCATGGCGACGAAGCTTGCCGAACAGCTGCTCCAGATACGACAGCGAGATATGCTGGCGCTGGCTGATGCTGGCAAGGGTCACCGGGCCGAGGTGCTGTCGCATGGCCACGTCGATCATCGCGGTAACCGCAAATCGTCCTTTGGTCGTCAGTCTCATGGTGGTCTCCAAGTTTGCGGGTGCTCACGCCTGCCGGTACCTTGGCGATCATGTCGCCAAGCCTGCGGACGGGCCGCCCAATACCTGACGAATTCAGTCGGGATTGTAGAAAGACCTACCGAATTCGTCAACTTCTCGGTGTCTTACCCTTGACAGCAGAGGGATACCTGTTGTCACAAACACCAAGCTCGAACCCCTAGGAGTCGAGCCATGCCCACAGGTTCCCGTCAAGATTCAAGGAATTTGCAAGTTATTGCCATAAAAAGGGTTTTTTGCTGAAGGGCCTCTTGGAAGCCCAGCGCACCAGCGACTTCGCGGCCGCACATCGAACGACGGAGGTTCCGGATAGAATCACATCAACCGGAAATTTCGATGAGACTCACCCTCAGGCAACTCGATGTGATGGTCGCCATCGCCCGCAGCGGAAGCACGACCGAGGCGGGCCGACAACTCTCGCTTTCCCAGTCGGCGGTCAGCGCCGCGCTGGCCGAGCTCGAAAGCCAGCTCGGCGCCAAGGTCTTCGACCGCGTGGGCAAGCGCGTGGTGCTCAACGACTGCGGGCGTCTGCTGCTGCCGCGGGCGCTGGGAGTGCTCGACCAGATGCGCGAGATCGAGCACCTGTTCGACGACGGCGCCGGCGCGCTGCGCGTGGGGGCCAGCACCACGGTGGGCAACTACATGATGCCGTCGGTGCTGGCCGCGTTCCAGCGCCGCTGGCCGCTGGCCCGCGTCGAGCTCGAGGTGGGCAACACGCGCGAGGTGGTCGACGCGGTGGAGCAGTACCGCGTGGACATCGGCTTCATCGAGGGTCCCTGCCACCACCCCGACCTCGAAGTGCACGCCTGGATGGACGACGAACTGTGCATCGTGGCCTCGCCGACGCATGCACTGGCCCGCGACGGCGCGCCGGTGGCCGGGCTGGCGGCCGCTCGCTGGATCCTGCGCGAGCCCGGCTCGGGAACCCGCGAGACCGTCGAGTCGCTGCTGCAGCCGCACCTTCCGACCTTCGGTTCGACCATGCACCTCGGCGATTCCGAGGCCATCAAGCGCGCCGTCGCCGAGGGCATGGGAATCAGCTGCCTGTCGCTGCGCGTGGTGCAGGACTGGCTCGACAATGGCAGGTTGGTACGCGTCGACGCCGCGCTGCCGCGCCTGCAGCGAACGCTGTTTCGAATCCAGCCGCGGCGCAAGGTGCTGTCGCTGCCGCTGCAGCGCTTCGTGGAACATTGCGGCACCTGGCATTGACCCGCACGCGGCGCGCCGGGCACGCTGCCCGGCGCGCCTTCCCCTTTCGCCTTTCCCAGCTCCCCCATGTCCCAAGCCTCCGCCCCCGCCCCATCGCCCGCGGCCTTGCCGCCGCGCCTGACCTCGCTGTCGCACGGAGGCGGCTGCGGCTGCAAGATCGCGCCGGCGGTGTTGAGCGACATCCTGCGCCAGCACATGCCGCTGGCGGTGCCGCCGGAGCTGATGGTGGGAACCGAGACGGCAGACGACGCCGCTGTCTGGCGCCTCAGCGACACCCAGGCGCTGGTGGCCACCACGGATTTCTTCATGCCCATCGTCGACGATCCGCGCGATTTCGGCGCGATCGCGGCGACCAACGCGATCTCCGACGTCTATGCCATGGGCGCGCGCCCGCTGCTCGCGCTGGCCATCGTCGGCATGCCGGTCGGCGTGCTGCCGCCGCAGACCATCGGCGCCATCCTGCGCGGCGGCCAGGAGGCCTGCGCGCGCGCCGGCATCCCGGTGGCCGGCGGGCATTCCATCGATTCGGTCGAGCCGATCTACGGCCTCGCGGTGATCGGCATGGCGCATCCGGACGCGATCCGACGCAACCGCGACGCCCGTGACGGCGACCTGCTGGTGCTGGGCAAGCCGCTGGGGGTCGGGATCTACTCCGCGGCGCTGAAAAAGGACCGGCTCGACGCCGAAGGCTACCGCCACATGCTGGAGGCGACCACGCGCCTGAACACGCCCGGGCCGCTGCTGGCGGCCATCGACGGCGTGCATGCGATCACCGACGTCACCGGCTTCGGCCTGCTCGGCCACGCGCTGGAGGTGTGTCGCGGAGCCGGCCTGGGCGCGCGCATCCGCGCCGACGACGTGCCGCTGCTACCCGCAGTGCGCGATCTGGCCGCCGCCGGCATGCTCACCGGCGCGTCGGCACGCAACTGGAGCAGCTACGGCGACGACGTGCTGCTGCGCTGCGCCGACCCGCTGGCGCGCAGCCTGCTGACCGACCCGCAGACCTCGGGCGGCCTGCTGGTGAGCTGCGCGCCCGCGGCGCTCGAGCGCGTGCTGGAGGTGTTCCGCGCCGAGGGCTTCGGCGACGCCACGGTGATCGGCTCCATGCACGCGGGCGAGGCCCGCGTGCTGGTGGAATAGCGAAAAACCCGTTGCCGGCGAGTGGCGGCTCAGGCCGCCAGGCCCTGCGGCGAGCCGGCCTCGGCGGCGCCCGGCGCGACCTGCACCGGCAGGCACGCGCACTGCAGGTTGCGGTCGCCCCACACGTTGTCGACGCGCCCCACCGGCACCCAGTACTTCTGCTGCCGCAGCGTGGCCACCGGGAACGCGGCCTGCTCGCGCGTGTAGGCGCGGCTCCAGTCGCTGCCGAGCACCACCGCCGCGGTGAACGGCGCGGCCTTCAGCGGGTTGTCCTGGCGCGGCCATTCGCCGCGTTCGACGCGCGCGATCTCCTCGCGGATGGCCACCATGGCGTCGACGAAGCGATCGAGCTCGAACAGCGACTCGCTCTCGGTCGGCTCGATCATCAGCGTGCCGGGCACCGGGAAGCTCATGGTCGGCGCGTGGAAGCCGTAGTCCATCAGGCGCTTGGCGACGTCCTCGTTGGTGATGCCGCTGGCGTCCTTGAGGCCGCGCAGGTCGATGATGCATTCGTGCGCGACGAAGCCTCCCTGGCCGCTGTAGAGCACCGGGAAATGCGGCGCCAGGCGGCGCGCCAGGTAGTTGGCGCCGAGGATCGCCACCGCGCTGGCCTGGCGCAGGCCCTCGGCGCCCATCATGCGCACGTACATCCACGCGATCGGCAGCACCGAGGCATTGCCCAGCGCCGCGGCGCTGACCGCGCCGACGCCCTGCCCCGGCTCGCCGCCGGCAGCATGCCCCGGCAGGAACGGCGCGAGGTGCGCGCGCACCGCCACCGGCCCCACGCCCGGGCCACCGCCGCCATGCGGGATGCAGAAGGTCTTGTGCAGGTTCAGGTGCGACACGTCGGCGCCGAACTCGGGCGGGCTGACCAGCCCGACCATCGCGTTCATGTTGGCGCCATCGACATACACCTGGCCGCCGTGCTCGTGCACGATGTCGCAGATCTCGCGCACCCGCGGCTCGAACACGCCGTGGGTCGACGGGTAGGTGATCATGCACGCGGCCAGCTGCGCGGCGTGCTCGGCGGCCTTGGCGCGCAGGTCGTCGAGGTCGACGCTGCCCTGCGCATCGCAGGCCACGACCACCACGCGCATGCCGGCCATGTGCGCCGACGCCGGGTTGGTGCCATGCGCCGACGACGGAATCAGGCACACGTCGCGCGAATGCTCGCCGCGGCTGCGATGCCACGCGCGAATCGCCAGCAGCCCGGCGTATTCGCCCTGCGAGCCGGCGTTGGGCTGCAGGCTCACGGCATCGTAGCCGGTGGCCTGCGCCAGCCAGCCCTGCAGCTGCTCGGCCAGCCGCTGGTAGCCGCGGCGCTGCTCGGCCGGGGCGAAGGGATGGATGGCGGCGAACTCGGGCCAGCCGATGGGCTCCATCTCGCTGGTGGCGTTGAGCTTCATGGTGCACGAGCCCAGCGGGATCATCGCGCGGTCGAGGGCGACATCCTTGTCGGCGAGCTGGCGCAGGTAGCGCAGCATCTCGGTCTCGCTGCGATGGGCGTGGAACACCGGATGGGTGAGGTAGGCGCTGGCGCGCCCGAGTTGCTGCGGCCAGCGCGGCGCCAGTCCGGCGGCCGCGGCGTCGAACAACGTGGCCTCGGGCGCCGGCGCGCCGCGAACCGCGGCGAACGCGCCCAGCAGCGCGAGCACGTCGCCGCGCTCGACCGTTTCGTCGAGCGTGATGCCGACGCAGTCGGGCCCGGCGTGGCGCAGGTTGATGCCGACGGCCACGCTGGCCGCGTGCACGGCGTCGGTGTGCGTTCCGGTGTGCACGGTCAAGGTGTCGAAATACGCGGCGTGGCGCAGCTGCCAGCCCTGCCCGGCAAGCCCGTCGGCGAGCAGCGCGGTGAACGCGTGCACGCGCTGCGCGATGCGCCGCAGGCCCTCGGGGCCGTGGTAGACCGCGTACATCGCCGCCAGCACCGCCGGCAGCACCTGCGCGGTGCAGATGTTGCTGGTGGCCTTCTCGCGCCGGATATGCTGCTCGCGGGTCTGCAGCGCCAGGCGCAGCCCGGTGTTGCCCTGGGCGTCGACGCTGGCGCCCACCAGGCGCCCGGGCAACTGGCGCTTGAGGGCGTCGCGCACCGCCAGGTACGCGGCATGCGGGCCGCCGCAGCCCAGCGGCAGCCCGAAGCGCTGGGTGTTGCCCACCGCGATGTCGGCGCCGAGCTCCCCGGGCGAGGCCAGCACGGTCAGCGCCAGGATGTCGGCGGCCAGGATGACCAGGCTGCCGCGCTGGCGCAGCGTCGCGATGAGCTGGCGCAGGTCGTGCACTCCGCCGTCGACCCCGGGGTACTGCAGCAGCACCGCGAAATGGTCGGCGTCGGCGGCCTGCCGGGCCGCGCCCACCACGATGTTCAGCCCGATGGGCTCGGCGCGCGTGCGCAGCACCTCGAGGGTCTGCGGCAGCACGTCGTCGGCGACGAACACGCTGTCGGAGGCGTGATCCGACACGCGCCGCGCCAGCGTGACCGCCTCGGCCGCCGCAGTGGCCTCGTCGAGCATCGACGCGTTGGCCACGTCGAGCCCGGTGAGGTCGGCCACCATGGTCTGGAAGTTCAGCAGCGCCTCGAGCCGCCCCTGGCTGATCTCGGGCTGGTACGGGGTATAGGCGGTGTACCAGGCGGGGTTCTCGAGCACGTTGCGCCGGATCACCCCCGGCATGTGGGCGTTGGCGTAGCCCTGGCCGATGAAGCTGCGCAGCACGCGGTTCTCGCCAGCGATGTGCCGCAGCTCCTCCAGCGCCTGCTGCTCGCCGACCGCGTCGGGCAGCTGCATCGCTGCATCGCGCCGGATCGGGGCCGGAATCACCGCGCGCATCAGCGCGTCCAGGCTGTCGTGGCCGAGCAGGGCCAGCATCCGCTGCTGCTCCTGCGCGTCGGGGCCGATGTGGCGTCGGCGGAAGGCCTCGCGATCCTCGAGTTCGGCCAGGCCGGGGAGATGGGGGACTTGGGACAGGGACATGATGCGCTCGGCTTCGTGACGGACCACCGGCGACGGACCCGGCGGAACTGACGGGAAAGGCGGGAAAAACCCGGACACGGCGAGTCGGCGCACGCCCCGGGCACGGAGCGGCGGCCTCGCCGGGTGTTCAGGCGCTTTGCAGCAGGCGGTCGTAGGCCGCCTGGTCGAGCAGCGCGTCGAACTGCGCCGAATCGCTCGGGCGCACGCGGAAAAACCAGCCGGCTCCCTGCGGGTCGCTGTTGGCCAGCGAGGGGTCGGCGACCAGCGCGTCGTTGGTGGCCACGACCTCGCCGGAGATCGGCATGTACACATCGGCCGCGGCCTTCACCGACTCGACCACGCCGGCCGTGTCCTTCTGCGCATAGCTGCGCCCGACGCCGGGCAGCTCGACGAACACCACGTCGCCCAGCGCGTCCTGCGCATGCGCGGTGATGCCCACGGTCAAGGTGCCGTCGGATTCCATGCGGACCCATTCGTGGTCGGGGGTGTACTTGGTGGTCATGACGAACTCCGGATCGAGGTTGCGGATGGCTGGTACGGGCACTCGTGGCGAGTGCGACGGGGCGGGCGTCGCGGCGAAGCGGCGCCCGCCGGATGGGGCTTCAGGCTCGCGCGTAGCGATGCGCGACGAAAGGCATTTCGACCACGTGCATGGGCAGGCGCCTGCCGCGCACCTGCGCGTGCAGCTCGGTGCCCACCGCGGAATGCCCGGCACGAACGTAGGCCATGGCGATGGCCGCGTCGGCGCTGGGGGTCAACGCACCGCTGGTCACGCGGCCGACCTCGACGCCGGCGGAGTCGAACAACTGCGCACCTTCGCGCACCGGCGCGCGCTCCACGCCGCGCAGTCCGACGCGCACGCTGGCCACGCGCGAAGGGTCGTCGAGCTGGCCCAGCACGACGTCGGCTCCGGGAAAGCCGCCGGCGCGCGCGCCGCCGCTGCGCCGCACCTTCTGGATGGCCCATTGCAGGCGCGCCTGCACCGGCGTCGTCGCGGTGTCCATGTCGTGCCCGTACAGGCACAGGCCGGCCTCCAGGCGCAGCGTGTCGCGCGCGCCCAGACCGGCAGGAGCCACGCCCGGCAGGCCCAGCAGCGCGCGCGCCAGCGCCTGCGCATGCTCGGCCGGCACCGAGATCTCGAATCCGTCCTCGCCGGTGTAGCCGCTGCGGCTGAGAAACACCTCGGCATCGCCCACGCTGGCCGGCAGCCGGGCCCAGGCGACGTCCATGAAGCGCATCTGCTCGACCACCGGCAGCAGGGACTGCAGCGTCTGCGCCGCGGTGGGTCCCTGCAGCGCCAGCAGCGCATGGCGCGGCAGCGTCTCGATCTCGCAGCGCGTGCCCAGGTGCCCGCGCAGCCAATCCACGTCGTGCTGCTTGCGCGCGGCGTTGACCACCAGGAAGTATTCGGCCGAGCTGCCGGCGCTGCCCGAGCGCGCACGGTGCGCGATCATCAGGTCGTCGAGAATGCCCCCGCCGGCGTCGAGCAGGAATCCGTAGCGCTGGCGCCCGGTGGCCAGCCCGGCCACGTCCACCGGGATCAGGCTTTCCAGTGCCGCCGCCGCCTGCTCGCCGCGCACGCGCAGCTGACCCATGTGGGACACGTCGAACAGCGAGGCCGACTGGCGTGTATGGCGATGTTCGGCGACGATTCCCGTTGCGTACTGCAGGGGCATCGCGTAGCCGGCGAAGGGCACCATGCGGGCGCCCAGGCTGAGGTGAAGCTCGTGCAGCGGGGTCTGCTGCAATTCGGCCGCCTCGGCGACGGGCGTGGGATCGGACATGCAAGGCTCCTCGGGCTGACCAGACCGCGCCGCGAATTCGCACGACGCTCGAGCCCCCGCTGTCCTTGGTACCTGAGAGATTGACCCGCAACGCGCCGGGCTTGCCCCTTCGGTGGACGCCGCACCGCGACGCCGCTCTCCAGTGAGGTGAACCCCGTTGCCGGGGTCCCGTCAGTCCTTGTGCCTGCGCGGTACGCCGCGTCGCGCCGCCAAGCTGGCCGCGCCTCGCAGGCTTACGCCTTCGGCGGCCCGGCAGTCGCTCAGCAACGCACCCCGGGCTCTCTCCTGACGGCGCGAAGTGTATCCCAATCGGCGTCTCCCGGGCAGCATCGCGCCCACCGGGGCGCGCTCAGCGCCCGTCGCGGCCGTCGCGCGGGGCGCGCATGCCCAGGTTGCGCCTGGCGCGGGTCGTGCGCTCGCTCTTGCGGTTCTCGATCTTGCGCATCGCGCGGCGCTGCGAAATCCCGAACATGGGGTCGATGACTTCCCACCAGACGAACACCACGCCCAGCGGCACGCCGATCCACCACCAGGACACACTGGCGAAGGGACCGACGGCGCCCAGCTTCAGTCCCAGTAGCAAGATTGCAACAAGCAGGATCCACATGGAGGCGCTCCCCGGATGGCGGTCAATATTGCGGGCAATGATCGTCGACGAGGCAACGTTTTGGCGCCCCGGCGTCGGGTAGCATATCCTTTGCTGTCACGTCGGGCGCGTTTTTCGCGGTCAAGCGGTCAACGTACCCGTGCGCAAGTGCGTTAAACGCACGAATGCAGCGCGAACGCTTCGCTCAACCCTGGAGAATCGAGAATGAAGAAGATCGTCATTGGTGTCGGCCTCGCCGTGGCCGCGATGTCGCAGGTCTACGCCGCCGACATGATGGCCCTGGCCAAGTCGAAGAACTGCCTGGCCTGCCACGCCGTGGACAAGAAGCTGGTCGGCCCGGCCTACAAGGACGTGGCGGCCAAGTACGCCGGCAAGCCGGGCGCCGAGGCCAAGCTGGTGAACGCGGTGCTGCACGGTGAGTCGGGCACCTGGGGCCCGGTGCCGATGCCTGCCAATCCGCAGGTCACCCCGGCCGAAGCCAAGGAACTGGTGAGCTGGATCCTGAGCCTGAAGAAGTAATCGCTTGATCAGGCCGCGGCGAGCCTGCCGGCCCGCCGCGACGGCTGCAGGAAAACGGGAGCCCGCGCGCTCCCGTTTTTCTTTTTCGACGCCCGGCGCGCGGCCGTTCAGCGACCCGCCAGCGGGCTGCGCTCGACCGGCAACTGCTGCAGCAGGGTCAGCGTGGTGCTGATGTGGGCTTCCAGCGCCAGCGCGGCGCGTGCGTCGGCGCGGCGCATCGCGGCGTCGAAGATCTCCTGGTGTTCGTGGTGCACGTCGCGCGCGCTGTTCTCCAGGCCCACGGCGAGGCGACGGTAGCGTTCGCCATGCTGCGAAAGAATGCGCAACACGTGATAGGTCCACGGCGTCGCGGCGGCGGAGATGAGCTGCTCGTGGAACACCCGGTTGCAGGCCTCCCACGCCGGCAGGCGCTCGAGCGAGATCGGCTGCTCGTAGGCGCTCAGGCGTTCGAAGGCCTCGCGCACCCGGCGCTCCCACTGCGCGTCGCCGCCGCGCACCGACTGGCGCAGCGCGTCCACCTCGATGTGGATGCGCAACCGGGTGAGGTCGGCCAGGTCCTGCAGCGACACCGGCGTGACGCGAAAGCCGCGCTGCCCCTCGGCGATGACCAGCGCGTCGCTGACCAGACGGGTCAGCGCCTCGCGCAAGGTGCCGGCGCCGACGCCGTAGTCGTCCTTGAGGTGCTCGACGCGAAGCTTGGCGCCTGGCGGATAGTGGCCCTCGATGATGTGGCGCCGCAGTCGCATGTAGGCCAGCTCGGCCAGCGTGCGCGGCGCTGCCTCGTCGGCCGCCTGCTCGGCGGCGGCGATCTGCGGCTGGTTCATGGCTGCTGCGACCCGGCGTCGGCACGCGACCTCGCGCCGCCCTGCCCGCGCCCGAGGCGATAGCTCAGCTGGGCCCGGCTGATGCCGAGCAGGCGCGCCGCCGCCGACAGGTTGCCGCGCGCCATGTCGACCGCCGCGGTGAGCAGGCCGTGCTCCAGGTCGTCCAGGCTCTCGCCGCATCCCTGCAGCTTGTGCAGCAGCGAGCGACAGTCCAGCGCGCTGTCCGGGCGCGGCGCGAGCTGGCCGCTGGCGTCGACCGGCAGCCCGCCCGGCCTGCCGATGCCGGGAAACAGGTCGGCGGCGTCGACCGCGCAACCCGGGCGCGCCAGGATCACCGCGCGTTCCACCAGGTTCTCGAGTTCGCGCACGTTGCCCGGCCAGTCGTGCCCGCGCAGCGCGGCATAGGCGTGGTCGGTGAGCAGCGGCAGCGCTTTGCCGTGCAACGCGGCGAAGCGCTCCAGCATGGCCTGCGCCAGCGGCTCGATGTCGTCCGGACGGTCGCGCAGCGGCGGAATATGCACCGGGTAGACATGGATGCGGTAATACAGGTCGGCGCGAAACCGCCCGTCGCGCACCGCTGCTTCCAGGTCGCGGTTGGTGGCGGCGACCAGGCGCACGTCGACCTTGCGCGACTGCGTGCCGCCGAGGCGCTCGAGCTCGCCTTCCTGCAGCACGCGCAGCAGCTTGGCCTGCGCCTGCAGCGGCAGCTCGCCGATCTCGTCCAGGAACAGCGTGCC
>JAKCDM010000011.1 GCA_021841865.1 Pseudomonadota bacterium
TCGACGCGGCGCGCCCGGGATCGAGCAGCAGCTACCACCTGCTGCGCCTGGACGCGCTCGGGCAGCATGGTTTCGCCGCGCAGCGCCGCCTGGACTGGCGCGTGGACGCGCAGTACAGCCCGCAGCCGCTGGTGTTCGCCGAGCAGTTCGGCATTGGCGGCGCGCGCAGCGTGCGGGGCTACCCGGAGACGGCGCTGGTGGGCGATTCGGGCGCCTCGGGCAGCCTGCAGTTCAGCGTGCCGCTGGCGCAGGGGGCCAGGGGGACGCCGGAGGCCGCGGATGGGCTGCGCGCGGTCAGTTTCATCGATGCCGGCACGGTGGCCGACCGCCAGGGCGTGCAGTGCCTGCCGGGGCAGACGCGCTGCAGCATCTGGGGCGCCGGGGTGGGGCTGCGAGTGCGCATCGAGTCGGCGTTGCTGCGCCTGGACCTGGCGCGAGCCGGCGAGACCGCGGGCGGCACGCAGCGCGGCGACTGGCGCGTGCACGCCGATCTTGTGTTCGCCTTGTGACGAGGACCCTGGCCATGCGCAAAGCTTCGCAGCACCGTAGTGCCCCGGGCCGCAGGCCCGGCCCGCGGCTGCAGCCCGTGGCGTGGAGCGTGGCGGCGGCGCTGTCGGTGATGGCGCAGGCCTCGGCCGGCGCAGCCGGGCTTCCCACGGGCATGCAGGTGGTGGCCGGGCAGGCGGTGGCCACGCAGTCGGGCAGCACGTTGAACATCCAGACCGGGCAGCGCACGGTGCTGGACTGGAACAGTTTTTCCATCGGCGCGGGCAACCAGGTGGTGTTCCGGCAGCCGGGGGCGAGCAGCGCGGTGCTCAACCGGGTGGTCGGGCAGGATCCGTCGAACATCCTGGGCGAGTTGCGCAGCAACGGGCAGGTGTGGCTGATCAATCCCAACGGCGTGCTGTTCGGCGCCGGCGCGCGCGTGGACGTGGCGGCGCTGGTGGCGTCGACGCTGGACATCGACAACCGGTCGTTCCTGGCCGGTGCGGGGGTGCTGAGCGCCGTGCCCGGCAGCCGCGCCGCGGTGGTCAACCAGGGCAGCATCCGCACGCCGTACGGAGGGCAGGTGCTGCTGGTGGGCGCCAGCGTGAGCAACCGCGGCAGCATCGAGGCACCCGGCGGGCGAGCGTCGCTGCTGGCGGCCACGCAGGTGCAGCTGGCCGACAGCAACACGCCGTTCATGAGCTTCCAGGTGCCGTCGCTGTCCGGGCTGGCCAGCCAGGAGGGCTCGGTGGCGGCCGGGGACGTGGACATCTACGGCGCGGTGGTGAACCAGCAGGGCAGCGTGGTGGCCACCGGTACCGCCCAGGATGCCGCCGGGCATATCGTGCTGCGCGCAGCGGCGGACACCACGCTGGGCGCCGGCAGCCTCACTCAGGCGCGGGGCGGCTCGGTGGACATCGCCAGCAGTCAGGGCGCGGTGAACGTGGCAGGCGCGGTCGATGCCAGCGCGGCCGCAAGCGGCAACGGCGGCGGCATCACGGTAGGTGCGACGTCGATCGATGTCGCGCAGGGCGCCAGCCTGCGCGCCGATGCGGCGGGCAGCGGCAACGGCGGCAGCATCGCGCTGCGCGCGACCGGCTCGACCACGGTGCTCGGGGCTCTGAGCGCGCGAGGCGGCCAGCTGGCGGGCAACGGCGGGCGCATCGAGACCTCGGCGGGCAGCGCGCTCGACCTGCTGACCGCGCCCGATGCTTCGGCTCCGAACGGCCAGGCCGGGCAGTGGCTGATCGACCCCTACGACGTGAACATCGTCTCGGGCAGCGGCACGGCGACCAACCTGGGCAGCGGCCCGAGCTACACGGCAAGCGCCAGCGGGGCGACCATCGACCCGAGCGTGATCGAGTCCGCGCTGAATGCGGGGACCAACGTCACGATCTCGACCGGGGGCGCAAGCCCGGGCACCGATGCCGGCAACATCACGGTGAGCAGCCCGATCAGCGTGAGCACGCCCGCGGCGGGCGCCACGCTGAGCCTGGAGGCGTGGAACAACATCACGATCAACAGCTCGATCAGCGCCTCCAGCGGTAGTGGCGCGGGAGCGTTGAACCTGAACCTCGACGCCAACCGGAAGGCAGGCGCCGGAACGACCACCATCGCGTCCACCGGCAGTATCGATCTCAACGGCGGCACGCTCGACATGGGTGGGGCGGACACGCTGCTCAACGGGGGCACGCTGCAGAGCCTGAAGGTGCAGGGCATCGGCTTGCTCGAGGCCACGGCCGAGAGCAACAGCACGCTGAACAACGTCGACGTCGCTGCCTACATGCAGATCGATCCCGGTGCGAGGGTCACGGCCCTGGGCACGCTGACCATCGATGCCAGCGGATCGGTGAACATGAACAACGCCACGATGGCGGGCATCGGGCCGGTGCTCAGCCTGCAGGGGCCGGCGCCGCTGCTGACCGGCTCCGGCACCCTGAACCTCGACGACAACTCGACCCTCGCGCTCGGGGCCAACGCGACGCTTGCCTCGGGCGTGTCGATCGACGTCGGCAACGAAACTTCCGCCTATCAGTCGACGACCGCGACCATCCAGGGCCTGGGGGGCTTCGTGAACCACGCCCGGATCACCGTCGGCTGCTCGTACTGTGCGGGGGTCTCGGGGCTCCAGGCGCTGCAGATCGACTCCATCAACGGAACCTGGATCAACGCGGGCACGATCCAGGCCGACTACGGGGTTGTCGACCTTCTGGGCAACTGGAGCAACGCCGCCGGGACCCTGGACAACGAGAATGGCCTGATGCTGCTGGACGGGGCTTTCACGACCGCCGACCTGGGCCAAGTGATCAACAACGGCGGCAGCTTCGCGCTGGCGTCGCAGGGGGCCTGGAACAACCAGGGCCAGACCTACAACATCGACAACATGGGGGGGCTGCTGCTGGCGGGAGGCTCGGTCTCGGGCGGCACGCTGACGAGTTCCGGCAGCAATGTCATCGAGGCCGCTCCGACTTCTTACTCGCAGCCGCTGACGAACGTCGGCACCGGCCTGCCGCAGTCCAGCATCGATGCGTGGGGCTCGACCAGCACCTTGAGTGGTGTCACGCTGAATGCGCCCCTCGTGATCGATCCGGCGGCCACGGTCCAGGTCCCCGACACCCTGACCCTGGGCAGTCAGGGGGGAATCGCGGTCGGCGGCCCCGGCGGTTTGTATTCCGCGGCAAGCGGCGTTGCGGTGCTGGACTTCACCGGTGCAGGCAGCACGCCGCAGTTGCTTGGGCAGGGAATCGTCGATCTGCTCGGCTCGGCCGATGTCGCTTCGAGCGCGGCGGCATCGACGTTGACCATCGGTTCGGGTGTCACCGTGGCCGGCGATACTCCGTCAGGCAACGTGGTCGGTAGCGCCGGCGCGAACCTGCTCAACCAGGGAACCCTGGTCGCACCTGCGTCGGGCTCGCTGCAACTGGTCGGCAGCAGTCTGCAGAACGCCGGTGTCGTCGAGGCCGATGCGGGCGGCACCATCGCGACCGGTGGTCTCGACCTGAGCAATGCCGCGTCCGGAACCGTGCTCGGCACGGGGGTCATCGATCTGGGCTCCTCACAGGCCGGCGCTCCGGCCGGAACCCTGATCAACTCCGGAACCATCGACCCGGGAATCGCCGCGGGCTCCACCGGCACGTTGACCGTGCAGGGAAATCTCTCGCTGACGCCCAGCGGAACCGTGCACGTGGACATCGCCGGGCCGCTGGCCGGAACCGGCTACGACGTGCTGGACGTCACCGGAGCGGTGGCCGCCGGCGGAACGCTCGATGTCGCTGCCTCGGGCAGCTACACGCCTGGCGCCACGGACAGCTTCGCGTACCTGCCTTTCGGCAGCAACAGCGGAGCGTTTTCCAACGTGGTGTTCCATGCGCCGGCGGCGCAATGGGGCCTGGTCAACACCCTTCAAGGCTCCGACTGGGCGCTGCAGCATCAAGCCGTCGTGCCGCCTCCTCCTCCTCCGCCACCGCCGCCACCGCCTCCTCCTCCGCCACCGCCACCGCCACCGCCGCTGCCGCCTCCACCGACGACGACGACGACGACGACGACGACCGCTGCGGGCGGCGGAACGCCGGGCGCCGCAGGGTCCGCGGCTGCGGCCGCCGGCGTGCTGCAGTCGGTGCTCGGATTCGCGCAGGTGGGGCCGTCGCAAGCGGGCGCGAGCCCGGCCTCGCCAATGCGCGGGGCGGCGCCGGCAGCGCTGTCGCGCCTTCTCTCCGGCGCATCCGGCGCGGGGCTTTCCGGAGCCTCGACGGCGATCGTGAATTTCGTCCCCGCGGAAACGCCCGCCGCATCGCCGACCGGCGAAGCCGCCGGGCCGGTGGGCGGGCTTGCGCCCGCGGCCGTGCCCGCGCTCGCGCGGGTGCCGCAGTACCTGTACCTGGACTCGGACCTGTCCAACCTGTATTTCCGCGTGCTGCCGCTGCACAGCATGGGGCGTGGCGAGATCGGCCACGTGCTCGACGCGCGCAACGCCTACATGCGGCAGTTGTTCTCGCGCGCCAATGGCGAGCTGGCGTCGAACCCGGGCCTGGCCGGGGTCCCGGACTGCAAGCCCGGGCAGGACCCGGCCGGCGGGACCTGCCTGTACGTGCCGCCGCGGCACCCATTGCCCGATGACGGGCCGCGCGTGGCGCGCGCCGTGGTGGTGGGGCTCGACGACTACAGCGACCCGCGGATTCCGCGCCTGATCGGCACGGTTCCCGACGCGACGTCGATCGGCCGGCTGTTGCACGCGGACATGGGCTACCGAGTGCAGCTGCTGCGCAATCCGGGCAAGCGCGAGCTGATCGGCGCGCTCAACACGCTGATCGCGCATGCCGGGCCGAACGACAGCATCCTGGTGTATTACGCCGGGCACGGTGACACGGTCGACAGCACGGGGCAGGGCTACTGGATTCCCAGTGACGCCGATCCGGACGATCCGCGGGGCTGGGTGTCGAACGTGGACATCGATCGCCTGCTGCAGCGTGCGCGCAGCCGGCAGATCGCGGTGATCTCGGACAGCTGCTACTCGGGCCAGTTCGTGCAGAACCGCAAGGTGGTGGACTTGCGCAAGGTGCCCCCGATCAGCACCTTGCTGCGCCGGCGAGCGGTGACGGTGATGTCCTCGGGCGGGGACGAGCCGGTGGCAGACACCGGGGCCGACGGGCATTCGGTGTTCGCGTCCGACCTGATGCGCAGCCTGCGCGCGATTCGCGGCTGGCGCAACGGCGACGCGGTGTTCCGCCAGGTGCGCGTCGGGGTCGAGAGCGTGCTGCCGCAGTCGCCGCGCTACGGCGCGGTGCTCAGCGCCGGACACCAGCCCGGGGCCGACTATGTGTTCGAACGCAGCAGCATCGAGGAAGCCGCGCGGTGAGCATGCTGCGGCGCATCGCTGCGTTGCTCAACCACCTTGGGGGGCAATTCCTGTACGAGGCGATGATTCGCACCCTGCGAGGCTCGCTGTTCATCGGCGGCGCGGCGGTGGTGCTGACGTCCACCGGTGCCTGGAAATACCTGCTCAGCAGCTTCGCCGCGCACGATTTCGTGCAGGCCAGCCGTTTGAGCGTGGCAGCCGGCCCGCTGCCCTCGGTGGCCACGGTGCTGATCGACGACCGTGGCTACCGGGACTATTTCGGGGAGCGCTCGCCCCTGGATCGCCAGCGCCTGCTGAAGCTGATGCAGACCATCGACGCGGCCACGCCCAGGGCTCGCGCCATCGTCGTGGACCTGGACCTGGCTCCGTTGCCCGGGCACGCGCAGCGGGCCTTGCTGGACTTCCTCACCAGGCACCGCGCGCGCTGGGTGATCGCGGCCCCCGAGTTGACGGCGATGCCTGCGTCACCGGGACGCGCGTACTGGCGTCGGGCCCTGTGCCATGCCGGCGTGCGCATGGGCTGGCCCTACATTCCCTACGACTTCGGTTACGCGTCGACGGCCTTCCAGTTCCGCGGCTCGCTGAGCCAGGCGGCGATCGACCCCGCGTTCCACTGCGACAACCTCGGCAGTACCCTGCTGCGCGGGCGCACCGGGCCTGGCGCGCTGCGTCGCGTCAGCGTGCCGATGGCGCCGCAGTACCTGCGCGACGGACTGGTGCTGCCTTTCGGGGGCGACCTGGGCCAGCTGCGGGCGCTGCTGCTGGCGACCTCGCCGCGCTGGGTCGTGCTGGGCGGAAGCTGGGGCAAGAGCGACCTGCAGAGCACGCCGCTGGGTCGACGTTACGGCGCGCAACTGCACGCCGCGGCCATCGCCGGGCACCTGCAGGGCGAGCGCATGGCGCCGCTGGGGCTGCAGATCCTGGTGACGTGGCTGTTCCTGGCCTGCGTCGACGTGGTGATCGGCCTGCTCTACATGGCCGTCGAGCGTTCGCTGCTGTCGTGGAGCCTGCTGTACGCGGGCCACCGCTTCATCGTGCAGCGAATCTGGCCGCTGGTGCTGGTCGCGGTGGTGGTCGCCTCGGTGCTGCTGGCCTCGGACGCCAGCGCCGAACTGCGCGTGCACACGGGGTACTGGATCCCGTCGGCGGTGCTGGGCGGCGGCGCCATCGTGCATCTGGTGTTCGTCTGGAATTGGGGGCTGAACAAGATGGTGCGCTACGACAGCGTGGGCGCTGCCTGGCACCAGGTGGTGGTGGTGCCCATCCAGGGCGACTGGAAGGCCGCCCGGCATGCGCTGCACCTGCTGCGCAACCATTCGCGCCGAACTCCGGTCGACGGCGAGCTGAGCGCTCCGCGCGCGGTGTTCGAGCTGGTGGCGGCGCTGTCGAGTCTGCTGATCCAGACCGGCCTTCCGCTGCTGGCGTTTTCGTCGGCCTTGCATTGATCGTTTCTTGGAGGGAAGACTCATGGCCATCAGGTTCTCAGCCGCCTTCGGCGGCCTGCCGGGATTGCTCGCCTGCCTGTCGGCGATTGCCGTGCCGGCGCACGCCGCGACCCCCTGCATGGTGCTGGGCGACGCGTCGGCCAAGGTGGCCTCGGTCGAAGGGGTGCGCTCGCCGGTGTTCGAGACGGCCGATTGCGCGAAGCTGCGGCTGGTCTCGGGGCATGCACTGGCCAGCTGGGTCGACACGCAGGGCAAGCCGAAGCTGCTGCCGATCAGCGCTTCCGGCGTTGCGCAGGTCCCGCGGCCGGGAAGCGAGGAGCGCTCGGTGCGGGTGGCCTGGTCGGAACTGACGTCGACCCGCGCGGACCAGAAACCCGCGTACATGAGGGGCATGGGCACGCCGCATCCGGTCGGCGTGTACGTTCCGCGCGACGGACTGGCGGTGCCTGGCAGCGCGGAGAAGGGCGCCCGTGTCCGTGTCGAGCCTCTTGCCGCGGGGGCCGGCAAGCCGACCGTGCTGAGCTCGGCGGCGGGCAAGGCGGTACGGCTCGGCCGCGATCTGCTGCATCCCGGCGTCGCCTACCGCGTCGAGGTCGATGCATCCGGGCACAAGACCCTGCTGGAGTGGCGGGTCGTCAGCAGCGCCAGGCAGTCCGAGATCGACTCCGGGCTGCAGCGGATCTCGTCGCAGGTCCAGGACCCGTTGCAGCGGGAGATCGTGACCGCCATGCTGTACGACCAGCTCAAGCTGGGCACCAACCTGTCGCTGCTTGCTCCGCATCTGCGCGCGAGTCGTGTCGCCAGCGACGGCAGATGACGCCGTGGGGGCATGATGCGCCCCCATGCGGCGTCGAGGGCCGCGCCGGCATGCTGACCCGCTTCGACGCGTTGCCCGCGCCCGCCGCTCAGGTCAGCAGGTCAGCACATGGAGCTCAGCACTCGATGATGTTGACGGCCAGCCCGCCGCGCGAGGTTTCCTTGTACTTGCTGCGCATGTCGGCCCCGGTCTGGCGCATGGTCTTGATGACCTGGTCCAGCGACACCAGGTGCTGGCCGGTGCCGCGCAGCGCCATGCGCGCCGCGTTGATGGCCTGCACCGCCCCCATCGCGTTGCGCTCGATGCACGGCACCTGCACGAGCCCGCCGACGGGGTCGCAGGTCAGGCCGAGATGGTGCTCCATGCCGATCTCGGCGGCGTTCTCGACCTGGGCCACGCTGCCGCCGAGCACCGCGCACAGCGCGCCCGCGGCCATGCTGCAGGCCACGCCGACCTCTCCCTGGCAGCCCACCTCGGCGCCCGAGATGGATGCGTTTTCCTTGTAGAGCAGGCCGATGGCCCCGGCGGTGAGCAGGAACTCGATCACCCCCTGTTCGTCGGCCCCCGGGCACAGGCGGGCGTAGTAGTGCAGCACGGCGGGGACGATGCCGGCGGCGCCGTTGGTGGGGGCGGTGACCACGCGCCCGGCGCAGGCGTTCTGCTCGTTGACGGCCAGCGCCCACAGGTTGACCCAGTCGAGCGCGCGCAGCGGGTCGCGGGCATCGGGCTGGCCTTGCGCGGCCAGCGCGCGCCACAGCGCCGGCGCGCGCAGGCGCACGTGGAAGCCGCCCGGCAGTTCGGATGGCTCGGCGCGGCAGCCGCGGGCCGCGCATTGCTGCATGGCCTGCCAGATGCGCAGCAGACCGGCATCGATCTGCGCATCGCTGCGCCACGCGCGTTCGTTGATGCGCATCACGTCGGCCACCGAGCAGCGCAGGCGCGCGCAGGCCTCGACCAGCTCGGCAGCGCTGTGGAAAGGCAGCGCGAGCGCCGGGCCGGGCTGCGCGGCGCGGCCCTGCGCCAGGGTCTGCGCGTCGACCACGAAGCCGCCGCCGATCGAGTAGTACTCCTGCTCCAGCAGCGCCTGGCCGGCGTGGTCGAAGGCGGAAAAGCGCATGCCGTTGGGGTGCAGCGGCAGCGCGCGCCCGGACTCGAACAGCAGGTCCTTGCGCTCGTGGAAAGGCAACGCTCGCCGGCCCAGCAGCAGCAGCGTGCCCGAGCTGCGCAGCTGCTGCAGCCGGGAATCGATGGTGTCGACGTCGACTCCGTCGGGGGTTTCGCCCATCCAGCCCAGCAGCACGGCGCGGTCGCTGGCGTGGCCGCGCCCGGTGGCCGACAGCGAGCCGTACAGCCGGCACACGACGCGCGCGGTGCGCTCGAGCAGGCCCTGGCTGTCGAGCTCGACGGCGAAGGCGCGCGCAGCGCGCATCGGGCCCACGGTGTGCGAGCTCGACGGACCGATGCCGATGCGGAACAGGTCGAATACCGAGACAGCCATCGCGTCGTTCCCCCCGGAAATGCGTGCGGGCGCCGGCGGCCCCCACCGGCCTCATGCTAGGTGCAATGGGGGGGAGGCGCCACAGCGGCCACGCCGCGGCTGGGGGCTTGCACTGCGTCGTGCCTGCCGGTGGGGCGTTCAGGGTCGCTGCGTCGCAGGGGCGGCGCAGCTTGCCAGGTTGCACAGCAGCACCAGCGGCGTGTTGCCGAACCGGTAGCGGTGGACCAGGGTCGGCCAGCCGGGCTGCGGGCCGTACGCGATCAGGTAGCCCTTGTCGCCGCCTCGGGGGGCCTGCAGCGGCACGCGGCCGGGGTGCAGTTCGACGATCCTGGCGGCGACCGCGACGCCTGCGAAGGTGACGTCGTCGATGTACAGCGCCCGGCCATGGGTTTGGCGCAGGATGTCCCGCGCGACATGGCCGAAGTCGCGCCAGCGGTGCTGGTACATCGGGAACCACCAGGCGCTCATCGCGACCTTGAGCGCGATGAACAACCCAGCGCCGACGATGGCTCCGCGGCGCAATGCCTCGGAGCGCGCGGCGATGCGCGCCATCAGCACGGCCAGCAGCGCGCTCAGCGGATACACGTAGCGCACGTTGTGCGTCGGAGCCAGCAGGTAGGGCAGGGTGTTGAGCGCGACCATGCCCAGCAGCGTGGCCGAAGGGTCGTCGAGCAGCGCCGGCCAGCGGCGACGGCCGCGGATGTCGAGCACGGCGGCGGCGGCCAGCACGGCCGACATCGGCAGCAGCATCTTGAACAGGTCGACGGCGAAGCCGGCGACGCCGAGCAGGTACGAGCGCGCTCCCTGTTCACGCAGCGCGCGGTGCATGATGTCGCCGATCATTCCGCCCTGCTGCGGGTTGTGGCGCCCGAGCAGCGTGAACCACAGCAGCGGCAGCAGCAGCGCCAGCGCATGCCATGCCAGGCTGGGCCAGCGCAGCGCGAAGCGCCAGTGGCGGCCGCGGGTCACGGCGACCAGCATGGCCAGCCCGTAGAACACGTAGACGGTCAGCGCCTTGGTGAGAAAGCCGCCCGCAAGCGCGAGCACGACCAGTGCGAGCCAGGCGTGGCGGCGGGTGGCCAGCGCGCTCAGGCCGGCTGCGATGGCCAGCACGACGAACAGGCCGAACAAGGCGTCCGAGTACGAGATCCAGCCATACCAGAACAGCGTGTAGGTGAAGCTGAGGAAGATCAGTGCAGCCAGTCGCGCGTCGGCACGTGGCATGTCGTGCAGGCGCGCGATCCAGTAGGCCAACGCGGCTGTGCCGAGGGTGGCGAGCAGCGTGACCAGGCGCGCGGCCAGCAGCATGTGCGACCAGCCGATGCCGTCGGACAATGCGGTGATCAACCAGTTGAACAGCGGCGGGCGCCAGTAGGGTTGCCCGTACATCACGGGGGTGAGCCACTTCCCGCCCATGTGCATCTCGTAGGACATCAGCGCATAGACCGATTCCTCGCCCATCGACTCGGCGCGCAGCGTGAGCAGGAAGCTGGCGGTGGCCAGCAGGATCAGCCACGAGACGACGCGGGATGTTTCAATGCCGAACAGGGTTTTGGGTCCAGACAAGGATGTACCTCTTGAAAAAACAGTTCGCGAAATTCGCGGCGAGTGGAATGGTCGGGTTCGTCGCCGATTCCAGCATGCTGTACATGCTCCTGGCGCTGGGCCTGGGCTGGTACGTCGGGCGCCTGCTGTCGTTCCTGAGCGCGGTCTTCGTGACCTGGCGAATCAACCGCCGTCACACCTTCCCGCAGGGCGACCGACCGGCCTCGTGGAGCGAATTCGGGCGCTATCTGCTGGCGATGTCGGCGGGCGGGGCGTGCAATTACGCGGCATATGTGCTGGCGTTGCGCCTGTTGCAGGTGCCGCCCTCCATCAAGCCCCTGCTCGGGGTCGCGGTGGGATCGCTGGCCGGCATGGTGGTGAACTTCATCGGCGCGAAGTGGTGGGTGTTCCACCGTCGTCGCGCGGCGTGACGCCGCCGCTGGCGGCAGCCTCGCGCACCGGGCCCCAGCTGCCGCGTACCCAGTAGATGGGCCGCTGCTTGCTCTCCTCGTAGATGCGGCCGATGTATTCGCCGATGACCCCCAGGGCCATCAGCTGCACGCCCCCGAGGAACAGCATGGTCACCATCAGCGAGGGATAGCCCTTGACCGGATTGCCGTGCAGCAGCGTGGCCGCCACCATCCACACCGCGTAGCCGAAGGCCAGCACCGACACGACGAAGCCCAGGTACGACGCCAGCTGCAGCGGCGCGATGCTGAACGACGTGATGCCCTCCAGCGCGAAGTTCCACAGTTTCCAGTAGTTCCACGCGCTGCTGCCGGAGTGGCGCGCGGGGCGGCTGTAGCAGACTTCGGCGCTGCGAAAGCCCGCCCAGGCGAACAGGCCCTTCATGAAGCGGCGGCGCTCGGGCAGGCTGCGGATGGCTTCGAGCGCCTGGCGCGAGATGAGCCGGAAGTCTCCGGTGTCGGGAGGAATGTCGACCGCGCTGAGCCGGTTGATCACACGGTAGAAGGCGTGCGCGGTCAGGCGCTTGGCCCAGCCGTCGCCGGCGCGCGCCTGGCGCACGGCGTTGACCACCTCGAAGCCCTCGCGCCATTTGTCGAGCAGCTGGGGAATCAGCTCGGGCGGGTCCTGCAGATCGGCGTCCAGCGGGATCACGGCCTCGCCGCGAGCGTGGTCCAGCCCCGCCGTCAACGCCGCTTCCTTGCCGAAGTTGCGCGAAAGATCGATGACGCTGATGTGCGGGTCGGCCCGCTGCAGATCCAGCAGGCGTTGCAGGGTCTGGTCGCGGCTGCCGTCGTTGACCAGGATCATCTCCCAGCTCACGTCGAGCGCCGCCATGACGGCGCCTACCCGCCGGTGCAGCGCATCAACGTTGTCCGCCTCGTTGTGGCAGGGTACGACGAGCGACAGCAACACGCCGGCAGGCGGCGCAGGCGCATCCTCGGCGCCAGCGGCTGCCGAGTCCGCATTGCTTCGGTCTTCGGGTTGCGTCGTCGCGGGAAAAACCATTCGGATCTGGATTTTGTGAACTCGATCCAGAGCTTACACGGTCCGCGCACCCCGCCTCCGCGGTTTCGCGCTTGCCCTGTCAGGCGCAGGCCGCGGCGAGGTCGGCGGCGAATGCGTCGACCGTCTGCGGCGTGGTGTCCCACGCGCACATCAGGCGGCAGCCGCCGCCGGCGATGAACTCGTAGAACTCCCAGCCGCGCCCGTGCATGGTGTCGATCACCCGACGCGGCAGCTGCGCGAACACGGCATTGGCCTGCGGCGGGTGCAGCACCTGCACGCCGGGAAGTTCCCGGATGGCCTGGAACAGGCGCTGGGCCATGGCGTTGGCGTGGCGCGCGTTGTGCAGCCAGGTGTCGCCCTCCAGCATGCCCACCCACGGCGCCGAGATGAAGCGCATCTTGGACGCCAGCTGCCCGGCCTGCTTGACCCGCCAGGCGAAGTCGGCCGACAGCTCGCGGTCGAAGAACACCACCGCCTCGCCCACCGGAAGGCCGTTCTTGGTGCCGCCGAAGCACAGCACGTCGACTCCGGCGCGCCAGGTGATTTCCGACGGGTGCACGCCGAGCGAGGCCACCGCGTTGGCGAAGCGCGCGCCGTCCATGTGCAGCTTCAGGTGCCGGCGCTTGGCGATGGCGGCGATGGCGCGCACCTCCTCGACGGTGTAGACGGTGCCGAGCTCGGTGGCCTGGGTCAGCGACACCACCTTGGGCTTCGGATAGTGGATGTCGTTGCGCCGCGTGACCAGATGCTCGATGGCGTCCGGGGTGAGCTTGCCCAGGCGCGCGGACGGGCTGTCGCTCTCGCCCACCAGCAGCTTGGAGCCGTTGGAGAAGAACTCGGGGCCGCCGCATTCGTCGGTCTCGATGTGGGCCACCGGCGAGCAAAGCACGCTGTGGTAGCTCTGGCACATCGACGCCAGCGCCAGCGAGTTCGCGGCGGTGCCGTTGAACACGTAGTAGACGTCGCAGTCGGTCTGGAACAGGTCGCGCAGCATGTCGGTGGAGCGCTGGGTCCAGACGTCGTTGCCATAGGCGGGCTGGTGCCCGCTGGCATTGGCGTCGAGCAGGGATTGCAGGGCCTGGGGGCAGATCCCGGCGAGGTTGTCGCTGGCGAACTGCTGGCGCGCGGCGGGGATGGGAGCGGCTGGGGACGTCATGGGCTTCGTGGGCGAGGTTCGAGCTTCGTGGGCTGGCAGCGCGATGCCGGCGGCAACGCGGTGGACTTGCGCATTGTCGGTCGGTGCGGGCGAACGCGCCAAGCGCCTGGTGGCGCAAGGTGGCTCCCGCGGGGTCGCGGGCAGGCGCGCAGTGCGCCGCGCCGGCGGGGCAGCGCCGTCGTCAGGCCGACAGCGCGCCGATGCGGTCGAGTGCGTCCAGCACCGCGCTGGGGGCGACGCGGCGCGGTTGCGGGCGGGCGATGTCCTCCAGCAGGATCAGGTCCAGCATGCCCTGCGGGCCGGGGCGGTCGACCGGCAGCCACTGCAGCCAGCGCGCCGACGGCGCGCGCGGCAGGCGCGTGGGAAGCCCGGCGCGCATCAGCAGGTCGCGCAGGCGCACGGCGCTGGAGCGGCTTTGCAGCCCGGCGTCCTCGCCCAGCGTGCTGGCCAGGCACATGCCCAGCGCGAGGGCCTCGCCATGCAGGTACTCGCCGTAGCCGGCGAGGGACTCGACCACGCCGCCGAGCCGGGTGCCGTAGCTCAGCAGCGGCACCGCGCGGCGAAGCCGGCGGTCGTCGGCCTCGATTCCCGCGCGCAGCTCGGGTACGCGCCGAACGACGTGCGCCACCGACTCGGGGTCGCGCTCGCGCAGCGCCTCGACCCGGGTCTCCAGCCAGACGAACAGTTCGGCGTCGGCCAGCGCCGCGCAGCGGATGATCTCGGCCAGCCCGGCCGAGACCTCGCGCGGGGACTCCTGCGGTGCCTGCAGCGCCCGGCGCACGCCCTGGCCGAGGCGTTCGAACATGCCTGCGCGGCGCTCCTGCGGTGCCGCCGCGGGGGCTCCCGGCGGCGCGCCGGGCGGCTCGCCGGGCATTGCGTCGCGCGCGTCGGGCGGGGCCTCGTCCTGCTGCGCGATCTCGACCAGGCCCAGCTCGCGCAGTTGCGCGAAGCTGGCGTCGTCGACGTCGACGTGCCCGAGCATCTCGAGCAGTTCGGCGTCGCCGCGACGGCCGTCGATCAGCACCAGCAGGTTGCGCACGGCGCGCGGCAGCGGCGGCTGGCGGGTGCTCAGCGCCTGGCGCCCGAGCTCGGTCTTGCGATGGATGCGTGGCATGGGGAGCGGGGTTGCGGACTCGACGGTTCGGGAGGCAGCGGGCCGGGCTCTTTCGTGCGCGCGCGCGGCGGGGTCAGAATTGCTCGACCCACGGGCGCAGCTCGATTTCCCAGGTCCACGCGCTGCGCGGCTGGCGTGCCAGGTGCAGGTATTCGGCGGCGATGGCCCGCGGGTCGAGCTGGCCGTCGGGCTGCGCCGGCTCCGGGCGCTCGGGGTGGGCGATGCCGCCGTCGATCACCACATGGGCCACGTGCACGCCCTGCGGCGCGAGCTCGCGCGCCAGGGCCTGGGCCAGCCCGCGCAGCGCGAACTTGCCCATCGCGAACACCGACGACTGCGCGAAACCCTTGACGCTGGCCGACGCCCCGGTGAACAGCAGGGTGCCTCGCCCGGCCCGCAGCATGCGCTGGGCGGCCTGTCGCGCCACGAGCAGGCCGCCCAGCGCATTGACCTGCAGCGCCTGCGAGGCTTGCTCGACATCAATTTCGGCGATGGAGCCGCGGACCCGTGCTCCGGCGTTGTACACCACCAGTTCGGGCCCGCGCGGGTCGATGCGGTCGAGCTCGGCGAACAGGGCTTCGACCTGCTGCGCCTGCGACGCGTCGCAGCGCAGCGCCAGGCCGTCGAGCTGCCGTGCCAGTTCCTGCAGGCGCTCGGGGCGCCGGGCTGCCAGCGCGACGCGCATGCCGGCCTGTTCGCCGAACACCCGCGCCAGCGCGGCGCCGAGCCCGTCGCCGGCGCCGACGATCAGGGCCAAGGGGCGTGAGGAAGTCATGGTGCGATGCTCCCGGAGCAGGTGCCAGGCCTGCGATGACCCCAACTGTAACGTCGTAGGGCGCGCGCCGGCTCGTGCTGCGCGCGCCGCCGCCAGCGTCGGCGGGGTTGATGCGAGTCAAGCGAATGCCGACGCATCGGGTGCATGATGCCCGCATGGCGCGGCGGCAGGGCCGACTGGCCAGGCCTGTGTGTCGCCCGCGATCCTAGCGTGAACCTTCGACCAGGAGCCTTGCCACCATGTGTGCCGTCGCTGCATTGCCCGCCGCGCAGCTGATCGCCCGCTGCGACGAGGCGCAACTGGATTTCGCCAGCACCGCCGAGCTTGCCGCCGGGACCGAGGTGGTCGGGCAGCGGCGCGCGGTCGAGGCCATCGAGCTGGCGCTGGCGATGGACAAGCCGGGCTACAACCTGTTCGTGCTCGGGCATGCCGGCAGCGGCCGGCACTGCATGCTGCGGCGCATGCTCGGCGAGCACGCCGCCAGGCGCGCGGCGCCCGACGACTGGTGCTACGTGAACAATTTCGCCGAGCCGGGCAAGCCGCGCCTGCTGCGCCTGCCGGCCGGACGCGGCGCCCAGCTGGCGCAGGACATGGATCGCTTTGTCAGCGAGCTGGTGCGGGCGATCCCGGTGGCCTTCGAGAGCGAGCAGCACCAGGCGCGCCTGGAGGCCATCCAGAGCGCGTACAAGCAGCGCGAGGACGGCGCGCTGCAGGGCCTGGGGGACGAGGCCGCGGCGCACGGCATCGCGCTGATGCGCACTCCGCAGGGCTTCGTGTTCGCTCCGCTGAAGGATCACCAGGCGATCTCGCCGGCGGAATTCGAGAAACTGCCGCCCGAGCGCAAGGAGAGCATCGGCAAGCTGATCGAGGGCTACGGCGAGCGCCTGACCCAGCTGATGCAGCAGCTGCCGCGCTGGCGCCGCGAGACCCAGGCGCAGATCCGCCAGGCCAACCGCGACACCCTCGGGCTGGCCGCCGGGCACCTGATCGACGAGCTGCGCCAGCGCCATGCCGACCTGCCGCAGGTGCTGGGTTTTCTCGACGAGGTCATGCACGACGTGCTGGAAGTGGGCGAGGAGCTGCGCGAGGAGTCGCGCGGCGGCGACGCAGGCATCGCGGCGCTGGTCATGAGCGGGCACGTGACCCCGGGGCGCTGGAAGGTCAATCCGCTGATCACGCAACCGGCCTCGGGCGCCGCGCCCGTGGTGTTCGAGGACAACCCGACGCACCCGAACCTGGTGGGGCGCATCGACCAGGTCGCGCAGTTCGGCACGCTGGTGACCAATTTCACGCTGATCAAGCCGGGCTCGCTGCATCGGGCCAATGGCGGCTACCTGGTGCTCGACGCGTTGAAGGTGCTCAGCCAGCCCTACACGTGGGAGAGCATCAAGCGCACGCTGCGCGGCGGGCAGTTGCGAATCGAGTCGCTGGGCCAGGCCTGGGGTCTGGTGGGCTCGATCGCGCTGGAGCCGCAGCCGATGCCGCTGCAGGTCAAGCTGGTGCTGGTGGGAGAGGCGCGCCTGTACTACCTGCTCAAGGAGCTGGACCCGGAATTCGCCGACCTGTTCCGCGTCGCGGCTGATTTCGGCAGCGACATGCCGCGCGACGCGGCCAGCGTTCGCGTGTATGCCGATTTCGTCGCCACGCTGGCCCGCCAGGGCGGCCTGCGTCCTTTCGAGCGCGCTGCCGTGGCGCGCCTGGTCGAGCATGCGTCGCGCCTGGCCGGCGACGGCCAGCGCCTGAGCTGCAGCCGGCGCCTGCTGGGCGAGGTGCTGCACGAGGCCGAGCACCTGGCCGCGGCGGACTCGCGCGAGCTTGTCGCGCGCGCCGACGTGGAAGCCGCGCTGCGCGCGCGCGAGCGCCGCGTGGACCGCCTGCGCGAGCGCGTGCAGGACCAGATCCTGCGCGAGAACCTGATGATCTCTGTGCAGGGCGAGCGCGTGGGCCAGGTCAACGCCCTGGCGGTGATCGCGATGGACGATTTCGCGTTCGCGCATCCGGTGCGCATCAGCGCCACGGTTCGCGTGGGCGAGGCCGGCGTGGTGGATCTCGAGCGCGAGAGCGAGCTCGGCGGCGCCATCCACTCCAAGGGGGTGATGATCCTGTCGGCCTTTCTCGGCGCGCGCTTCGCGCGTGCCATTCCGCTTTCGCTGTCGGCCAGCCTGGTGTTCGAGCAGTCCTACGGGCCGGTCGAGGGCGACAGCGCGTCGATGGCCGAGTTGTGCGCGCTGATGTCGGACCTGGCGGACCTGCCGGTGCGCCAGTCGCTGGCCATCACCGGCTCGGTCAACCAGTTCGGCGAGGCGCAGGCCATCGGCGCAGTGAACGAGAAGATCGAGGGCTTTTTCGACATCTGCAACGCGCGCGGGCTCGACGGCCAGCAGGGGGTGCTGATTCCGCGCGCCAACGTCAAGCACCTGATGCTGCGCGACGACGTCGTGCAGGCCTGCGAGCAGGGGCGTTTCCACGTGTGGGCGGTGCGCGACGTCGACGAGGCGATGGAATGCCTGACCGGCGTCACGGCCGGCCAGCCCGACGAGCAGGGGCTGGTGCCTGTGGATACCGTGAACTTCCTGGTCGGAGCGCAGCTGGCGGAGCTGGCGGCGATCCGCCAGACCTACGCCGCGCCTGCCAGGCGCTCGCGTGCAGCGCGCGACGACGCCGCCGCGGCGTCCCCGAAGGCTCCCGTACCCGCCGAGCCCACGCACCCCCCCGAGCCTGCCGAGCCTGTGCCGCCACCCGATGCGCCACCCGATGCGCCGAGGGTCCGCACCCCCGGGCGGCGCGCCCGTGGAGCCTAGCAGGACACTAGCATGCACGAGGCGCTGCGCGAGCTGACAGGGGGGAGGGCAGACGACATCCGGGGCGCGCTGGTGCCGCTGGTCACGCTGACCCTGCAGCCCAGCCTGGACGTGTCCTACGAGGTCGAACGCCTGGTGCCCGACCGCAAGCTGCATGCGTCGCGCTATCGCTTCGACCCCGGGGGCAACGGCATCAACGTGGCGCGCGCGCTGCAGCGCCTGCGCCTGCCGGCGCACGCCTGCCTGCTGGCGGCCGGCGAGATCGGCACGCTGCTGCAGCGACTGCTGGCGCAGCAGGTCGCTCATGTGCACGCCACGCGCATCGACGGCGAGACCCGCATCAACGCGACGGTCGAGCAGCAGCGTCCGGCGGCGCAGTACGAGTTCATCGGTCGTGGCCCGGCGCTGTCGAGGCAGGCGCTGCGCGGCGTGCTCGAGCAGGTGCTGGAACTGGGCGCCGGCGGCATCGTCGCGCTGACCGGGTCGCTGCCCGATGGCGTGCCGTCGTCGCTGTACGCCGAGCTCACGCACCGGCTGCGAGCGCGCGGCAGCCGCGTGGTGCTGGACATGCAAGGCGAGCCGCTGGCCGAGGCGATCAGGCGCAAGCCGTACCTGATCAAGCCCAACCGGTGGGAGCTCGAGCAACTCGTCGGGCGGGCTTTGCCCCGCCTCGACGACGTGCGTCGCGAGGCGCGTGAACTGGTGCGTCAGGGGGTGGCGAACGTGTGCGTGTCGCTGGGTGCACGCGGTGCCTTGCTGGCCTGCGCGAGCGGGGTGTGGCGCGGCTACGCGCCGAAGGTCGACGTGCGTTCCACGGTCGGCGCGGGCGATTCGATGCTGGCCGGGCTGATCGGCGCGCTGGCCTGCGGGGCCGCCCCCGAGCAGGCGCTTCGCCTGGGCCTGGCCTGCGGCAGCGGCACCGCGGCGCAGCCGGGCACCGAGTTGTTCGATGCGCAGGCATTGCCGGCGCTGTTGCGCGACTCGCGGGTGCGGCGCCTCGGGGCGCGTTGACGCGCCCGCATCGGGCGTCGTGTCAGGCCGTGCCCAGCGACGCCGCCAGGCCGCGGCGGCTGTAGGCCAGGCGGCGGGCGAGCAGCACCGCGAGCAGCCCGAGCATGCCGAAGGCGCGCAACTGGCGCAGCTCGAGCAGCGCGGCGAGCGCGCAGGCGATGGCGCCGGTGACGTTGATCAGGCTCGACAGCCACGCCACGCGCAGCCCCATGTCCTGGTGGGCGCGTTCCAGCACGGCGCGAAACAGCGGCGCCAGCAGCAGCCCGGCGCCCACCATGAACGGCCCGTACAGCGCGACCACGAGTACCGTGGGCGCGCGCAGCAGCGCTGCGCACAGCGTGGCGCCGATGCCCGCCAGGCACAGGTTCAGCGCGCCGCCGAGCAGCAGCTCGCGCGGGTACAGGCCGAGCAGGCGGTCGACCAGGCGGGTGCCGACGATGTAGCAGCCGCAGGCGTACAGCTGCGCCCCCACGAACATGCCGCGGCCGCCGCCAGGGCCGCGCAGCATGAACGGGCCGCTGACGGCCCAGGTGACCATGACGGTGAACACCAGGCACCACACGCCGAGCAGGCACATCATCGGGCCGTTGCTGGCGAGCGCCAGGTAATGGGTGCCCACGCGCCGCGCCGACAGCGGCTGGCTGAGCGATACGTCGACGGTTTCCGGCATCCATTTCCAGAACAGCCCGAGCAGCGCGGCGCCGCCGGCGGCGAGCAGCACGAACATGCCGCGCCAGGGCGCCACGACCATCAGCGCGGCGCCCAGCGCCGGCCCGAGCGCCGGGGCCAGCACGGTGACGCTGTTCATCCAGGCCTGGATGCGTATCGCGGTGCGCGCCTCGAACAGTTCATGGATTCCCGCGTAGCCCGCGCTGATGGCCCAGATGCCGGCGCAGCCCTGGGCCACGCGGGCGCCGAGGAACCAGCCGAATCCGCTCATCAGCGCGCACGCGGCGCTGGACGCGGCGAAGCCGATCACGCCGCTCATCAGCACCACGCGACGCCCGAGGCGGTCGGAGGCCGGGCCGGTGAACAGCTGCACCACCGCGGCGCCGGACGACCACACGGCCACGCTGAGCTGCGCCGATGCCTGGCTGACGCCGAACGAGCCCTGCACGGCAGGAAGCGCCGGCAGGTACATGTCCTGGGACAGGTAGACGATGACTTCCAGCAGCATCAGCGCAAGCGGGAAGCGCCACCACGGGGCGGCCACGGGTGCGACGGGCATGGGCGGACGAACGGGCAACGCTCGGGAGGAGGGCGAATCCAGGGCCCCGGCGGCGGGCAGGCGCGCCCACGCGGGCGGAGGGCTCGCTGTGCTTGTTCGCCGGGTCGAGCAAGGATTGTGCGCAAGCCGCGCGGGGCGCGCTGCGCGGGAAGGCAAAAGACCGATTAGTCAGGATGGAGAAAGGGAATACGCCGCCGCCAGGCGCCCGCGGCGGCCGCGTGCGGGTGTGCAGCGTGCCGCGCAGGCTTCAGCGCGCGCCCTTGTGGTCCTTCTGCCCGGCGTTCTTGTGGCGCCCGGCGATTTCGCGCGCGGCGCTTTTCTCGCGAGCACGTTCGGGATCGGCGCGCGGGGCGCGTTGCGCGGCCGGGGCCTTGGGCGATTGCGCCGGTGCGGGGGCCGGGGCGCGGGAGGGTTTGGCAGCGGGGCTCATCGACATCTCCGGTGGCGTGGACGCGCGACATGCGCATCCGACGCACACACGATAGGCGCGCGCCGCGCACCGTGCCTGCCGGGGCGCGTCGCGACCTTGACGCGGCGCGTGGTCGCCGATCGCCGGTCGCCGATCGCCGATCGCGTGGCCGGCGCGCCTACCCGATCTCGACCACCACCTTGCCCATGACGCGCCGCGAGGCCATGCGCTCGATGGCGTCGCGCGCCTGCTCCAGGCCCACGCGCTCGGTGATCGGCGGACGCAGCCGGCCCTCGTCGAACCAGCGCACGAGCTGCTCGACGTCGCGCAGGTGGCGGGCGGGGTCGCGCTGCACGGCTTCGCCCCAGTACACGCCGAGCACCCTGCGCTCCTGCAGCAGCACCAGGTTCAGCGGCAGGCGGGGGATCTGGCCGGCGGCGAAGCCGACCACCAGGAAGGCACCGCGCCAGGCGGTGGCGCGCAGCGCGCTCTCGGCGAACTCGCCGCCGACCGGGTCGAGCACGACATCGGCGCCGCGCCCGCCGGTGTGCTCGAGCACGCCGCGGCGCAGGTCCTGCGTCGAGTAGTCGATGCCGACGTCCGCGCCGTGGCTGGCGGCCAGCGCCAGGCGTTCGGCGCTGGAGGCCGCGGCGATGACCGTCGCGCCCATCGCCTTGGCTACCTGCACCGCGGCCAGGCCGACGCCTCCCGCGGCGCCCAGCACCAGCACGGTCTGCCCGGCCTGCAGCTCGGCGACTCCGCGCAGCGCGTGCAGCGCGGTGCCGTAGGTGAGCAGCAACGAGGCGGCCTGCGCGAAGTCCATGCCGGCGGGCATGGGCAGCAGGCGCGCGGCGTCGACCACGCAGCGCTCGGCCAGCCCGCCGTGGCCGGCGAATGCGACCACCGCATCGCCGGGGCGCAGCCCGTCGACACCGGGTCCGACGCGCTCGACCACGCCGGCGAACTCGGCGCCGGGCGAGAACGGCAGCGTAGGCTTGACCTGGTACAGGCCCTGCACGATCAGCGCATCGGGAAAGTTCAGCGAGCAGGCACGCACCCGCACCACCACCTGGCCGGGGCCGGGTTGCGGGTCGGGAACTTGTTGCAGGCGCAGTTCGGAAATCGGCCCGAAGGCTTGGCAGAGCAGGGCGTTCATCGTGCGTGGGGTTGCGGGTTGGTGGCGGGCTCGGCGGCCGCGGCGATCTCGGCGAAACGCTGCGCCACGGCCTGCGCGATGCGGCGGTGCGGCAGGATGTAGAACTCGCCGCGCACCACGGCGTCGAAGGCGATGCGCGCGATGTCGTCGGCGCTCAGCCGCCCCGAGCGTACCGCTTGTTCCATGCCCTGCGCGTAGGCGGCCGACGCGCTCGAGGCGCTGTCGGCGACGCCGAAGCGCTGCGGGCGCGCGCGCTCGCTGGCGTGGATTCCGGTGGGCACCCAGGCCGGGCACAGCACCGACACGCCGATCGCGCATTGCTGCGCCAGCAGTTCGGCGCGCAGGGTCTCCGACAGGGCCACCACGGCCTGCTTGCTGGCGTTGTAGGCGGCCATGCCCGGGGTCGACACGAGCCCTGCGGCGGACGCGGTGTTGAGCACGTGCCCGGGCTCGCCCGAGGCCTGCATGCGCGGCAGGAAATGGCGCACGCCATGGGCGACTCCGAACAGGTTGACTCCGATCACCCATTCCCAGTCGGCAGCCGTATGCTCGGTGGCGAGCCTGCTGAAGCCGACGCCGGCGTTGTTGCACAGCAGGTGCACGGCGCCGAAGCGCGCGAAGGCGGCGTCGGCCAGCGCCGCCACGTCGGCGTCGCGGCTGACGTCGGCGGCGTGCAGCAGCACGCGATCGGCCGCGGCGCCGAGCTGGCTCGCCGCGGCCTGCAGGCCCCGGTCGTCGAGATCGGACAGCACCAAGCGCATGCCGCGCGCCAGCGCCTGGCGTGCCAGCGCCAGGCCGATGCCGCCGGCCGCGCCGGTGATCACCGCGACGCGGTCGGAGAATTCGTGCATGTAGGGGCTCCTCGTGGGGCTTCGTTCAGGGCATCAGGCCGCCAGCACGGCGTCGGCCCAGCGTTGCAGGTGCAGGCGGTGGTCGCCCAGCCACAGCTCGGCCAGGCTCAGCTGCTTGAACCAGTGGCTGATCTGCAGCTCGTCGCTCAGGCCCATGCCGCCGTGCAGTTGCACGCATTGCTGCGACACCTCGCGGCAGGCGCGCCCGACGCGCGCCTTGGCGCCTGCCAGCAGCGCGGCCCGGCGAGCAGGGGGTTCGTGCTCCACGCGCTCGCCGGCCAGCCAGGCCATGGAACGTGCCTGCTCGAGCTCGATCCACAGCTCGGCTGCGCGGTGCTGCAGCGCCTGCAGGCGCGCCAGCGGCTGGCCGAACTGCTGGCGCGTGTTCAGGTAGGCCACGGTGGCGTCGAGGCAGGCCTGCATGACCCCGACGGCCTCGGCGCAAAGCGCGGCCAGCCAGACGTCGCGCAGCGACTCGGCCTGCGCCGTGCCGTCGCCGGCCAGGCGCGCCGACGCGGGCACGCGCACCTGGCGCAGGCGCAGCCCGGCGGCGCCGCGCCCGTCGAGCAGGGCATGGGGGGCAAGCGTCACTCCGGGCGTGTCCGCGGGCAGCGCGAACCAGGCGCAGGGCGCGTCCTGGCAGCTCGCCGACACCAGCAGCAGCTCGGCCTGCGCGGCCTGCAGCACCAGGGTCTTGGCTCCTTCGAGCACCCAGGCATCGCCGTCGCGCCGCGCGCCGCAGGCCGGGCGCAGCAGCTCGAAGCCCGCGTCGGGCTCGAAGGCCGCCACGCTGGCGACGGCGCCCTGCGCCAGGCGCGGCAGCCAATGCGATGCGGCGTCTCCGCCGGCCTCGCACAGCAGGCGCGTGGCCAGCACGCAGCTGCCCAGCACGGGCTCGGGCAGGGCCGCGGGCGCCAGCACCTGCAGCGCGTGCAGCGCGTCGGCCAGCGGCGCCTGCAGGCCGCCGTGGGACTCGGGCACCAGCAGCGCCGGCAGGCCGAGTTCGCACAGCAGCTGCCAGCGCCGCGCGTCGAAGGCGCCGCGATCGGCGCGCCGGGGGTCGAAGGCGTATTCGCGCTGCACGAATCGTTGCAGCGCGTCTCCGAGCTGGCGTTGTTGTTCGGTGGCTTGCGGGGTCATGGTCGTGGTCGGGCGCGGCGGGCGGGTCGGGGCTTCGGGGTCAAAGCCCCATGGCGCGTGCCAGCAGGTTGAGCTGGATCTCGTTGCTGCCGCCGTAGATCGACACCTTGCGCCAGTTGGCGTACTGGGCGGCCAGCAGCGCGTAGTCGTCGCCGGAGGCGGGCTCGAAGCCGGCCGGTGGATCGAAGGCCTCGGGCTGGAAGGGCAATGCGCGGGCGCCGGCCACGCGCACCAGCAGCTCGCTGGCGCGTTGCTGCAGCCGGCTGCCGACGACCTTGAGCAGCGAGGCCTCGGCGCCGGGCGCGCTGCCCGGCTGCAGCATGCGCGACTGCGTGGTCTCGAGGGCCAGCAGCTCGAGCTCGAGCTCGGCGATGTCGGCGCGCAGCAGCGCGTCGTCGAGCGCGCGCCGGCCGCGCGCGTCGGGGCGCGAGCCGAGTTCGCGCAGGCGCTCGAGTTCGCGCTTGACCACTCCGATGCCGGCGATGTTGGTGCGTTCGTGTCCGAGCAGGTACTTGGCGATGCCCCAGCCCTGCTCGGGCTCGCCGACCCGGTGCGAGCCGGGCACGCGAACGCCGTCGAGCCAGACCTCGTTGACTTCGTGCTCGCCGTCGAGCAGGCGAATCGGGCGCACCTGCACGCCGGGGGCGTGCATGTCGATCAGCAGGAAGGAAATTCCGGCCTGCGGGCGCGCGTCCGGGTCGGTGCGCACGAGGCAGAACATCCAGTCGGCGTGCTGGGCCAGCGTGGTCCAGGTCTTGACCCCGTCGACCACGTAGTCGTCGCCGTCGCGCGCGGCGCGGGTCCTGAGCGAGGCCAGGTCGGAGCCGGAGCCCGGCTCGGAATAGCCCTGGCACCACCACTCGCGGCCCTCGATGATCGGCGGCAGGAATCGCTCGCGCTGCGCCGGCGTGCCGAAGCGGAGCAGCACCGGCGCCAGCATCTTGAGCCCGAAGGGCAGCTGGCGCGGAGCTCCGGCGAGCGCGCATTCCTCGTCGAACAGCGCGACGCGGCTGGCGTCCCACTCGCAGCCGCCCCACTGGCGAGGCCAGTGCACGGCGCCCAAGCCGGCGGCGTGCAGGATGCGCTGCCACTCGAGATAGTCGTCGCGCTGCAGGCGCCGACCGGCCAGCGCCTTGGCGCGCAAGCCGTCGGGCAGCAGCTCGCGCAGGCGCGCGCGCAGCTCGGCGCGGAAATCCGCCAGTTCGCCGGGTAGTTCGAAGTCCATGGTGTGCAGACCGCTGTGCGGAACACTGTTCCAGTTTTGTAGAATTCGTTCGATTCTTTCGTCCGCGGGCGCGGCCTGTCAAGGCGAGCGGCCCGCTTTCGTGCCGGAACGCCGCCATGCCCGCCACTCCATCCGCCACTCCATCCGCCTCGCCCGACGCCGAGCCCGCCGATCGCCAGTTCGTCACCGCGCTGGCGCGCGGGCTCGAGGTGCTGGCGTGCTTTCGCTCGCGCGATCGCGCGCTGGGCAACCAGGAGATCGCGCGTCGCTGCGGCCTGCCCAAGTCGACGGTGTCGCGCCTGACGCACACGCTGACGCGCCTGGGCTATCTCAGCCAGGACGCCGAAAGCGGCAAGTACCGCCTGGGCAGCGCCACGCTGGCACTGGGCAGCAGCGTGCTGGCGCGCATGGACATGCGCCAGCTCGCGCGCCCGCTGATGCAGCAGCTGGCCGACGCCACCGGCACCATGGTCTCGCTGGGCGTGCGCGACCGGCTTTCGATGATCTACGTCGAGAATTGCCGCAGCGCGTCGGCGCTGACCCTGAGCCTGGACGTGGGCTCGCGCATCCCGCTGGGAAGCACCGCGATGGGGCGTGCCTGGCTGGCCGTGGCGCCCGCGCATGAGCGCGAGGCCTTGATCGACGAGCTGGCCGCGCTGGGCGCGCCGGACTGGGCGGCCCAGCTTGCGAGCATCGAGCAGTCGCTGCGCGACTACCGCAGCCTGGGGTGCGCATGCTCCTTCGGCGACTGGCAGCCCGACGTGAACGCGATCGCGGTGGGCATCGATCCCGGGCGGGGGCTGCCGCGCATGGCCATCAACTGCGGAGGGCCGGCGTTCCAGCTCGGAGCCGAGTTCCTGCTGGAGCAGGCGCGGCCGCGCCTGCTTGAAATCGCCGCGCGCCTGCGGGAATCCTGAATCGCACGACGCGTCGCGGGCGCAGCAGCCGCGGGGCGTGCAGGGTCCGGCTTTACAAGCGTCGCGGCGGCGCAATAGCATGGCTCGACGTTCAGAAATCAAAACCACGTTCCGCCAAGCGGAACCATGGCCCTCGACAGCCCCCGGCGGGCTTGCGGGAGGCCGAATGGAGACCACATGCCCGGCGTGCAGACCCACCGTGACGGCGACATCGCCGTGCTCACCCTCGACAATCCGCCGGTCAACGGCTTCGGGCTGCAGCAGCGGCGCGCGCTGATCCAGGCGCTCGACGCCGCGGCCGCCGATGCGGGGGTGCGCGGCGTGGTGGTCACCGGCGCCGGCAAGCTGTTCAGCGGCGGTGCCGACATCCGCGAATTCGGCAAGCCCGAGATGACCGCGTCTCCGCATCTGCTGGACGTTCTGCAGGTGGCCGAGGAATGCGGCAAGCCCGTGGTGGCGGCGATCAATGGCACCTGCATGGGCGGCGGGCTGGAGTTCTCGCTGGCCTGCCACGGCCGCGTCGCGCTGGCGTCGGCGCCGATCGGGCTGCCCGAGGTCAAGCTCGGGCTGTTGCCCGGCAGCGGCGGCACGCAGCGCCTGCCCCGCGCGCTGGGCCTGGAGCGGGCGCTGGAGTTGATCGTCTCCGGAGACCCCCAGCCTGCCGCGGCGCTGCGCGACGGCGCGCTGTTCGACGACGTGGTCGACGCCGACGTGGTGGGAGCCGCGTGCGCGCTGGCACGGCGCCTGGCCGACGCCGGCAGCCTGCCGCGCCTGCGCGAGCGCGCGCTGCCCGACGACGGCGCCGCGGCGCAGGAACTGCTGGCGCAGTGGCGTGCCCAGGCCGCGCGCAAGTACCCGCGCCAGCCCGCGCGCCTGCACGCGATCGACGCGGTGGCCGCCAGCAGCGGCGATTTCGACTCCGGCATGGCGCTGGAGCGCTGGTTGTTCTTCGCGCTGCTGGCCACGCCGGAATCGCACGCCATGCGCCACGCCTTTTTCGCCGAGCGCGCGGCGTCGCACCTGCGCGGCGTGCCGCAGGACACCCCGGTGCGCCCGGTGCGTCGCGTGGGCGTGGTCGGCGCCGGCACGATGGGCGGCGGCATCGCGATGAACTTTCTCAACGCCGGCATCGATGTGGTGCTGGTCGAGGCGGGGCAGGAGGCGCTCGAGCGCGGCCTGGGCACCATGCGCGCCAACTACGAGAACTCGGCGCGCCGCGGGCGCCTGAGCGCGCAGCAGGTGGAGCAGCGCCTGGCGCTGCTCCACCCGAGCCTGGACTATGCCGCGCTGGGCCCGTGCGACCTGGTGATCGAGGCGGTGTTCGAGGACCTGGACGTCAAGCGCGACGTGTTCCGGCGCATCGACGAGGTGGCGCGCGACGGGGCCATCCTCGCGTCGAACACCTCCACGCTGGACCTGGACGCCATCGCCGCGTTCACGCGGCGCCCGGGCGACGTGGTCGGCATGCATTTCTTCAGCCCGGCCAACGTGATGAAGCTGCTCGAGGTGGTGCGCGGCAAGGCCACCGCGCCCGACGTGCTGGCCACGGTGATGCGCCTGGCCCGCGGCATCGGCAAGATCGCCGTGGTTTCGGGGGTGTGCGACGGGTTCATCGGCAACCGCATGCTCGAGCATTACGGGCGCATGGCGCACTTCCTGGTCGAGGAGGGGGCTTCGCCGCAGCAGGTGGACCGCGCGCTGGAGACCTGGGGCATGGCGATGGGGCCGTTTCGCATGAGCGACCTCGCCGGCAACGACATCGGCTGGGCCATCCGCAAGCGGCGCTACGTCGACAAGCCCGGCATGCGCTACTCGCGCCTGGCCGACCGGCTGTGCGAACTCGGGCGTTTCGGCCAGAAGACCGGAGCCGGCTGGTACCGCTACGAGACGGGCAGCCGCGAGGCGCTGCCCGACCCCGAGGTGGACGCGATGATCCGCCAGTACCGACACGACATCGGCGTGACGGCGCGCGCGGTGTCGGATCGCGAGATCGTCGAGCGCTGCATCTACGCGCTGGTCAACGAGGCCGCGCGCATCCTGCAGGAGGGAATCGCGCAGCGCGCCTCCGACATCGACATGGTGTATCTGGCCGGCTACGGGTTCCCGCAGTGGCGCGGCGGCCCGCTGCTGTGGGCCGACATGCAGGGCAGCTACATGGTGGCGCGGCGCATGCGCGAGTTCGCCGCGCAGCCGGGCGCCGACGCCGCCTTCTGGGAGCCGGCGCCGTGGCTTGCGCAACTGGCCGAGCGTGGCAAGGGTTTCCACGACGCCTGAGCGCGAGCACCCGCCGACAGCCTGCCCGCGCCCGGGCCACGCCGGCCTGCCTACCCCCCACCCACCCACGCTCCGTCCGACCGCCCGATGCGCGACACGCTCGACTTCCTGCTCCACGACTGGCTCGGCTGTCAGCAGCTGTGCAGCCGCGAACGCTTCTCCGAGCACTCGCGCGAGACCTTCGCGCAGGTGCTCGATACCTGCGAGCGCATCGCCCGCGAGCGCTACGCGCCGTTCAACCGGCTGGTGGACGAGCACGAACCTCGCTTCGAGCAGGGCCGCGTGGTACTGCCGCAGGCCACCCACGAGGCCTGGCAGGCCTATGTGCAAAGCGGCATGCTGGCGGCAGCGCAGGATGCCGAGTACGGCGGCCTGCAGCTGCCCTGCGTGGTGGAATCGGCGGCCAACGCCTTGTTCGCCAAGGCTTCGGTGGGTATCAGCGCGTCGATGCTGACCACCGCCAACGCGCGCCTGCTGCTGGCGCACGGCAGCGCGGCCCAGCGTGAAGTGTTCGCGCGCCGCGAATTCGCCGGCGAATGGGCCGGCACCATGTGCCTGAGCGAACCGCAGGCCGGCTCCGGGCTGGGCGACATCGTGACGCGCGCGCTGCCTGACGGCGACGCCGCCGCCGGGCCGGCCTGGGACGCCGACCCGCTGGGCCCGCGCTACCGGCTGTTCGGGACCAAGATGTGGATCTCCGCCGGCGAGCACGACCTGACTTCGAACATCGTGCACCTGGTGCTGGCCAAGATTCCGGACCAGCAGGGCCGCCTGCCGCCTGGCACCAAGGGCATTTCGCTGTTCGTGGTGCCCAAGTGGCTGCCGCCGGAGGCCGGCGCCCACGCCGGCTCGCGCAACGACATCGTGCTGGCCGGGCTCAACCACAAGCTGGGCTGGCGCGGCACGCCGAACACGCTGCTGAACTTCGGCGAGGGCGGCCACCCGGTCGACGGGCGTGCCGGCGCCGTGGGCTGGCGCGTGGGTGCCGCGGGTGAAGGCCTGCGCTGCATGTTCCACATGATGAACGAGGCGCGCATCGCCGTCGGCATGGCCGCGGCCGCGCTCGGCATGGCGGGCTACGAGGCCTCGCTGGACTACGCGCGGCAGCGCCGCCAGGGCCGCGCCAGCGGGCGCCCGCACGAGGCGCAGCCGGTGCCCATCGTCGAGCACGCCGACGTGCGGCGCATGCTGCTGGCGCAGAAGGCCTACGCCGAGGGCGCGCTGGCGCTGAGCCTGTACTGCGCGCGCCTGGTCGACGACGCGAACACCGCGGCCGCGGACGAGGCGCGTCCGGCACAGGCGCTGCTCGATCTGCTGACCCCGGTGGCCAAGAGCTGGCCCAGCCAGTGGTGCCTGGAGGCCAACAGCCTGGCCATCCAGGTGCACGGCGGCTACGGCTACACCCGCGACTTCCCGGTCGAGCAGTATTGGCGCGACAACCGCCTGAACATGATCCACGAGGGCACCCACGGCATCCAGGCGCTGGACCTGCTGGGGCGCAAGGTGCTGCAGGACCAGGGCGTCGCGCTGCGCCTGCTGCTCGAACGAATGCACGAAACCGCGGCGCGCGCCGCGGCCTTGTCCGACAGCGCCGGCGCGCAGGGGTCCTGGCAGGCCTGGTCGAAGGCGCTGCAGCAGGCCTGCGCCGTGCTCGTGGACGCGGTGCAGGCGGCGGGGCGCGAGCCAGCGCTGGCGCTGGACAACGCCACCGCGTTCCTGCAGGGCTTCGGCCACGTGGTGCTGGCGTGGATCTGGCTGGAGCTGGCGCTGTGCGCTCGCGCCGCAGCGTCCGGCGGCGGCGTGCCGCCGGCGCTGGCGGCGGGCAAGCTGGCGGCCTGCCGCTACTTCTTCGCCTACGAACTTCCGCTGGCCCAGGCCTGGCTGCAGCCGCTGCTGCTCGGCGACAGCGTGCTGCGCGACACGGCGCCGCAGGTCCTGTGAGCCGCGGCCCCCGACGATCCACCCGCAACCCATCCGGAGAAGCACCGATGTCCCGAAACCTGCAGGTCCTGCTGGCCGAACGCCCCGAGGGCTGGGTGGAGCCCAGGCACTTCCGGCTCCACGAGGCGCCGATTCCGTCCCCGTCCGATGGCCAGGTGCTGGTGCGCAACCTGTGGCTGTCGCTCGACCCGTACATGCGCGGGCGCATGTCGGCGGCCAAGTCCTACGCCGATCCGGTGGACGTGGGCGCGGTGATGATCGGCGGCACCGTGGGCGAGGTGCTCGAGTCGCGCGACCCCGCGCTGCGCCCAGGCGACCACGTGGTCGGCATGCTGGGCTGGCAGCAGTACGGCTGCGCGCAGGCGCGCGCGCTGATGAAGGTCGACGCGTCGCGGGTGCCGCTGCAGGCCTACCTCGGACCGCTGGGCATGCCCGGGGTCACGGCGTGGTACGGGCTGCAGAGAATCTGCGAACCGCGCGCCGGCGAGACCGTGGTGGTGACCGCGGCCTCCGGCGCGGTCGGCTCGGTGGTCGGCCAGCTGGCGAAGTCGCAGGGTTGCCGGGTCGTCGGCGTGGCCGGTGGCGCGGCCAAGAGCCGCTACGTCACCGACGAACTCGGCTTCGACGCCTGCGTGGACTACAAGGCCGGGCGCCTGGGCGCCGACCTGCGGGAAGCGGTGGGCGACGGCGCGCACTGCCTGTTCGAAAACGTCGGCGGCGAGATCTTCGATCGCCTGCTGGGCTTGATGCAGCCCTTCGGGCGCATCGCGCTGTGCGGAATGATCTCCGACTACAACAACACCGAGCCCTACGCCATGCGCAACGTGCGCGCGGTGCTGGTGCAGCGCCTGAAGCTGCAGGGCTTCATCGTCTCCGAGCACATGGAGCTGTGGCCGCAGGCGCTGCGCGAGCTGGGCGAGCTGGTCGCGGCCGGCAAGCTGCGCTGGCGCGAGTCGGTGGCCGAGGGGCTGGAGCAGGCGCCGCAGGCGTTCATCGGCATGCTGCGCGGCGAGAACTTCGGCAAGCAACTGGTGCGCGTGGGCTGAGCCTCGCGCGCGACCTCCACGGGAGAAGCACGGCATGGCCTCCACCCCAGCCGACACGTCCGCGCGCATGCGCGACATCAGCCCCGCGCTGGCCTTCGACGCCCAGCGCCTGGGCGAGTACCTGCGCGCGTATATCGGGCCGCTGCAACTGCCGCTGCGCGTGTCGCAGTTCGAGGGCGGGCAGTCCAATCCCACCTACCTGCTGGAAGACGCGCGCGGGCAGCGCTGGGTGCTGCGGCGCAAGCCTCCGGGCAAGCTGCTGCCGTCGGCCCATGCGGTGGACCGCGAATACCGCGTGATGTCGGCGCTCGCCGGCAGCGACGTGCCGGTGCCGCGCATGCGGGTGCTGTGCACCGACGAGTCGGTGATCGGCACCGCGTTCTACGTCATGGACTGGGTGGCCGGGCGGATTTTCTGGGACCCGCGACTTCCCGGGCTGGCGCCCGGCGAGCGTGGCGCGCTGTTCGACGAGATGAACCGGGTGATCGCTGCGCTGCACCGGGTCGATCCGCAGGCCGTCGGCCTGGGCGACTATGGCAAGCCCGGGCAGTACGTGGCGCGACAGATCGCGCGCTGGAGCCAGCAGTACCGGGCGAGCCAGACCGAGCCGCTGCCGGCGATGGAAAACCTCATGCAGTGGCTGCCCGAGCATGTCCCGCAGGGCGACGAGGTGGCCGTGGTGCATGGCGACTTCCGCATGGACAACCTGATCTTCCACCCCAGCGAGCCGCGCGTGCTGGCGGTGCTGGACTGGGAGCTGTCGACGCTGGGGCATCCGCTGGCCGACTTCGCCTACCACTGCATGGCCTGGCGCCTCGGGCCGGGGCAGTTCCGCGGCATGTCGGGCGAGGACCTCGGCGCGCTGGGCATCCCGACCGAAGCGCAGTACGTGGCGGCCTACTGCCGGCGCACCGGTCGTGACCAGGTGCCGCGCGAGCAGTGGGAGTTCTTCCTGGCCTTCAACATGTTCCGCCTGTCCGCCATCCTGCAGGGCGTGCTGGCACGCGCGCTGCAGGGCAACGCCGCCAGCGCGGAGGCGCTCGACGCCGGCGCGCGCGCGCGCCCGCTGGCCGAGGCGGCGTGGGCGCAGGTGCAGCGCATCGGCGCGGCCTGAGCATCGATCCCTTCCGATCCCGATCCGGAGAACCCGATGGATTTCGAATACTCGCCCAAGGTGCAGGAGCTGCAGCAGCGCCTGTGGTCGTTCATGCGCCAGCACGTGCTGCCGGCCGAAGCCGAGTTCGCCGCCGAGGTGCAGGCGAACCGCGCCGCCGGCAACGTCTGGCAGCCCACGCGGGTGATGGAGCGCCTGAAGCAGCAGGCGCGCGCCGACGGGCTGTGGAACCTGTTCCTGCCCGAATCCGAGCGCGGCGCCGGGCTGAGCAACCTGGAATACGCGCCGCTGTGCGAGATCATGGGGCGCTCGGGGCTGGCGCCCGAGGCCTGCAACTGCTCGGCCCCCGACACCGGCAACATGGAGGTGCTCGAGCGCTACGGCACGCCGGCGCAACAGCAGCGCTGGCTGCAGCCGCTGCTGCGCGGGGAGATCCGCTCCGGATTCGCGATGACCGAGCCGGCGGTGGCGTCGAGCGACGCCACCAACATCCAGGCCAGCATCCGGCGCGACGGCGACTCCTACGTCATCAACGCGCGCAAGTGGTGGACCTCGGGGGCCAACGATCCGCGCTGCAAGGTGCTGATCCTGATGGGCAAGACCGACCCCGACCACCCGGACCGGCACCTGCGGCAGTCGATGATCCTGGTGCCGATGGACACGCCGGGGGTGAAGGTGCTGCGTCACCTCGAAGTATTCGGCTACGACGACGCCCCGCACGGCCATGCCGAGGTCGAATTCCACGACGTGCGGGTGCCGCTCGACAACATGCTGCTCGGCGAGGGGCGCGGCTTCGAGATCGCCCAGGGGCGCCTGGGCCCCGGGCGAATCCACCACTGCATGCGCCTGATCGGGCTGGCCGAGCGCGCGCTGCAGGACATGTGCCGGCGCGTGGTGTCGCGCCGCGCCTTCGGTCGCAGCCTGGCCGAGCACGGGGTCACGCGCGAGCGCATCGCCGACGCGCGCATGCGCATCGACCAGGCGCGCTGGCTGGTGCTGGCCGCGGCCGACCGCATGGACCGCCTGGGCAACAAGGTGGCGCGCAAGGACATCGCGATGATCAAGGTGGTGGCTCCCGACATGGCCTGCCAGGTCATCGACTGGGCCATCCAGGCGCACGGAGGCGCCGGCGTTTCGCAGGACTTCGGGCTGGCGCAGGCCTATGCCCATGCGCGCACGCTGCGCCTGGCCGACGGCCCCGACGAGGTGCACCGCGACCAGATCGCGCGCATGGAGCTGGCGCCCTATGCGGCGCAGGCGACGCAGGGGGCGACCCCGCACTGACACGGACCGACGAGTCCGGCATGGCGTTGAGGAGACGAGCGTGAGCGAACTGCACCTGAAGCATTGGCCCAAGGGCCTGCCGCGGCACCTGAGCATTCCGGCGACCAACCTGTACGACAACGTCGAGGTCGCCGCGCGCAGGTTCCCGGACAAGGACTTCCTGGTGTTCTACGGCGGGCGCCTGAGTTTCGGGGAGTTCCGGCGCCAGTGCGAGGCCATCGCCGGATTCCTGCAGCAGCGCTGCGGGGTTCGCCAGGGCGACCGCGTGCTGCTGGACATGCAGAACAGCCCGCAGTTCGTGCTGGCCTTCTACGGCATCCTGCGCGCCGGCGGTGTCGTCGTTCCGGTGAACCCGATGAACCTGAGCGCCGAGCTGGCGCACTATGTGCGCGACAGCGGCACGCGCGTGGCGTTCTGCGGCCAGGAGCTGCTCGATCGCGTGCAGCCGCTGCTCGGCCAGGGGCTCGAGCACGTGATCGTCGCGGCGCTGTCGCAATACGCCGGGGCGGATTCGCCGGTGGCGCTGCCGGCGGCGCTGGCCGAGCCGGCGCGCGAGCTGCGCGACGACGGGCTGGTGGCGTGGCTGGACATGCTCGGCGCGGGCTTGACGCCGGGGCCCCTGCTCGGCGGGCCCGACGACCTGTGCGTGATGCCCTACACCTCGGGCACCACCGGCCAGCCCAAGGGCTGCATGCACACCCATCGCAGCGTGATGAGCACCGCGGTGGCGGGAGCCGAGTGGGTGCGCGCGCCGTCGGACAACACCGCGCTGGCGGTGCTGCCGTTCTTCCACGTCACCGGCATGCAGATGAGCCTCAACGCCGCGCTGTACCGCGGCAACACCGTGGTGCTGCTGGCGCGCTGGGACCGCGACGCGGCCGCGCAGTGCATACAGCACTGGCGCGTGGGCTCGTGGCACGCCATCTCGACCATGGTGGTCGACTTCCTGATGAACCCGCGGGTGGCCGACTACGACCTGTCGAGCGTGTGGAACATGGGGGGCGGAGGCGCGGCGATGCCCGACGCCGTGGCGGCGCGCCTGCAGCAGCTGTGCGGCATCACCTACATGGAGGGCTATGGCATGACCGAGACCATGGCCCCGACCCACATCAACCCGCTCGGGCGCTGCAAGGCGCAGTGCCTGGGGATTCCCATCTTCGACACGCATTCGCGCGTGGTCGACCCGCAGACCCTGCGCGAGCTGGCGGTGGGCGAGGTGGGCGAGATCCTGGTCAGCGGCCCGCAGGTCATGCAGGGCTACTGGGGGCAGCCGCAGGCCACCGAACAGGCCTTCGTGGAGATCGACGGGCGGCGCTGGCTGCGCACCGGCGACCTCGGGCGGGTCGACGAGGATGGCTACTTTTTCATGGTCGACCGGCTCAAGCGCATGATCAACGCCTCGGGCTTCAAGGTGTGGCCGGCCGAGGTCGAGACCCTGATGTACCAGCATCCGGACATCGTCGAGGCCTGCGTGGTGGGCACCCGCGACGCGCATCGCGGCGAGACCGTGAAGGCGTTCGTGGTGCTGCGCCCCGACGCGCGCACCAGGGTGAGCGAGCGCGACATCGTCGACTGGGCGCATGGTCACATGGCAGCCTACAAGAGCCCGCGCGTGGTCGAGTTCGTCGACGCGCTGCCCAAGTCGGGCACCGGCAAGGTGATGTGGCGCGCGCTGCAGGAGCGCGAGGCGGCATCCGGCGCCGGGGGCTGAGCGGCTGAATCGGGGGGCCACCGATGGCCCCCCTCGCGGCGCGCGGTTAGCCTGCGGCAGGGGACGGGCTCGCACCATGCGGGGCTGCCGTTCCCCGACCGCGCGCCCAGCCCATGCCCGAGATCCGGCCCACCGACGACGCGCTCGCCGACGCGCAGCGCCGCGTGCTCGAGCTGGTGCGCGAGCTTTGGCTCGAGCTCGACCCGGCGTGCGCGGTCGCGCAGGCCCGTCTCGACAGCTCGTTGCAGCGCGACCTCGGGCTCGACAGCCTGGCCCGCGCCGAGTTGCTGCTGCGCGTCGAGCGCGCCTTCGACACGCAACTGCCGGCAGGCGCACTGGCCGAGGTCGATTCGGTGCGCGACATCGCCGGCCTGCTGTCTCGCGCCGCGCGCACGCCGCGGGTTTCGCGCGAGGCAGGCCAGGCGCGGGCCGCGCCGCTGCCGCCGGCGCCGGCGGACATTCCCGAGCACGCGCGCACCCTCGACGAGGTGTTGCGCTGGCACGTTGCGCGTCACGGCGAGCGCGTGCAGGTGGTGTTGTGCTCGCGCGGCGAGGAGCAGGCGCTGAGCTACGCGCAGTTGCAGGACGGCGCGCTGCGAATCGCCGGCTGGCTGCGCCGCCAGGGCCTGGCGCGCGGTGCCACCGTGGGCATCATGCTGCCGACCTGCGCCGAGTACCTGTACGCCTACTGGGGCGTGCTGCTCGGCGGAGGCGTACCGGTTCCGATCTATCCGCCGGCCAGGCTCGCGACCCTCGAGGACCACCTGCGGCGCCATGCCGGCATCCTGTCGAATGCCCAGGCCTCGCTGCTGCTGAGCACGCCGCAGGCCATGCCGGCGGCGCGCGTGCTGCGCGCGCTGGTGCCGGGACTGGAGACGGTGGCGGCGGTCGAGCAGTGCCTGCGCGGGCCGCCCGGCGAAGCCGTGGGCGACTGCGCCGCCGACGACATCGCGTTCATCCAGTACACCTCGGGCAGCACCGGAAGCCCGAAGGGCGTGGTGCTCAGCCATGCCAACCTGCTGGCCAACATCCGCGCCATGGGCGACGCGGTGGGCGTACTGCCCGACGATGTGTTCGTCAGCTGGCTGCCGCTGTACCACGACATGGGCCTGATCGCTGCGTGGCTGGCCAGCGTGTACTACGGGCGGGTGCTGGTGCTCATGTCGCCGCTCGAGTTCCTCGCGCGGCCGATGTCCTGGCTGTGGGCGATGCATCGCTGGCGCGGTACCTTGACCGCGGCGCCCAACTTCGCCTACGAGTTGTGCCTGCGTCATGCGACGGACGCTGACCTGGCTGGGCTCGACCTCGGCAAGGTGCGCGTCATGGCCAGCGGGGCCGAAGCCGTCAGCCCGCGCACCGTCGAGCGCTTCGCGGCGCGCTTCGCTCGTTGCGGCCTACGCGCGCAGGCGCTGACCCCGGTGTACGGGCTGGCCGAGAGCACGGTGGGGCTGCTCGTGTCGCCGGTCGGCCGCGGTGCGCGCATCGACCGCATCGACCGCGAAGGCTTCACGCGCCTGCGCGTGGCCCGGCCGGCCGCGCCGGGCGACGCCACGGCGCTGAGCTTCGTGTCCTGCGGGAGTGCCCTTCCAGGCCATCAGGTGCGCGTGGTCGACGAAGCCGGCTTCGAGCTGGCGCAGCGCGTCGAAGGGCGACTGCAGTTTCGCGGACCTTCGGCGACGCGCGGCTACTGGCGCAACCCGGAGGCGACGCGCGCGCTGCTGCAAGCGCAGGGCTGGCTGGACAGCGGCGACCTGGCGTACTTCGCGGACGGCGAATACGTCATCACGGGTCGCGTGAAGGACCTGATCATCCGCGGTGGGCGCCACCTGCACCCGGACGAGATCGAGCAGGCGGTCGGCGACATTCCCGGGGTGCGCAAGGGGCGCGTGGCGGCCTTCGGCGTCGCCGATCCCGCCAGCGGCACCGAGGCGCTGGTGGTCGTGGCGGAAACCCATGCCAGTGACGCGGTACGCCGGCGCAGCCTGCGCGAATCGGTCGCCGCACGCCTGCAGGCGCTGCTGGGCGAGGGGGCCGACGTGGTGCGCCTGGTGCCGCCGGGAAGCCTGCTCAAGACCTCCAGCGGCAAGCTGCGCCGCTCGGCCACGCGCGAGCTGTACCTGGCGGGCACGCTGGGGGCGCCCGCGCGCGCGCCGGCGTGGCAGGTGTTGCGCCTGGGCGCCGCGATGCTCGGGGCAGCGGCCGCGCGATTCGGGCGCGCGCTGGGCGCGGCGGCCTGGGCGGCTCGCGCCTGGCTGGTCGTGGGCCTGCTCGGCCCGCTGCTTTGCCTGGCCGTGATGCCATGCCGGCAGCCGCGGCAGGCGTGGCGCAGGGCCCATCGCATCGCCGGCTGGATGCTGCGCGCGGCCGGCCTGCGCCCGCAGGTGCAGGGGGAGTGGCCGGCCACGCCGGGCCAGGGGTACATGGTGGTGGTCAACCATGCCAGCTACGTCGATGCCCTGGTGCTGCTGGCGGCGCTGGAGCGGCCGCTGTGCTTCGTGGCCAAGCGCGAACTCGAGCGCGGACGACTGTTCGCGCATTGCCTGCGGCGCCTCGGGGTGGTGTTCGTCGAGCGCGTGGCGGCGCGCCAGGGCCTGGCCGACGTGCAGCGCATGGTCGACCTCGCACGCGCGGGCGCCAGTCCTTGCGTGTTCGCCGAAGGCACCTTCCGGCGTGCCGAAGGAGTGCTCGCCTTCCATCTCGGCGCCTTCAGCGCCGCGGTACGCGCCTCGGTTGCCGTGCTGCCGATGGCCCTGTGCGGAACCCGCCGCCTGCTGCCGGACGGCAGCTGGTGGCCCAGGCATGCGGCGTTGCGCCTGGTCATCGGCGAGCCGCTGCGGGCCGAGCGGCCGGGGGCCGGCGAGTTCGCCGAGGCCAGCCGTCTGCTGCGCGCGAGCCGCGAGTTCGTGCTTCGCGAGGTGGGCGAGCCGGACGCCGCCAACGTGTCGACGACCCCGGCGTCGCAGCCCGATTCCTGATCTGGCGCAGCAAGCGCGTCGCGGCGTCGCGGCAGCGAGATGTTTGTTGATCTCGCACAACGTAAGGAAATGTGACAAATCCTACAAATGTTCCATCGACTCGCGCTTCCGCGGGTTGGCACAAGGAGTGGATCATGACCAAGAACTCGTCAATGAGCCGACGCTCGCTGGTGTTGGCACTTTGCGGCACGCTGGCGCTGCCCGTCCTTGCCTTTGCCGCCGGAGGCGGTGGGGGCGGAGGCGCGGGTGGCGGTGGCGGCGGTGCGGGCGGCGGTGCGGGCGGCGGAGCAGGCGCCGGCGGCGGTGCGGGTGGTGGCATGGGCCCCGGGCCCGGTGCCGGACCCGGGCCGGGAACGGGCCAGGGCACGCAAAGCCAGGAGCAGACCCAGACGCGTGAACGCACGCAGGAACGCGAGCGCACCCGAGACCAGGACCAGGACCAGGACCAGGACCGCGATCGGGATCGCGACCGAGACCAGGACCGCACGCGCGACCAGGATCAAACGCGCGACCAGGACCGCGACCAGGATCGCGACCAGATCAGCCGATGACATGGACCCGGGAGTGGCGCAGCCGCGCTGCAGTCCCGGGCGAACACCTCACACCTTTCGGGAGTCCGCCATGAGACACCGCACCCATACCCTGACGGCGCTGGCCGCCGCCGCCACGCTTGGCCTGCTCGCCGCCTGCGGCGGCGGCAGCAGTTCGGGAACCCTGGTTCCGTTCAAACCCTACGTGCCGGGCGACCAGGTCAGTTCCTGCGTGCCCGGCAAGGACGTCACCGGGGCCTGGAAGACCGTGGCGAACAACCAGACCCTGATTCCGGACTCCCTTTCGCTGGCCTTTTTCAGCTACAACCAGCCGTCGGTGAACCGTTACGGCATGGTGGTGTTTCGCGGTCGTGCGCGAGAGCCTGTAGGCTCCAGCAGCGCGGCCGCCGGTTCGTCGGGAAGCCCCGGCAGCACCGGCATGACCCGCGGCGTGTTCGCGGTGGACATCTGCGTGGCCAAGCCTCCGATGTACACGGTGGGCGACACCAACATGCTGGTGCCCGACCCGAACAACACGCAGGCGCAGTTCAACGAGTTCCCGTCGATCCCGCGCATCGACATCGATACCGCGGTGATCGCCACGCGCGGTCAATCCGACCCGGTGTGGACCCTGGCGGACGGCACCAAGCTGGGCACCACCGGTGTGTACGTGACGATGACCCGGGCGCTTAGCACCGCGGTGAACCTGCTCGGCGCGGTACCCGACTTCAGCTACATGCAGGTGCCCGGAGCGACCACGCCGGCAACCCGTTTCGACCAGTTCCCCGGCTCGCCGTCGGTGACCCAGGGGCGCTACGTGGTGTTCAAGGGCAACTACACCGACGGCACGACCGGAAGCACCGGCGTGTACTACCGCGACATGAACACGCCGAATGCGCCAGTGCAGCTGATCGCCAACACCATGACGCCGATTCCGGGTGCGTCGGGTACCTTCGGTTCCACCGCTCCGCCCAGCGCGGCCGGTGGCAAGGTGGTGTTCGTCGGCCTGGACAACGAGAACGCTCCGACTGCGGGCGGACTGTACCTGGCCAACGTGGCGCCGAGTCCGGCGCTGAACACGCTGGTCAAAATCGGCGATGCGGTGCCCGACGGCAACGGCGTGCCGCTGCCGGCACCCAACGCCAGCGCCCCGGCGCCCACCTTCACCCAGATCGGCGAAGGCCTGGGCTACGACGGCCGCTACGTCTCCTTCTGGGGGGCGTGGGATACGCAGAATCCGCAGGATCCGGCGCAGGTGCGCACGATCACGCGCAGCTGCCCGAGCGATGGCAACAAGGACCTGCTGAACTACTGCCAGTCCCAGTACAAGAGCACGAATGGCGTGGCCAGCCTGCAGGAGCCGGTCAACCAGGGCATCTTCGTCTATGACACGGCGAGCAGCAAGCTGTGGATGGCCGCGCGCGCCGGCACCGGCACGACCGGGCAGTTCCAGGACCTGCTGTTCTGGACCTACTCGGGCAAGCCTCCGGCGACCGGCTCGGCCGAGACGGATTCCGAGCTTCCGCGCTGGCGCGCTTCAGCGTTCAGCGCGGTGGACGGCGCTCGCGGCGTGCTGTTCAAGGGTTCGCTGAGCCCCGTCGCCGGAGCCAGCGCACCGCCGGCGACGGGCATCTACGGCTCGGCGCTGCCCGGCAAGGGCAGCAACCCCGGCGGCATGAGCCCGGTGTTCAAGGTGCTCGAAGAGGGTGATTCGATGGCCGCCATCGACCCTGCTGCGCCGGCCGGCTCGACCATCACGTCGCTGGGCATGGAGCGCGAGGCACTGCGCGCCGGATGGCTGACCCTGACCGTGTCGTCGATCAACGCTGCGGGCGAGAGCTGGGCCGGCGTGTACGCGACCTTCTTCCCGTCGACCTGGCATGTGCTGCAGCCGGATCCGGCCGTGATGGGAGTGCTGGCGCTGGGGTCCTGACGGGGCGGCAGACGCCGAACATTGGCGAGCGGCCCGGGTGTCGTGCGGCGCCCGGGCACTTTGCAGGCACGGTCCTCACCGTGCCTGTTTTTTCTCGGGCTTGCGCGCAAGCCTCAAGGAGCGTGTGATGAACATCCTGTACAGGCGAATGGCCGGCGCGACGCTGGCCCTGTCGCTGCTCGGCGGCTGCGCGATGAACCAGGAGCAAGGCGGTGCCGTGCTCGGCGGCATGGCCGGCGCGGCCGCCGGATCGGCGCTCGGGCGCGGCTCGGGCCAGGTCGCGGCGGTGATTCTCGGCGCGTTGCTGGGCAGCGTGGCCGGCGCCAACATCGGGCGCCACATGGACGAGCAGGACCGCGTGCGCGCAGCCCAGGTGTTCGAGTCGTATCCCACCGGCAGCGCCGGCAGCTGGCGCAACCCGGACACCGGCGACGACTACGCGGTGACACCCACGCGCACCTACGAGACGGCGCAGGGTCCGTGCCGCGAGTTCACGATGCAGGCGACGATCAGCGGGCGGCCCGACATGGTGTACGGCACGGCCTGCCGCCAGCCCGACGGTACCTGGAAGGTGGTGCGCTGATCAGTCAGCGATGGCGCGCCGCAGCAGTTCGAGGCAGGCGGCGAAGCCGAGCATCAGCATGGCGGCGGCCAGCGCAGTCGGGGCGCTCAAGGCGCCGAAGCCCATCAGCGAGCGCAGCCAGGGCAGCGCGGCCAGCGCTGCCACCAGCACCCCGGCGGCCAGCGCCAGCATGCGCAGCCAGGCATTGACGGGGCGCCAGTTGCGCCAGGCCGGGCGCGTGGCGTCGCGGTTGGCCAGAATGAGCAGCAGCACGGCGCCGAGCAGCGCGCCGAACAGGGCAGCGCGTACGTCGGGCACGGGCCAGCCGCGGTGCAGCAGCCAGGCACCGGCTCCCAGCAGCACGGCCGCGAGCACCGTGCCCTGCGCCAGCGCGGGCAGCAGGCGGCGCCTGTCGAAGGGCGTGGCATGCGGCGCGCGCGGCGGGCGGCGCATGATGTCGGGCGCGGCGGGTTCGGCCTCGAACATCACCGAACACGCCGGATCGATGAGCAACTGCAGCAGCACGATGTGCAGCGGCAGCAGCAGCGGATCCCATCCCAGCAGCGGTGGCAGCAGCGCCAGCGCGACCACGGGGACGTGCACTGCGACCACGAAGCCCATCGCCTTGGCCAGGTTGTCCCACACCAGGCGGCCCTGCCGGATGGCGTCGACGATGCTGGTGAAACTGTCGTCGAGCAGCACCAGCGATGCCGCCTCGCGCGCCACGTCGGTGCCGCGCGCGCCCATCGCGACGCCTACGTCGGCGGCCTTCAGCGCGGGCGCGTCGTTGACTCCGTCGCCGGTCATCGCGACGACCTCGCCACGGGCCTGCAGCGAGCGCACCAGGCGCAGCTTGTGCCGGGGTTGCAGGCGCGCGCAGACGTCGGTGGCGCGCAGGCGCTCGCCCAGCGCGGCGTCGTCGAGGCGGTCGATCTGATCCCCCAGCAGCAGCTGCGGGTCGGGCGGCATGCCCACCTGCGCCGCCACCGCGCGCGCGGTGGCCGGGTGGTCGCCGGTGAGCATGATCACGCGCACCCCGGCCTCGTGGCAGGCAGCGACCGCTTCGGCCACGCCGTCGCGCGGCGGGTCGAAAAAGCCCAGCAGCCCGAGGAACTCGAAATCGAAGTCGTGCTGGCTGGGCGGCCAGCCCGGCGCGCGCGCCTCGTCCCAGGTGCCGCGCGCCACCGCGAGGACCCGCAGCCCGCGCTCGGCGAGCAGCTCGACCTGCGCGCGCACCTCGGCCGCGCGCGCGGGCGCCATGTGGCACAGGTCGACCACGGCCTCGGGCGCGCCCTTGGTGGCGAGCATCGCGCCGGCCCGGCTCGGCGCCAGGTCGGTGCGCACGACCCGGGTCATGGCCAGGATCTGCGGCGACAGCGGGTACTCGGCCTGCAGCCGCACCTGCTCGTGCAGGTGTTCGGTGCCGCGCAGGCGCTGGCGCGCCAGCTCCTGGATGGCACGCTCCATCGGGTCGAAGGGGTCGGCTGGAGTTGCCAGCGAGCCGAATTCGAGCAGCTCGTGGAACTCCTCCGGCAGGTCCCCTGGGCTGCTGGTGTCGAACTGCGCGCCGGGGGTGCGCAGCGCTGCCACGCGCATGCTGTTGCGGGTCAGCGTGCCGGTCTTGTCGGCCGCCAGCACGGTGATGCCGCCCAGCGCCTCGACCGCCGGAATGCGCCGCGCCAGCACCTGGCGCCGCGCCATGCGCCAGGCTCCCAGCCCGAGGAACACGGTGAGGATGACCGGGATCTCCTCGGGCAGCAGGGCCATCGCGAGCGCGATGCCCGCCAGCAGGCTGGGCAGTGGCGCGAGGTGGCGCAGCTGCCACTCGAGCAGGCTGAGCAGCGCGGCGAGCACCCAGGCCAGCGCAGCCAGGCGCCGGATCAGGCGCTTGGTGGCGCGCTGCAGGGCCGAGTCCTCGACGGTCTGCGCTGCGAGCGACTCGCCGATTCGCCCGAAGGCGCTGGACATTCCGGTGGCGACGACCTCGGCCACGCCGACTCCCTGCGTGACCTGGGTGCCGGCGAACACCAGGTCGCCTTGCGGCGCCGCCGGGCGCGGCTCGCCGCGGTCGACCATGGCCGACTCTCCGCTGAGCAGCGACTCGTCGACTCGCATCTGCCCGTGGCGCACGCGCGCGTCGGCGGCGATGCGGTCGCCCTCGCGCAGCACCAGCAGGTCGCCGGGCACCACGTCGCGCGCGGCGATGCGCTCGGCGTTGCCGGCGCGGATCACGCAGGCGCGCGGCGCCGACAACTCGCGCAGGGCCTGCAGCGCGCCTTCGGTGCGGCGCTGTTGCGCCAGCGTGATGCCGATGACCACGAACACGAACAGCAGCAGCGCCGCGGCCTCGGCGCGGTCGCCCAGCGCCAGGTAGATGCCGCCGGCCGCAAGCAGCATCAGCAGCATGGGCTCGCGCAGCACGTCGAGCGCCGCGCGCAGCAGTCCGCGCGGGGCCGCGCCCGGCAGCGTGTTGGGGCCGTGGCGTCGCAGCAGTTCGCGCGCCGCGCCCGGATCCAGGCCGCGCAGGGAGCTGAAGTCGGGCAGCGAAGCGGCCGGGCCGGCGGGCTTGTCGGGCATGTTGCGAAGGCGCTGGTTGCTGGCTGGGTCGGCTGCGCGCGCGCCGGCTCAAGCAGAATACGTCATCAGGTATTGCACGAAGCCCATTGCACGAACCCCGGAAAGCCATGCGATTCGAAGACCTCGCCGCCGAACCCGAAGACTCCCGCCACACCGCCGCCGAGCGCGCGCGCGCGGCCAGCCGCAGCACCTGGGTGAGCGTGGGCGTGAACCTGGCGCTGTCGCTGACCCAGGTCGTGGTCGGCTTGCTGGCGCGCTCGCAGGGCCTGGTGGCCGACGGCGTGCACTCGGCCTCCGACCTGGTGGCCGATTTCGTCGTGCTGCTGGCCAGCCACCACAGCCGCAAGGATGCCGACGCCGACCATCCCTACGGGCACCACCGCTTCGAGACCGGCGCGTCGCTGGCGCTCGGGCTGCTGCTGCTGATGGTCGGCGCCGGCATGCTGTGGGCGGCGCTGGGCAAGCTGGAGGCGCCCGGCGAGGTGCCGCGTGTGCACGCGGTGGCGCTGTGGGTGGCCGGCGCCACGCTGCTGGCCAAGGAAGGGCTGTTCCGCTACATGCTGGCGGTGGCCAAGCGCGTCAAGTCGAGCCTGCTGGTGGCCAACGCCTGGCATGCGCGTTCGGACGCAGCGTCTTCGCTGGTGGTCGCGGTGGGCCTGATCGGCAACCTGGCCGGCTACCCGCTGCTCGACCCGATCGCCGCGCTGATCGTCGGGCTGATGGTCGCGCGCATGGGCTGGGGCTTCGCGTGGGACGCGCTGCACGACCTGATGGACCGCGCGGTGGACGAGGAGGAGGTGCAGGCGATTCGCGCCACGCTGCTGCAGACCCCGGGAGTGCGCGGCGTGCACGACCTGCGCACGCGCAAGATGGGCGACATGGTGGTGGCCGACGCGCACCTCGAGGTCGACGCCACGTTGAGCGTCGAGCAGGGCCACGAGATCGCGGTGGCGGCGCGCGAGCAGGTGATGCAGCGCCACCGGGTGCTCAACCTGATGACCCACGTCGACCCGTGGCAACGCCCGGACCTGGATCACCCTCGCCCTGAAGCCGCCCGGGCCTGACCCGGGCGCCAGGCTCAGTCGTCGTCGTCCTCGTGGTGCCAGCGATGCCAGCGCTGCCACCGGTTGTCGTCGTCGCGGTGCCACAGCGGCGGATAGCCGTAGACGGGGGCGTAGCCGGGGTAGTACACCGCGCGCGGCGGCGGCGCCACGACGACGGGGGGCGCGACGTAGGCATTGCTCCAGGCGCCGTACACGCCGGGCACGCCGACGTTGAGCGACCAGTACACGGGGTCGGCGTGCGCGGCGGGCGCCGCCAGCGCGCTGACCGCGGCCAGCGCAAGCAAGGTGTGGCGAATCATGTTCGAGCTCCATCGATGCGATGAGGATGTTGCAAGAACGGAGCTTGCGCCGCAGGTGCCGACACCCGGCGCAAGAAACATGTAACAAGGGACGACTCCCCGCCGGGTCGATGCGTGAGCCGGCGCGGGTTCGCCGCGTGCTCAGCGCCCGCCGGGCCCGCCGCCGGCTCCGCCACCCGCTCCGGCACCAGGGCCGGCTCCCATGCCGGCGCCGGGGCCCATTCCGCCGCGCGGCCCGGGGCCCATGCCGGCGCCCGGCCCGGGTCCCGCTCCCATGCCGCCGGCGCGCGGGCCGGGGCGCGGCCGCGGCATGTCGGGCAGGCGCACGCCGCGTTCACGCGCGCGTTGCTGCATCGCACGGTGGTGTTCCAGGCGGATGCGCTCGCGCTCGCGCGCGGTGTGGGCGTTGCGCAGGCGCTCGCGGTACTCGAGGCGCTCGTGCTGGGTCATCAGCTGGCTGCCGTAGATCGGCGGGGCCGGCTGCGCGGCGACCGTGGCGATCGCGCCGGGGCCTGCCAGCAGCGCGGCCAGTGCGAGGGCGAGCACGCGGGGACGGGTGTTCATGCTTGTTCTCCGTGGACGGTGGCGACACCGGCGCGCTCCGGGCACGGCACGGCGCCGCGCTTTCCAGGGTACGCATGCGCAGGCTAAGGCGTCGCCCGGGCGGGTGTCCTTGACCCACCTCAAGCACGCGTCAGGCCGGTGTCCGGGCCTGCTCCAGGTCGAACAGGCTGGTGGCCTCGAGCTGCAGCACCTCGACGCCGCGCTCGTTGCGCAGGCTCCATTGCCAGCGCAGGATGCCCAGGCCCGGGCGGCTCGCGCTGCGCCTTGCCTCCAGCACCTGCGCGCGCAGGCGCAGGCGGTCTCCGGGGCGCACCGGGTGCGGCCAGCGGATGTGGTCCAGCCCGGGCGACGCGAAGGACTCGGAGCCGGCGAGCACGGCGTCGACTACCAGGCGCATCGCGACGGCGCAGGTGTGCCAGCCGCTGGCGATGAGTCCACCGAAACGGTGGGATCCGGCCGCGCGCGGGTCGGTGTGGAACCACTGCGGGTCGTAGCGCGAAGCGAATTCGATGATCTCGGCCTCGCTCACCTCGTAGGGGCCCGCCTCAAGCACCTGGCCGGCGTGGAATTCGGCGAATCGCATGCGACGGCCTCCCGCGTTCAGGCCAGCGGAGGTGTACGCGGCGCGAACTGCGGCGCGCGCTTGTCGTTGAGGGCGTCGAAGCCCTCGCGCGCCTCGGGCGACGCGAAGCCCAGGATCTCCAGCGCCAGCGAATGCTCGAACGCGGGCCAGGCCATTCGCAGCCAGTGGTTCAGGCTGCGCTTGGTCGCCGCCAGCGCCTGCGCGCTGCCAGCGGCGAGCTGGCGCGCCACCGCGCGCGCGCGCTCGAGCAGCTCGGCATCGGGCACGCACATGCCGACCAGGCCGATGCGCTCGGCCTGCGCGCCGTCGATCGGGGTGCACAGCAGCAGGTGCATGCGCGCCTTGGCCATTCCGCACAGCAGCGGCCAGATCAGCGCCGCGTGATCGCCGGCGGCGACTCCCAGGCGGGTGTGGCCGTCGATGATCTTCGCCTTCTCGCCGGCGATGGAAATGTCGGCCAGCAGCGCCACCGCCGCTCCGGCGCCGACCGCGGCGCCGTTGATGGCCGAGACGATCGGGATCTCGCAATCCATCATGCCCTGCACGATGGCGCGCGCTTCCTGCATCACGCGCAGCCGGGCTTCGTGGCTGTCGAGCATCTCCCGCACCAGCGACGGGTCGCCGCCGGCACAGAAACCCTTGCCGGTGCTGCGCACCAGGATGCAGCGCACCTCGGGCAGCGCCGCCAGGCGTGCCCACACGGTGCCCAGCAGCGCGTGGCGCAGCGAGTCGGTCGACGGCATGCCGCCTTCGGGGCCGAGCACCAGCTCGGCCACTCCGTCGGCGCCGATGTCGGCGTGCAGGTGGGGGGCGAATTCGATGCGCCGCGGCGCACCGGAGTCAGTGCCGGTGGTGGTGGTGCTCATGCGAGGGTCTCCGTCGTCGCGCCACGCTGGCGCAGCCAGGCCTGTTCGCGCAGCCCGGGGCTGGCACGGTAGCGCTCGCCGCGGTAGTGGCGGTCCAGCGCGTCGAGCAGGCTCACCGGCTCGGGCGCGCCGAGCTGGTGCCAGCGCGCGAGCCACTCGAAGGGGCCTGCAGGGTAGTTGACCCCGAGTTTCATCGCGTTGTCGGCTCCGTCGGGGCTGCACACGCCCTGGTGCACGGCGTCGGCGGCCTCGTTGATGAGCATGGCCACGGTGCGCGCGACGACCAGCCCCGGCACGTCGCGCAGGCGCAGCGGCTGCCAGCCCAGCAGGTGCAGCCAGCGCGGCGCCTGCTCCTGCCAGCCGGCGCTGGCATCGGCGCTGGCGGCCCACGCCAGCGTCAGGGCGTTGTCGTCGCGCAGCGGCAGGTCGAACACCGCCACGTCGGCGCCGAGTTCGGTGGCGCAGCGTCCGTCGCCCAGGCGCAGGCGGGCGCCGTCGACGCGCAGACCGCACCAGTCCGCCTGCGGGTCGAGTTCGTGCTCGCGCCCGGCGGCGTGCAGCGCGGCGCTGAGGCGGTCGGCCAGCGCGCCGCGCCCGGCCACCACCACGCGCGTGGCGGCATCGGGAGCCTGCAGGTCGGCGGCGGGCGGGCAGGCGCGGGGCTGTTCGGCGCCTTGCGCGTAGTCGTAGAACCCGCGCCCGCTCTTGCGCCCGAGCAGGCCGCCGTCGACCAGTTCGCGCTGCACCAGCGAAGGCTGGAACCGCTTGTCGAAGAAGTTCGCCTCGTACACCGCCTGGGTGACCGCGAAATTGGTGTCGTGGCCGATCAGGTCCATCAGCTCGCACGGGCCCATGCGAAAGCCGGCGGCGCGCAGGCAGGCGTCGAGCGCCTCGGGGGTTGCCGCCTGCTCCTGCAGCAGCGCCAGGGTCTCGGCGTAGAAGGGGCGGGCGATGCGGTTGACGATGAAGCCCGGAGTCGAGCGAGCGTGCACCGCGGTCTTGCCCCAGCACTGCGCCAGCTCGAACACCTTTTGCGCCACCGCGGGGTCGCTGCGCAGGCCGCTGACCACCTCGACGAGCTTCATCAGCGGCACCGGGTTGAAGAAGTGCATGCCCACCAGGCGCTCGGGGTGGCGCATGTCGCGCGCCAGCGCGGTGATCGACAGCGACGAGGTGTTGCTGGCCAGCACGCAGTCGGCGGCGAGCAGCGCCTCCAGGCGCGCCAGCAGCTCGCGCTTGACGTCCAGGCGCTCGACGATGGCCTCGACCACCAACGCGCAGTCGGCCGCCTGTTCCAGCTGGTCGATGGCGTCGATTCGCGCCAGCGCGTCGGCCGCGGCGGCGGCCTGCAGGCGCCCCTTGGCCACCAGCGTGTCGAAGGTGGCGCCGAGCTTGTCGCGCGCCTGGCGCGCGGCACCGTCGCGGGCGTCGAACAGCGCCACGCGGTGCCCGGCCTGCGCTGCCACCTGGGCGATTCCCGCTCCCATGATTCCCGCGCCGACCACCAGCACGCGCGCGTCGCGCAAAGCCGGGGCCTGGCGCTCGCCTTGCTCGGCGCCGGTCGTTTCCATCAATAGGTCTCCAGATGCAGTCGGCCCTGTTCCTTCCAGGCGGCCGCCGTGCTGTCCCAATCCAGCCCGGCCTGGGTGGCGACGTCGCGCAGCGCGAGCAGCACGCCGTCCTCCATGGCCTTGAGGCCGCAGACGAAGATGTGGGTATTGTCGTCGCCCAGCAATTCACCCAGGTCGGCGGCGCGTTCGCGCATCAGGTCCTGCACGTAGCGCCTGGGCTGCCCCGGGGTGCGCGAGAACGCGAGGTGGATGTCGATGAAATCCTTGGGCAGGTTCTGCAGCGGCCCGAAGTAGGGCAGCTCGGCCTGGGTGCGCGCGCCGAAGAACAGCATCAGGCGTCCGCCGTCGAACTTGCCCGAGCGCCGCAGGCGGCGGCGCCATTCGGTCATCGCGCGCATCGGCGCGCTGCCGGTTCCGGTGCAGATCATCACGATGTTCGATCGCGGGTGGTTGGGCATCAGGAAGCTGGCGCCGAACGGGCCCGTGACCTCGACCTTGTCGCCGACCTTGAGGTCGCACATGTAGTTCGACGCCACGCCGCGCACCGGCCGGCCCTGGTGGTCCTCCAGCACGCGCTTGATGGTCAGCGACAGGTTGTTGTAGCCGGGGCGTTCGCCGTTGCGCGGGCTGGCCACCGAGTACTGGCGCGGGTGGTGCGGGCGGCCGTCGCCGTCCACGCCGGGCGGGATGATGCCGATGGACTGGCCCTCGAGCACCGGGAAGGGCATCGCGCCGAAGTCCAGCACGATGTGGTGGGTGTCGTATTCGCGCCCGACCTCGGTGACCCGCACGTTGCCGGTGACGGTGGCGGTGACCGACTTGCGCGCGGTCTTCGGACCGTACAGGTTGGTGTAGGCGTGGGCCGCCGACCAGGGCGGAACCACGGAGCCGTAGCGCGCGGCGCGGAACTCGGATTCCACGCCGGGCGCCGGCGTGTCGTCGCGCGGTGGCTGGGCCGGCGCGGGCGCGGCATCGGCTGCCGGCGCCTCGCGCAGGTCGCCCTGCGCCGGCAGCTCGTCCCAAAGCAGTTGCTCGGCCAGCGGGTAGGCGGCCACGCGCGGCACGTCGCGCCAGTTGTCGATCGCGCCGGTCGGGCAGGGCGGCACGCAGGCCATGCAGAAATTGCACTTGTCGGCGTCGACCACGTAGTTGCGGCTGTCGTGGGTCACGGCGCCCACCGGGCAGGTGGCTTCGCAGGTGTTGCAGCGAATGCAGATCTCGGGGTCGATCAGGTGCTGGTGCAGGATCGCGGCGTCGGCCATGTCCATGGCGGTCTCCGAAAGGCCGCGGGGCGCCGTCGCGCCCCGCGTTGCTGATTAATTGAAGCGAACGTACTCGAAGTCGATGGGCTGGCGGTTGATGCCCACCATCGGCGGCGCGATCCAGTTGGCGTACTTGCCGGGCTCGACCACGCGGCCCATCAGCGAAGCCACGAAGGCGCGGTCGGACTCGGTGGGCAGCCACTCGGCGACGTGCGCGTTCCACTCCTGCTCGCTGATCAGCTGGCCGTCGGGCGAGACCTTGACGCCGGCGAGCGAGCCGATGCTGCGGTGGAAGGCCTTGTGCGGGGTCTTCAGGCGAAACGCGATGCCGGCCTTCTCGATCACCTTGTTCCAGCGCGACACGCCACCCACGCTGTCGGTGATGTAGTCGTCGCGCAGCACCTCGTTGAGGGCGTTGAGCATCGGCACCTCCTCTTCGGCCAGTCGCCCGTCGCGCACCTGCAGGATGCGGTAGGAGTCGCCGCGCAGCTGGTGGTCGTCGCCGCGCTTGCCTTCCTCGTAGCGGCCCTTGAGTCCGCTGGAGTAGAAGATGGCGGCATTGCTCGACTGGTCGGCGCCGAACAGGTCGATGGTCACGCTGAAGTGGAAGTTCAGGTAGCGCTGGATGGTCGGCAGGTCGATGACCCCCGCGGCACGCAGCTTCGCCGGATCGTCGGTGCCCAGCTCGTTCATCATCTGGCAGG
>JAKCDM010000090.1 GCA_021841865.1 Pseudomonadota bacterium
CGGAACGCCCCGCAGTGCACGATGCGGTCGCGATCGCGCTGGTAGTCGTTGCGGTCGCGCGGCGGCGGCTCGGCGTGGCGCCGTCCGCGCGAGCGCGCCGGGTCGCTGGCATAGGGCGCCTGCATCGACGCGAGCCCCGCGCTCAGCCGGCGAGCGCGCCGTGCGCGCGCAACGCGGCGGCGGACGCATCGTCGGGCACGCCGCGCAGCAGCGCGGACCCCAGGCCGTCGAGCAGCACGTAGCGCACCTCGCCGGCCTCGGCCTTCTTGTCCACGCGCATGAGTTCCAGGTAGCGCGACAGCGGCAACTCGGGCACGCGCACCGGCAGTCCGGCGCTGCGCACCAGTTCGCGCAGGCGCAGCGCATCGTCGGGCGCGAGCAGGCCCTGCGCCACCGACAGCTCGGCGGCGACGACCATGCCCGCGCCGACCGCCTCGCCGTGCAGCCAGCGGCCGAAGCCCATCGCGGCCTCGACCGCATGGCCGAAGGTGTGACCGAAGTTGAGCATCGCGCGTGCGCCGCTCTCGGTCTCGTCTCGCGCGACGACACCGGCCTTGATCTCGCAGCAACGCCGCACCGCGTGCGCCACGGCCTGCGCGTCGAGCTGCCGCAAGGCCTGCATGTTGCGCTCAAGCCATGACAGGAAATCGGCATCGGCGATCGCGCCATGCTTGATCACCTCGGCCAGCCCGGCGCTCAGCTCGCGTGCCGGCAGCGTGCGCAGCACGTCGACATCGGCGACGACCAGCCGCGGTTGGTGGAAGGCGCCGATCATGTTCTTGCCGGCGGGATGGTTGATGCCGGTCTTGCCGCCGACAGACGAGTCCACCTGGGCCAGCAGCGTGGTGGGCACCTGCACGAAATCCACGCCGCGCATGTAGCAGGCGGCGGCGAAGCCGGCCATGTCGCCGACCACGCCGCCGCCGAGCGCGAACAGCACGCTGCGGCGGTCGCAGTGCTCGCGCAGCAGGGTGTCGAACACCTGGTTGACGGTGTTCCAGTCCTTGTATTGCTCGCCGTCCGGCAGCACGCAGTGCAGCACGCGTGCGAAATGGCCCTGCAGCGCCGCGGCCAGCACGTCGCCGTACAGCGGCGCCACCGTGGTGTTGCTGACGATCAGCGCGGTGGCGCGCGGCCGCGCCGCGGTGGCGAAGCTCGCCGCGTCGCGCAGCAGGCCGCTGCCGATCAGGATGTCATAGGAACGCGAACCGAGTTCGACGCGAACGCTGGTCATGGGCCCGATGCCTCGGCGGACGGTTGGCTGCGAAGCGCTGCATTGTAGAAGCGCGGGCCACGGCCGCGCCCACGCTCCTAGTGTCCTGTCCCGTAAATACCTGGCATTTCGTTCGGGTGCCTGCGGGAGCGATCGGCGGCTGGGCGCAAGGGGTCCAGACTGGACGTCTGGCCCCCTTGCGCCCGGGCGGCGAGGGCCCCGCAGGCGCCGAACCCTTCGGGCTGCGCCGTATCGGGGCGCATGCGGCGTTGCGGCCACGGGGCCAGGCGTCCAGCCTGGCCCCGCACCCGTGCCTTGCCTGCGCCCCGATACGGCTCAGCGAAATGACAGGTATTTACGAGACAGGACACTAGCCCGCGCCGAGCACGCCGGCCAGCTCCAGTTGCGCCATCACCAGTTGCGTGAGCATCGCCGGCGACGGCCTTCCGGTCTCGATGATGAAATGCGCCACCTCGCGGTACAGCGGGTCGCGATGGCGATACAGCTCGCGCAGCCGCGCGCGTGGATCGGCGCCGCGCAACAGCGGGCGCGTGCGGTCGTTGCGCATGCGGTGCGCGAGCTCGTCGGGGCCGGCGCGCAGGTACACCACGGTGCCGCGCTCGTGCAGCGCCCGTCGATTGGGCTCGCGCAGCACGGCGCCGCCGCCGGTGGCCAGCACGATTCCCGGCTGCCGCGTGAGCTCGTCGATCACCTGCTGCTCCTGGTCGCGGAACGCGCTCTCGCCGTCGGCGGCGAAGATCTCGCTGACCGTCATCGCGCGGCGACGCTCGATCTCGTGGTCGCTATCGACGAAGCGAAGCCCGGTGCGCTGGGCCAGCGAGCGCCCCACCGTCGTCTTGCCGGCCCCCATCAGGCCGACCAGGAAGATACTGCGCTGCGTAGCCACGGGGGACAGGGCCGCCGGCAGCGCGCCGGGGCGCTGCCGGGCCGGCTCAGCGGGAGAGATCGGCGTTGGTGACGATGCGCGGAGTCAGGAACACCATCAGCTCGTCCTTCTGCATGCTCCGGCTGGTGGTCTTGAACAGGTAGCCCAGCACCGGGATGTCGCCCAGCAGCGGCACCTTGTCGGTCTGCTGCTGCTCCTGCGACGTGTAGATGCCACCGAGCACCACGGTGCCGCCATTCTCCACCTGCACCTGCGTGGAGACCGTGTTGGTGTTGATCGCCGGGCCGCTGTTGGTGTTCTGGCCCACGCTGTCCTTGTGCACCGACACGTTCATGATGATGTTGCCGTCGGGAGTGATCTGCGGGGTGACGTCCAGGCTGAGCACGGCCTTGGCGAACGACACCGCGGTGGCGCCGCTGGAAGTCGCCTGCTGGTACGGGATCTCGGTGCCCTGCTCGATATGCGCCTGCTGCATGTCGGCGGTGATGACCCGCGGCGCCGAGATCACCTTGCCCTTGCCGTCGGCCTCGAGCGCCGACAGCTCCAGGTTGATGAAGCGGTTGGCGCCGGCGTTGAACAGGCTGATGGCCAGCGTCCCCGGGTTGACCCCCGCCAGCACGGTATTGGCGATGGTGGAGGCCGGCATGTTGACGAACTGGGTGTCGGTGTAGGCCGCGCCGGTGGCCAGGCTCTGCCCGGTGCTCTGCGCGACGCCCAGGTAGTTGCCGCCGACGGCCGCGCCCGGATTGGACAGCCCGTTTCCGGGCAGGTTGTTGTTCCAGTAGCCCAGCTTGGCGCCGAGGGCGCGCCCGAACTGGTCGGTGGCCTCGACCACGCGCGCCTCGATCAGCACCTGGCGCACCGGCTTGTCGATCTTGTGGATGAAGTTGGAGATCTCCTCCAGCTTCGACGGCACGTCGGTGACGAAGATCTGGTTGGTGCGAGGATCCGCGATCACCGTTCCGCGCGGCGAAAGAATGCGCGACGTGTTGGTCATGGTGCTCGCGTTGCTCAGCACCGGGTACGGCACCGGGGCCGTTCCGGGAGCACCCTGCTGCACGCCGCTGGTGGCGCCGGTGAGCAGCGCCACCACCGCGGCCGCCTTCTGGTAGTTGAGCTGGAAGGTCTCGGTCTTCAGCGGCTCGAGCGCCTGCACCGATTTGGCGGCCTCGAGCTCGGATTTCTCGCGGGCGATGATTTCCTGGCGCGGGGCGATCCACAGCACGTTGCCGTCCTTGCGCTCGCCCAGGCCCTTGGCCTGCAGGATGATGTGCAGCGCCTGATCCCACGGCACGTCCTTCAGGCGCAGCGTGAGGTTGCCCTGCACCGTATCGCTGACCACCACGTTCAGCCCGGTGAAGTCGGCGAACACCTGCAGCAGCGAGCGGACGTCGATGTTCTGGAAGTTCAGCGACAGCTTCTGGCCGTGGTAGCCGGGGCCGCTGCCAGCGACGAGCTGGTTGGGCTTGACGGCCTGCGGATGCACTTCCAGCACGAACTGGTTGTCGGCCTGGTAGGCGCTTTGCTGGTAGGCGCCGGTGGGCTGCACGACCATGCGCACGTTGTCACCCATCTGGAAGGTGGTCACCGACCTGACCGGCGTGGCGAAGTCCTGCACGTCCATGCGCCGGCGCAGCACGTCGGGCAGCTTGGTGTTGAGGAAGTCGACGACGATGTTCTGGCCCTGCTGGCTGATGTCCACGCCCACCTGGTTGTTGGGCAGGCCGACGACGATGCGCCCGGATCCGTCCGGCGTGCGGTGGAAGTCGACCGAACTCAGCGACAGCTGCTGCGTGTTGAGCGACTTCGCGAAATGCATCGGCGAGCTCACCGGCAGCGCGCTGGCGCTGGGATTGGCCGGCTGCGTGCGCGGCGCCTCCATCACCACCAGCAACTGCTTGCCCTGGATGCGGGTCGTGTACGGCGTGCTCTGGCGCAGGTTCAGCACCACGCGCGCGCGGCCCTGTGCCTGCACCACGTCGGCGGAGCGCAGGTTGCCCTGCGAGGAGCTCAGCGCGTGCATGCCGACGTCGGAGCTCATGCCGGGGAAGTCGAGCACGACGGCAGCCGGACGTTCGATGGTGAAACCGGCGGGAGGCGCGCTCAGCGGCTGCGCGAAATTCAGGTCCACCACCACCTGGCCACCCTGGGTGCTGGCGTTGATGCTGCGCAGCACGTTGGCGGCATGCGCGATGCCAGCGCCGGCCAGCCCCCACAGCAGCGCCGCGCCGGCCAGGCAACGGGCCACGCTCGCACGTTCAAGCCGAAGGGACATCATTTGCTGCTCTCCTGCAATTGAAGGGTTGCGGTGCGTTGCACCCAGTCACCGGTGGCGTCCTGCACCAGTTCCTGCAAGACCACCTGGTTTTCGTCGATCTGCGTGATTCGCCCGTAGTGCTGCCCGGCGTATTCGCCGACATGCGCGCGATACAGCAGGTTGCCCGCCTTGAGCAACGCGTATCGCTGGCCGTGCAGGGTCAGGCTTCCGACCATCTGGATCTGGTCCAGCGAGTACTGCTCCAGCGGCTGCTTGGGCCGGTTCATCTGCGCCAGCACCTGCGGACTGAGCTGGCTCATTTCCTGGCGCACGCCGGTCTGCAGCTTGGCGTCGGAGAACGGATCGACCTGGCCGGCGAACGAGTACGACGCGGCCACGTAGGGCTTCGGCGGCTCGATCGGCTTGACGTGCGGATGCAGCTGCGCGCGCTGCTGGGCCATCCACGCGCGAAGGTCCTCGTGGTTGCTGCCGCCGCAGCCGGCCAGCAACACGCTCAGGCCGAGCCCGCAGGCGAGCCATGCCAGTCCGGCCGTACGGCGCCGCAGCTTGGGCGACGTGATCATTTGCGTCCTCCCGGCTTGCCGTGCTGCTGCGCCTGCTTGGCCGCGATCTCGTCGGCATCGAGGTAGCGATAGGTCATCGCCGTGGCATTCATGCGCAGACGCCCCTGCGTGCCGCGGCCGATGCTGATGTCGTTGATGGTCACGATGCGCGACAGCTTGGCGATGTCCGACGTGAAGGCCGCCAGGTCGTCGTAGCTGCCCTGCACCTCGATGGAGATCGGCAGCTCGGCGTAGTAGTTGCGCACGTCGACCTGTCCCGGACGGAACAGATCGAACTGCAGGCCGCGGCCGATTCCCGCCTGGTTGATGTCCGACAGCAGCGCATCCATCTCGGCCTTGCCGGGCAGCTGCTTTTCCAGCACCAGCACGTACTGTTCGACCTGGGCCTTCTGCGCCTTCAGCAGGTCCAGGCTGACCGCCTGCGCCAGCTTGCTCTTGTAGGTCGCGCGCAATTGCACTTCCTGCTGGCGCGCGTCGTTGAGCTGCTGCTTGACTCCCGACAGCCACAGGTACCAGCCCAGCGCCAGCGCCAGCACGAGCAGCGCGGCGTACACGGTGTAGCGCGGCAACGGGGGCCAGGTTCCGGGGTCGTTCTGGTTCAGGCCGCGGAACTGCCCGGCCACGCGCTCGCGCAGCGTGGCGAAATCAATCCGCATCGACAAGGGGTTGGCCATGCTGGATGTGTCTCGATCAGTGCGCCGAAGCCTGGGTCTTGTGCGCGGCGGAGCCGGAGCCGGGAAGCTTCAGCGATGCGCGCAACTGGAATGACGACACCGTCTGCGCGATGCCGGGGCGCTGCACCGAGCGGATCTCGATCAGCTCGGGCTTTTCCAGCCATCCCTGGCCGTTGGACAGGTTGCGCAGCAGGTCCGCCACCCGCTCCTGGCTCAGCGCGGTTCCTTCGATCAGCACCGAGCGCCCTTGCTGGCGCACGCTGGTGATCTGCACGCCGGACGGCATCTTGCGGGTCAGGTCGTCGAACAGGTAGACGGGCAGGTTGCGATCCGACTGCAGGTCCTCGACCGCCTTCTGGCGAGCGCGCAGGCTGTCGATCTCCTGGCGCAGCGTCGCGATGTCGCGGATCTGATGGTCGAGCACCGCGATCTGCGACTGCAGGAACTCGTTGCGCGACTGCTGCGAGTCGATCATCGCGCTCAGCACGCCATCGCCGAGCGCCAGCAGCAGGCCGCCGAGCACCAGCGTGACCGCGGCACCGATGTAGAAGGCCTCGCGGCGCTTCTTGCGCCGCGCCTCTCGGTGCGGCAGCAGATTGATCAGGACGATGTTCATTGCAGGAACCTGCGCATGGCCAGACCGCAACTGGTGAGATAGCTCGGCGCCTGCAGGCGCAGCTTCTTCTCGCGCACCTCCGAGCCGATGGCCATGCCCTCGAAGGGATTGAGCACCAGGCAGGCGGTGGACGTCAGCTCCGTGATGCGCTCGACCAGCCCGGCCAGCGCGGCCGTGCCGCCGGCCAGCAGGATGTAGTCGACCTTGCTGTTCGGGGTGGCGCGGAAAAAGAACTGCAGCGCCCGCGAAACCTCCTGCGCCATGCCGGCGACGAAGGGTTCGAGCACCTGCAAGCCGTAGTCGTCGGGCAGGTCGGCGCTGCGCTTCTTGGCTTCCGCCTCCTCCTGCGAGAAGCCGTAGTGACGCGCGATGGCCTGCGTGAGCTGCTGGCCGCCGAAGGCCTGGTCGCGGTCGTACAGGGTCTCGCCGTTGCGCAGCACCTGCATCGACGTGCTCGACGCACCGATCTCGAACATCGCCACCAGCAGGTCGTGACCGCCGCGCGGCAGGCGCTCGATCAGGCGCCCGGCAGCGAGCCGCGACGCGAAGGCGTCGATGTCGAGAATCTGCGGCTTCAGCCCTGCCGCCTCGGCCACCGCCTGGCGCTCGAGCACCTTGTCGCGGCGCGAGGCCGCGATCAGCACTTCCTGGTCACCCGGCGAACCCAGGCTCGGCCCGAGCACGCAGAAGTCCAGCGCGACGTCCTCGATGGCGAACGGAATGTACTGGTTCGCCTCGCTTTCCACCTGCACTTCGATTTCCTCTTCGCGCAGGTCCCCGGGCAGAATGATCTTCTTGCTGATCACCGCCGACGACGGCAGCGCCAGCGCGACGTCGCGCGTGCGAGTTCCGCTGCGCTTGATCAGCCGGCGCACCGCCTCGACCACGTCGTCGGGCTTCTCGATGTTGCCGTCGGCGACGGCGCCGCGCTCGAGCGGCTCGATCGCCGAGCGCACCAGGGTGTAGCGCCCCTGCTGGTCGAGGTCCAGCTCCACCAACTTCACGCTGGAGCTGCTGATGTCCAGCCCCATCAGCGGCGCATAGCGCTTGCCCAATAAGCTGCTGAAGATGGACAACTTGCCCCCCTGTTGATCCAGAACTTCCGGTTTAGCCCCTAAGTGCGCGTCACAAACCGGGATTGCGCCTTGCTCAAAAAGCTGCGTTTGTTGCAGATCCTAGCAACAACCATTTTGCTGGCCGTGAACTTTTCCAGCCTCGGAGCAGATTTCGTTGCAAATCACCCACGCGTTCCGGGGGGTACGAGGGATTCCCCGCGGGAAAATCCGCGAAAAACCGGAACCGGCGCCGTTGCAACGCAGCAGCACCTGCCGCGCTGTCAGCCCAGGCTGGGGTCGAACTCGAGTTGCGGGCCGCCCTGTTCGCGCAGCGCCTGGCGCAGCAGATCGGCGAAACTGCGGCCTTCGCGGGTATCCAGCCAGCGCCCGTCGCGCCAGCGGAAATGGTAGGCGCCGGACTTGCTGGCCAGCCACAGTTCCTGCACGGGAGCCTGCAGGTTGATGATGATCTGCTCGCCGTTATCGAGTTCGAGGTTCAGCACCGAACCGTCGCGCCGCGAATCGAGCTCGGCCGCGTCGGCGGCGTTTTCCACCGCGCGCAGCGCCTGCTCGGCGAGGTCCAGATACCGGGATTGCGAGAGATCTTCCATGGGCCCGCTGATACACTGAAATGCATGCTTGAAGCCACCATTCTAGGAGCTTGGGGCGAGCCAGCGCGAATTCGCGCGGCTGCCCGTTGCAGCCTGCTGGGCTTGTGCGCGGCGCTGGCCGGTTGCGGGCAGACCGGCCCGCTGTATCTGCCGCAGCCGGTGCCCGCCCCCTCGGGCATGCCGACCACGCCGGCTGCGTCGGCGCCCGCGCCGGCATCCTCGTCGCCTGCATCGTCGCCCACGCGCTGAACACGCGCTTCGCATCCGCGCGCGCCGCGGCAGCGGCCGCCGCGCGCGCTCCCCGTACCCTGCCCCCTCCGAAATGAGCCACGCCGCCAGCCTCCCCGAAACCCTGCCGGGTCACCCGCAGATCGCACGTCAGGGCGCCAGCCTGATGATCGAGTCGCTGCCCGCGTCGGAGCTGGCGCAGCGCTTCGGGACTCCGCTGTACGTGTATTCACGCGCCGGGATCGAGCAGGCGGCGCGCGCCTACAGCGATGCCGCGCGGGGACGCCCGCTGGCGCTGCGCTACGCGGTGAAGGCCAATTCCAGCCTGGCCGTGCTGCAACTGCTTGCGCGCCAGGGCTGGGGCTTCGACGTGGTCTCCGGCGGCGAGCTGGGGCGCGTGCTGGCGGCCGGCGGCGATGCCGCGCGGGTGGTGTTTTCCGGCGTGGGCAAGACGCGCGACGAGATCGCCGCGGCGCTGCGCGCCGGGGTCCAGTGCCTCAACGTGGAGTCGCTGAGCGAGCTCGAACGCGTGGATCGGGTGGCCGGCGAGCTGGGGCTGGTCGCCCCGGTCAGCCTGCGCATCAACCCGGACGTCGACCCGCGCACCCATCCGTACATCTCGACCGGCCTGCGCAACAACAAGTTCGGCATCGCGCAGACCCAGGCGCGCCAGGCCTACGCGCGATGCGCCAGCCTGGCGAACCTGCGCGTGCAGGGGATCGACGTGCACATCGGCTCGCAGATCACCCAGCTCGGGCCGTACCTGGATGCGCTCGACCGCGTGCTCGAACTGGTGCACGACATCGAACGCGACGGCATCACGCTGCACCACCTGGACCTCGGCGGCGGCCTGGGCATCCGCTACGCGGACGAGACGCCGCCGAGCCCCGGCGAGTGGATCGACGCGCTGTACGAGCGCCTGCAGTCGCGCGGGCAGGGCCACCGCCAGGTGCTGCTGGAGCCCGGTCGTTCGGTGGTGGGCAACGCCGGCGTGCTGCTGTGCCGCGTGCTCACGCTGAAGGACACGCTGGAGCGGCATTTCGCGGTGGTGGACGCGGCGATGAACGACCTCATGCGCCCGGCGCTTTACGAGGCCTGGCAGCGCATCGAGCCGGCGCAGGCACGCGACGGTGGCCATGCGCGACGCTACGACGTGGTCGGTCCGGTATGTGAATCGGGCGACTGGCTGGGGCGCGATCGCCTGCTGGACCTGCGCGAGGACGACGTGCTGGCGATCCTGTCGGCCGGCGCCTATGGCATGGCCATGGCCTCCAACTACAACACCCGCGGCCGCGCCGCCGAGGTGCTGGTCGACGGCGGGCAGGCGCACCTGATCCGCGAGCGCGAAAACCTCGACGACCTGCTGCGCGGCGAACGCATGCTGGCGCCCTGAGCCGCGCCCTGGCGCGCTCGGCTCAGCCGGGCGCCCGCGCGCGCTGGCGCGCCCGCAGCGCGTGCAGCACCCGCCAACCCAGCAGCAAGGCCAGCACGACGGCGTAGATCTTGGGGTCGGCGGTGTTGTTCTTGGCCAGCTTGCCCCACCAGTAGTGGAACACCGCGATCGGCGCGATCAGGTAGACCAGGCGATGCAGCCTGCGCCAGCGCGCCGCGCCGACGCGCCGGATCATCGCGTTGGTCGAGGTCGCCGCCAGCGGCAGCAGCAGCAGCAGGGCCGTCATGCCGGCGAGCACGAAGGGATGCTTGACGACGTCCTGCGCGACCTCCGCGACACTGAAGTCGTTGACCAGCCCGAAATAGCTGGTGAAATGAAGCAGCGCGTAGCCGAAGGCGAACAGGCCCAGCATGCGCCGCAGGCGCGCCAGTTCGCTCCAGCCGGTGATCACGCGCAACGGGGTCACGGCCAGCGTGATCAGCAGCATGCGCAGGGCCCACAGACCCGTGGTCCAGATCACCGCCTGTTCCGGATTGGCTCCCAGGCGCATGGTGAAGGCGCGCCACACCAGCAGCAGCAGCGGCAGCAACGCCAGCACGAACACCACCGGCTTGGTGGCGCGCGACATCAGCAAGGCGCGGCGCAGGCGCAGCCCGGCAGGCGCCGCGGCGGTGGTCGGGATGCCTCGCGGCACCGGGGACTTGCGAACCATGCCGTCCATGATCAGAAGTCCCTGGTCAGGTTCATGCCCTTGTACAACGCGGCCACCTGCTCGCCGTAGCCGTTGAACATGCGAGTCGGAATTCGCGGCGTGAACAGGCCGCCGAAGGCGCCGTCGCCGATTCGCCGCTCGTGCGCCTGGCTCCAGTTCTGCGGGCTGACGTTCGGATTGACGTTGGAGTAGAAGCCGTACCAGTCGGGCGCGGCGCGCATCCACGAAGTCACCGGCTGTTCGCGCACCAGGCGGATCCTGACAATCGACTTGGCGCCCTTGAATCCGTATTTCCAGGGAATGACCATGCGCAACGGCGCACCGTCCTGGTTGGGAAGCAATTCGCCGTACAGGCCGAAGGTCAGCAGGGTCAGCGGATGCATCGCCTCGTCCATGCGCAGGCCCTCGCGGTAGGGCCACTGCAGGATGGCGTCGTTCTGCCCGGGCATCTCGGCCGGGTCGAGCAGGGTCACGAACTCGACGAAACGCGCGTTTCCGGTGGGCTGCACGGCGTCCAGCAGGCTCGACAGCGGATAGCCGATCCACGGGATGACCATCGACCAGGCCTCGACGCAGCGGTGGCGGTAGATGCGCTCCTGCATCGGCGCCAGGCGCAGCAGGTCGTCGATGCCGAAGGTGCGCGGCTTGCGCACCTCGCCGTCGACGGTCACGGTCCAGGGTCGGGTACGCAGGCTGCCGGCGTACTTGGACGGGTCGCTCTTGCTGGTGCCGAATTCGTAAAAGTTGTTGTAGGTGGTGACGTCGCCGTAGGGCGTGAGCTTCTCGCCGGTCGAGTACTCGGCGTTGCGCTGCGCGGCCAGCCGGGCACGCCTGCCCTGCGCCGGCACCTCCAGCGCCTGCGCGGCGCCGGGAGCCAAGGCCCCGGCCAGCGCCATCGCGCCGGCTGCGCCGAGCAGGCGCCTGCGCGCGCGATAGACCGACTCGGAGGTGATCTCCGACGGAACCGGATGCTCGAAACCGAGTTGTTGCCACTTGTTCATGACCCTGCACTCCAGACGATTCCAACTGCCGCGGCCTGCGAGAGCGCGGCGAACCATGTCCGGCGGCGCCTCGCGCGACGCCAGACCCTGTTCGTGAGTCGGAGTTCGCGCCGAAACCTTACAGTCGGCCTTTCAACCCTACTGGTAGCACGACTATTAGGCGCATCCGCATCGCCGACGCGCAGCAAAAGGCCCGCGCGAGGCGGGCCTGGAAAGGGTCGCGGGCGGGGGCACGGGCCCCGCGCGCCATCAGAGCTTGCCGTAGGAGTGCAGGCCCGACAGGAACATGTTCACGCCGAGGAACGCGAAGGTCGTGACCAGCAGGCCGGTCAGCGACCACCAGGCGGCGACCTGCCCGCGCAGCCCCTTGATCAGGCGCATGTGCAGCCACGCGGCGTAGTTCAGCCAGACGATCAGCGCCCAGGTCTCCTTCGGGTCCCAGCTCCAGTAGCCGCCCCAGGCCTGCGCCGCCCACAGCGCGCCGAGGATGGTGGCGATGGTGAAGAAGGTGAAGCCGATGGCGATGGACTTGTACATCACGTCGTCCATGACCTCCAGCGAAGGCAGGTGCGAGGCGATGCGACGACGCCCGTACAGGATGCCGGCGACGGCCAGCGCAGACACGCCGGCGAACACGCCCCAGTACTCGGAAATGCCGCCCTGGCGAAACACCAGGGGTTCGAAGAACATGACGAAGCCCAGCAGCCACAGCGGGGTCAGCTTCCACCACGAGGTTTCCTCGCCGTTGACCTTGACCAGGTAGGCGAAGCCGATCATCGCGGCGATCGCGAAGCAGCCGTAGCCGACGAAGTTGGCGGGCACGTGCAGCTTCATCCACCAGCTCTGCAGCGCCGGCACCAGCGGCTGGATCGCGTAGGCGCCCTGGACCAGGCTGTACCACAGCAGGAAGCCGACCGCGGCGCTGACCACCAGCATGGCGAAGGCACCCATCGCGCGAGTGCGGTACTTGTGCTCCAGGAACAGGTACAGCGTGGTCGTCAGCCAGGAGAACAGCACGAACACTTCGTACAGGTTCGACAGCGGGAT
>JAKCDM010000091.1 GCA_021841865.1 Pseudomonadota bacterium
GCGTGTTCGACGAGCTCGGACTGTGCCCCCAGCCCAGCCTCGAGACCAACTCGATCGTCAGCCTGCTGTCGCATGTGTCCAGCGGTGCCTGGTGCTCGATCCTGCCGCTGAGCGTGCTCGACGTCGTCGGCATTCCCCACGGCGTCAAGGTGGTACGACTGGTCGAACCCGAAGTGGCATGGGAGACCGGGTTGATCACGCTGGCGCGCAACCCGCAGCCGGTGGGCGTCGAGTTGCTGCGCAACGCCGCGGGCGAAGTGCTGCGCCGCGAGCGTGAAGCCGAGCAGTTGCCGCCTGGCGTGGCCGCGCTGCCGGCGGCGTTCGGACTCGCGGTCGGCCGGAGCTCCAGGCGCGTGCCGGCCTGAGCCGGAGCTCGCGAAGGCCTGGGCGGCAGAGGGAGCCGTCGCCCGCGCGCGACAGCGCGGGGCGCTGCCGCGCACGCTGCTGCGCGGTGCATGCAGATGTTTCTGTTACTGAACGATTCGCAATCCGGGTCGCGTGACACATCGCGGAAGGCGCTGTTACCGAACGCTGCGAATTGCAGGGGTGGGCTCACCCTAGGATCCATCCAGGACAACCGGACGGCGGAACGATCCTTGCGCAAGACAGGGAGCCCGGGGTTCCCGCCGTCATGTTGGCCTGACGACAAACCTAGGAGACAACTGCATGACACCCACTGTGTTCAGTTTTGCGACCTCGGCCTACGTGCCGCTCGGTCTTGCGTTCTTCGGTCTGGGTACCGGCTACCTGATCTTCGGCCCCCAGGAATTGTTCGGCTTTCCCGCCAAGAGCGAGGCCACGGAGATCAGCAACGGCTGGTGGGGCTTCTGGATGCCGGGCATGCTGCAGTTCCTGTGCGGCACCTACATCCTGGTCGGCCTGACCTGGTTCCATGTGTTCAAGGGTGCTCCGCTGTACGCCGCCGGTATCGAAACCACGGTGTTCGGTATTCACTGGCTGGCCATGGGCCTGAGTCGAATCCGCGGTGGGTCGATCGTGCCTAACGGCTTCATGTGCGTCGCGTTCTTTCTGGTCGCGCTGCTCGGCTACATGGTGTTCTCGCACGTCGGGGATACACCGGTGGCGTGGTTGTTCATCGGCCTGATGGCGGTGTACTTTTTCGAGTTCTTCTACTGCTTCGACCTGTTCATGCCGTTGAGCAGGAGGCTGCTCGGGCTCGTGCACACCGTCACCGGGCTGTTGCTGATGTATCTGACCTTCGGCATCGTGCTGAACCTGGCCATCGGCGCGCACTGGACGATCTGACCCCGTCGCCGGGTACCCGGGCCGGGCCCGGCGCAGCCCGACAACAGGCTCGACCCTTCGCGCACCAGCCCCCGATCGGGGCCGGTGCTTCGTTGCACCAGCGTTGCGGCCCGAGCTTGCGCGGCCGGATGCACCCGCCACGTCGCAGCACGCCTGCGGCGAAACGCGCGGCACGCCCCATCGCCTCGGTGGGCGCGAGGTGCCTGCCCGACGCACGATCCCCGGCATGACGACGGTCCGCGGTGAACGTGCGCTGTTCATTCACGGTGCGCGCTGCGCGGCTGTCGCGCCGAAATGACCCCCATCCGGTTTGACAGGGTCGCGTCGCACGCGATCGATCCCGTCATCCGCCAATCCGACTCCCCGCACGCCGCCTCGCGGCGCAAACCCGCGCGATTCCAATCGCGGGCATAAAAGCGAACGGGCATTCGGAATTTTTCGCCGTTTCCGGACGTGAAACCCGGGTCCACCATATAGGAAACAGGAGTCACATCCTGTTATAAAAGTCGTACCCAGAGATCTCGGCCTGTGTAGCCGGGATCCGTTCGTTCACGTGTTTCAGCCCTGAGGAGACGAAATGTCTGAGGCAATGACCCAAACCATGGCGGCCCCCGGCCTGCTCGCTCGCGAGCGGATCGTGGCAGGCCCGCGATTCAATCGATGGCTGGTGCCGCCGGCGGCCCTGGCCATCCACCTGTGCATCGGCATGGCCTACGGCTTCTCGGTGTTCTGGCTGCCGATGACCAAGCTGCTCGCCGGCGCCGGAGCGACCTGCACGGGGGCCGGAACCGGCACCCTGCTGTTCTCCACCAGCTGCAACTGGACCGTGCCGGTGGTGACGTCGACCTTCGAGATGTTCATCGCCGTGCTGGGCTTGGCGGCCGCGTTGTGGGGTGGCTGGCTGGAGCATGCCGGCCCGCGCAAGGCCGGGTTCATCGCCGCGCTGTGCTGGGGCGGCGGACTGGTGCTCGGCGGCATCGGCGTGTCGATGCACCAGCTGTGGCTGCTTTGGCTGGGCTGCGGGATCATCGGCGGCGTCGGTCAGGGCCTGGGCTACATCACGCCGGTGTCGACCCTGATCAAGTGGTTCCCGGATCGGCGCGGCATGGCCACCGGCATGGCCATCATGGGCTACGGCGGCGGCGCGATGATCGGCGCGCCGATCGCCGTGGCGCTGATGAAGCACTACGGCCACGGCGACGCCGCGGCCGGCGTGGCCGCCACCCTGATGACCATGGGCGTCCTGTACATCATCGTGATGTCCCTCGGTGCCTTCGGCATGCGCGTGCCGCCCAGCGGCTGGAAACCCGAAGGCTGGACCGAGACCAAGACGTCCAAGGCGATGGTCACCGACAAGCACGTGCACCTGGACGTGGCGTGGAAGACCCCGCAGTTCTGGCTGATCTGGGGCGTGCTGTTCCTCAACGTGACCGCCGGCATCGGCGTGATCTCGATGGCCAGCCCGATGCTGCAGGACGTGTTCGGCGGGCACCTGATCGGGCTCGACGGAGTCACCACGCTGAGCGCGGCGCAGAAGGCGGCGGTGGCGGCGTCGGCCGCAGGGCTGGTGGGCCTGATCAGCCTGTTCAACAGCCTCGGGCGCTTTTTCTGGGCCAGCATCTCGGACCGCATCGGTCGCAAGATGACCTACACGCTGTTCTTCATCCTGGGCATGGCGCTGTACATCAGCCTGCCGACCTTCGGCCACCTGGGCATGGCCGGAGCCTTCGTCGTCGGCGTGTGCCTGATCCTGTCGATGTACGGCGGCGGCTTCTCCACCGTGCCGGCGTATCTCGCCGACATCTTCGGCACGCAGATGGTGGGCGCGATCCACGGCCGACTGCTCACCGCGTGGTCGGCCGCCGGCATCGTGGGCCCGTTCCTGATCGCCCACCTGCGGCAGGCCCAGATCAACGCCGGCGTGCCTCACAACCTGGTGTACGACCGCACGCTGTACAGCCTCGCCGGGCTGCTGCTGATCGGACTGCTGCTCAACTGGATGATCCGCCCGGTGCACGAGAAGCACCACATGGACGAAGAGCACCTGGCCCGCGAAAAGGCGCTGCAGCACGAGCGCCAGGGCGGCGAAGGCGCCCACACGGCGGCACGTGGCTCGTTCGGCGCGCTCGGCCTGGTGTCGTGGCTGGCGATCGGCATCCCCTTCCTGATCGGGGTGTTCATCGCGCTGCAAAAGGCCGCGGCGCTGTTCTGAGTTCGCAGTTGGTGCCGGCACGACCCGTTCGCGGGTCCTGCCGGGAACCAGCAAAAAGGGCCGGCTTCACAGCCGGCCCTTTTTGCATGCCTCACGCCGCGCTACGGAAATCCGACCCGCAGATTCCCCCACTGGCGCGACCCCACGTGGATCGGAACGTCGAGCTCGCGCAGCACCTCGCCGGTATCGCGGGCGTAGATCATCAGGTGAATGGGCTTGGTGTTGTGCGCGGCTTCCAGCCCGGCCGGATCGTTGAAGATGCGCATCGCCCGGTTGCCCACCAGATCCTTCTGGGGGTCGCCGGTCAGCGGCTTGTCGTAGACGGTGTTGTGCGTCGGCGTGTAGCCGTTGCGGTCCACCGCGAACGCGAAGCGCAGCGTCGAGCTGCGGCCCAGGGTCTGGTCGAGCAGCGGCTGCACGCGACGCTTGAACACATCGCAGGCACGGGTCCGGAATTTCGGCGGCTGCGTGCCCGGAACGGGCACGTACTGCTCGTCGAACAAGTCCGCCTCGCTGATCACGCCGTCGGCCAGCGCCCGCTCCAGTTCGCGGCCGACCTGCGCGGCGCCGTCGAGCGCGGCACGCGACGCCACGCTCAGCTCCGAGCCGGTGTCGAAATCGAGATTCATCTCGAGCAACACCTTGTTCTCGTTGAGCGTCTCGAGCAACTGCGACGAGATCTCCTCGGCCCCCTGGATTCCTTCCTCGTTGGCCTGGCGGATCCCGGCCGCCATCTGCTCGAAGCTGGTCGACAATTCACCGATGACCTGCTGCGCCGATTGGCTCAGGCGGGTGATCTCGTCGAACACCCCCTGGTTGCGTTCGATGCCGTCGCGGATCTCGGCGAAGCCCTGCAGGACCCCTCCCATCTGCTCGGAGCTGCGGCCCACCGCTTCACCCAGGGTGCGCGAGGCCTGGCGTGCGACCGCCACCGATTCCCGAATCGCCTCGATCGACTCGCCGGCGGTGACCACGGTCTGCGCCGCCTTCGTCGCCAGGCGCCGCACCTCGTCGGCGACGACCGCGAAACCTCGTCCGGCCTCTCCCGCGCGTGCCGCCTCGATCGCTGCGTTCAACGCCAGCAGGTTGGTCTGGCCGGCGATGTCCTGGATCACGTGCAGCACGCGGGTGATGCCCTGCGCATGCTCATGGATGCGATCCAGGTGCTCTCCATTGCGGGCGGTCTCGTCGGTCAGCGCCTTGAACTGTTCGCGCGCGCCGAGCACGTCGCGCTGCCGCGACTCGGCGACGCGGAAGATGCCCTGCGCGCGCTCGGTCGCCTGCGCGATGTTGCTCTCCATCGCGCGGTTGGCCTCGACCACATGGTGCACGCTCTGGCCGACATGCGCGATCAGGCTGTCCTGCTCGCTCTGGCGGGCCTTGAACACCTGCACCGAGCCCTTGGGGGAAAAATATCCCCGAGCCGCGGCGAGACCCACCTTGGTCGACCCCTTCTCCCACGCCAGGGCCTTCTCACGCAGGAAGGCCAGGATCTCGCGCGGCGCACCGTCGAATTCGTCGATACGCTGCGAATCAGCCTTCACCGGGCGCTGCAGCAACTGCTCCACCAGGCGCAGCGCCTGGGCCGATGCGGGCGATACGGACCCGACGCCGGCCGGCGACTCGGGCTGCCACGAGACATGGAAGCCGGCGATGCCCCCCTGCTCGTCGCGCAGGCAACGAAGGCGCAGCAGCAGCGTGGCCTGTGTGGCGGCGCAGCGCAACTCGACGCTTTCGCGCTCCGACGAGGTCAGCTCGCGCAGCGCTCCCATGCACAGGGCGGCATCGATCCCCAGGGCCTCGATCCACGCCGTCAGCGCGGCGCCCTCGTCCACGCCCAGCGGCTGCAGCGAACTGCGCGCCGGCGGATTCAGCATCGCGATGCGACTCCCGGTGGCTGCGCCATTGGCCTCGATGACCATTTCGCAGCTCGGCAGCGGCGCCAGCACCTGGCGCAAGGCAAGCAGGGCAGCAGGATGAAGGGTGGACGTGGCCATGGGAGCTTGGAGTTCGAATCGGGGTCGCGACGCCCGGACGCCGCCCGAGCCGTCGGCTCGTCCCGGCATGCGGCAGGTTATCGCATGGTTCGGCAGCGCGTCAGCCGGGTCGATCCCGAGCGCGCCCTGCAGCGCGCCGCCGAGCCTGGTGTTCCAGTAACGACACGCGCGGCTCGAACTTGAGGCACGAGCCTGCCGGCAGCCTGTCAGGCGATCTCCGGACGCCCCCAGAGAAAGCCCTGCCCCCAGTCGACGCCGAGCCGGCGCATCAACTCGAAGCACTGCTGGGTCTCGATGCCCTCGGCGACGGTGATCAACCCGAGCCCCGAAGCCATGCCGCGGATGGACTCCACCATCGCGCGGGCACGCGCGTCGAGCACGGCGCGCTGGACCAGTTCCTTGTCGATCTTGAGATAACGCACGGGAAGATCGAGCAGATACAGGAACGACGAATATCCGCTGCCGAAATCGTCCACAGCGAGTTCGAAACCAAAATCCACCAACGGCTGGAGCATTTCCCGCGTTTCCTGCAAATTTCCAAGCAGTTGGCTTTCGGTGATCTCGATCACCATCGGCTTGGGCCACGGCACCATGGCCGGAGACAGGCCGGCGCAGGCGCGTCGCGCACCGTCGAGCAAGTCGCGCACGAGCTCCGGGCGGGACAGGAAATCGGCCGAGCAGTTGATCATGTGCTTGACGGTGGGCTCACCGTCGCGGGCCCGGCACACGCAGCGCGCCAGCGCCTGGCGCGACACCACCTGGTCGATGCAATGCTCCAGCCGCAGGCTGTGCGCCGCGTCGATGAAACTCGCCGCATCCAGCACCTCGCCGTCGCTGCCGAGCACCCGCGCCAGGGCCTCGTGACCCACGACCTGACCGCTGCGCAGGTCCACCAGCGGCTGGTACGCCACGCGCAGGCGCTGCTGCTGCAAGGCCATTTGCAGCCTCGATCCCATCGACAGGCTGGCACCCTGGTGGGCATGCGCATGGCGCACCTGATTGCGTCCCGAACGCTTGGCGTCGTAGAGCAGCGAATCCAGGCGCGAAAGCAATCGCTCGCTGGTACAGCCAGGGCCGTCCCAGGCGGCGACGCCGAAACTGGCAGTCAGGTGGATCGCCTGCCCGCGGTGGACCACCACCTCGTCGGCAATGGCCGTGCGCAAACGTTCGGCCACCTGCTCGGTCTGCTTTGCGTCGAGGTCGGGAAGCAGCAGCAGGAACTCCTCGCCGCCCCATCGGGCAGCAGCGTCCTGCGGGCGCAGCTGCCGGCGCAGCAGCGAGGCGACGGCGCGCAGCACCTCGTCGCCGGCCTGGTGGCCGTAGGAGTCGTTGAGCACCTTGAAGCGGTCGAGGTCGAACAGGATCATGCCGAAGCCCCGAGCGCTGGCGCGCGCCTGCTGCAGCGCTTCGGCGACGATGCCGTCCATGCCACGCCGGTTGAGCAGCCCGGTCAGCGCGTCGCGCAGCGCGAGGTCCTTGTTGAAGCGGATCTGCTCGCGCAATGCGTCGTGCGTGAGTTCGCGCGCCACCTCGGCATCGCGCAAGCCGCGCAGGCCTCGGCGCAGCAGCACGGTACCCAGCAACGCGCTTCCCAGCAGCGCGCCGAGGATCGGCGCCATCGCGCGCAGCCAGGTCGTGTACACGGTGGACAACGGCACGTTGACGGCAATCACGAAAGGCAGGTCCGGGCGCCGCACGTACACGCCCAGCACGCGATTCGCCACCGCCGTCGGCGTGCCGACGAAGGTCCCCTGCCACGCCTTGGGGTGCAGGCCCAGTTCGTGCACCAGCACCCCGGTCTGCGCGAAACCGAAATCGCGGCGCGAAGGCGCCGGGTTGCGCATCTGCAGCAGGTGGTCGTCGGTGCGCAACGCCAGGATGGCTGCGTCGGGATACGGTTCGCGCAAGCCCCGCAGCAGGCTCTGGTGCACCTGCGCGCGCACCACGACCAGCCAGCGCGCGCCGCCCGGCACAGCCCGCAGGCGCCACAGATTGGCCACCAGGTAGCTCTGCTGGGGCCGGCCATCGAGCACCGGAGGCGCGACGCATTGCTCGCTGTCCCCCGGACAGCCCCGCCACGCGGCGCGGGTCAGCGGGCTCAGGCGCTTGTCCTGCGCCGGGTATCGCTGCAGGTCGCCGACCATGCGCAGGGGCCGGCCCCGCGCGTCGAGCAGCGCGACCGCCCGGAAGTGCGCATCGCGCCGCAACAGGCCTTGCATCACGGCACCCTGCACCACCGGGTCGGACGACGCCTGCAGCTGCGAGGCCGTGGCCGCCAGCAGATGGTGGAACCCGTCCATGCGCACCTCGAGCCGGGCCGCGTACTCGCCGGCGTAGGCCAGCAGCAATGAGCGCACATTGCGCTGCACGGCGCCCCACTGGTAGTAGCCCGACGCACCGCCCACGCACAACAGAAACCCCAGCACGAGCACCCAGTAGCGTTGCATCAGCGCGCTCGAGGCGCGCCCGATGGAGTCCACGCGACGGACCTGCCCCTGTACGTAATCCATTCAAGCTCCGTTCATTCCGAATTTTTGGACCACAGGCCGAATTGAACTGGAAATCCCCGTCAAGAAATCGGAAGAACGTGAACTATTGCGCAAGCGAATCAGGGCGCACCGCATATTCTGCCGACAACTTCGATCCACAGCGTGAGGCAAGGTCCACGCCCCATGCCGGATCGGCCCCGCGTCCGCTTGCAGGACGCGTCGGACTTGCCGCCTCGACCCGCCGCAGCGATGCCTGCCTCCCCGCCCTCTCCACCGTCACGATTCGTCGCCTGGATGGCCCGCCTGGAACTCCCGGCGGCGGCGCTCGTGGCGCTTTGCAGCGGCGCCACCGCCCTCGGCTGGCTGCTCGGCAGCGACAGCCTGCTGCATGGCCTGCCAGGGGCACCGATGATGCTGTCGGTCGCGTTGGCACTGCTGATGGTGTCCACGCTGTTGCTGCTGCGCGGCCGCCTGGCGCCGGCCCACCTGCTGCTGGCACTGCGGCTGGGCGGGCTGCTGACCCTCGCGCTGGGGGTGGCGACGAGCCTGGAATGGCTCACGCACCGGAATCTCGGCGTCGACTTCGCGCCGCTGCACATGAGCCTGCTCGCCGCCGCGACTCACCCCGGCCGCCCCGCCCCCGAGGTGGGCCTGAGCCTGGTGCTGCTCGGACTCGGGCTGGGTGCGCAATCGTTCGGACACCATGCGCGCGCCCGCATGTCTGCGCTGCACTTTTTCATCGGCGTGGGAGTGATCGGCGCGCTGACGCTCGCCGCGCAGACGATGGGCCTGCGCCTGTCGCCGCTGGCCGCCGGCGCAGGCTCGCCGCCATCGCTGAGCGCGGCCTGCCAGTTGCTGCTGTCACTCGCGCTGGTAGCGGCCTGGAACAACGTCCGGCGCCGGGAGCTGGCGCGCATCAGCCAGGCCGCGCAATTGGGTGTCTGGGCGATGAGCGTGCTGATACTGTGCACCGCCAGCATCGCGCTGGGCGCGCTGGCCATCATGCAAAGGCAGATCCAGTCAGGGCAGCATCATGCCGTGCGCACCCTGCTCGAGCTGCGCCAACGCGCGATGCGCGATGAGATCGCTCACGGCATCGCGCACACTGCCGCGATGGGCGAACTGCTGCGCTCGCTGGCGCAGGCACGCGCAGCGGCGACTCCCGGCGACCGCGCGTGGATCGAAGCCTTCGAGCGCCACCCCGAGCTGTGGCATGACAATTTCTCGGTACGCATGGTCGACGCGCACGCAAACGTGCTGGCGTCGTTCGGCCAGCCGACGAAGCCGAACGGGCCCGTGTTCCCGTTGCGTGGAGTAGCCGGCGCTGCGCTGCTGCGCGGCGATGCGGGCTTCGTGTTGCAGACCCGGATCGAACTCGACGCACGAGGACGCCAGCTGCTGCTGCAGCAGGAATTGCCGCGCATGACCCAGATGCTGCAGGCCCCCGTGCTGTGGCCCGGCCAGCAGAGCATGCTCTGCCGCGTCGACCTCCCGGCTCCCCGATGCCTCGCCGGCGAGCCGCGCAGCGGCCCGCCGAGTGCGGGCTTTCTGGAGCAGATGCGCGAGCGCGGCAATACCGTCGACGCGGGCACGAGCGACGGCCTGACGTGGCAGGGCAGCCCCGGCATGCTGGCTTCCGCGCCCCTCGGTCCATGGGGGCTGCGCATGGTCCTCGTGGTGCCGTCGGAGCAGGTCGTGCGTCCGGTGCGCGCCGCGCTCGGCCAGCTCAGCGCGCTGTTCGTGCTCGTGGTCGCGCTGGGCACCTGGGCACTGCGCGGCTTGATCAGCCCGCTGTCCCGGCGCCTGGACCAGGCACTGCGCGATGCACAGGAACACTTCGAACATTTCCACGCCGCGGCGGACACGGCGCAGGAGGCCCTGGCGGTATTCGAGGCCGTACGCGACCATGCGGGGCGCGTGACGGACTTTCGCGTCAGCTACGTGAACGCGGCGGCGGCCGGCAATTTCGGCACCGTGCCGGCCGAGGCCGTGGGACGGCGCCTGACCGGGTTCGCGGCCGATGCCTCCGATGCGAGCGAGCTGTTCGAGCGCTTCCATGAGGTGCTGCGCAGCGGGCGCCCGCAACAATTCGAGTCTCCCTGCGTGACCAGCAGCGCCGGGCAGAAATGGCTGCGCCGCTACATCATGAAATCCGGGGACGGCGTGTTCGTGATCGCCCACGACATCACCGAGGCTCGCCAGCAGGCGCACGCGATGAGCCAGCTGGCGTTGCACGATCCGCTGACCGACCTTCCCAACCGCCGCAGCTTCGAACAGGCGCTGCAGCAGGCCTGCGAGCGCGCCGCGGAGCGCAACTCGGCCGTGGCCGTGGTGTTCTGCGACGCCGACGACCTCAAGCAACTCAACGACCAGCGCGGCCATGCCTGCGGCGACGCCGCGCTGCGTGAGCTCGCACGACTGCTGCGTGGCGCCGTGCGTCACGACGACCTGGTCGCGCGCCTTGCGGGGGACGAATTCGTCGTGCTGCTGCAACTTTCGAGCGACGAGGATGCCGGCGACGTCGTGCGAAGCCTGCGCGCCGCGGTCGACCGCGACGTGAGCGTATGCGGGCAACCCTACATGCTGCGCGCGAGCATCGGCTGGGCTGTCGCCCGCGGCGCCCAGGCCCGGCCGCAGACGCTGCTGCAGGCCGCCGACGACGCCATGTACGAGGAAAAGCAGCGGCGCAGGCGCCACCGAGAAACAACTGCTGCGTAGGACTGCCGCCGGGCCGGGCGACGCGGCTCGATCACAACCGCACCAGGCACTGCGGAACGAAGGCGGGATTCTCGAACTCGAGTTCCGCCACGCTGCCGGCCTGCTCGCGCCGGCGCGCGTAGCCACGGGGGTTGGCGACGACACGGCCCATCGACCCTTCGGCGCCGCTCACCCGGTAGTCGAAGCTGTCGTGCACATGCCCGTGCAGCCACGCGTGCGCCCGCGCGACCAGGGATTCGAGCCGACTGGCGTAGGCCGCGTTCACCGGGTGGTCGGCGAAACGCTCATGCACCGAGCCCGCGCTCGGCGCGTGGTGCGTGACCACCACCGTGGGGCCGTCGAAGGGGCGCGACAGGCAGCTTTGCAGCCAGTCGCGACAGCGCTGGTGCTCGGTCAGCGCGTGGCGTGGAGAGAAGGACTCGTGACCGCAGCGGATGACCGCGTGGTCGCGGATGCGCTCGGCGCAGCCGCGCATGCGCTCGGCCTGATGCGCCTGGCCGTCCAGGCAATAGTCGGTCCACAACGTGCAGCCCAGAAAGCGCACCCCGCGCCATGCCCACTCATCACCGTCGAGCACGGTCACGCGGGTACCCTGCGCGGCCTGCCTCAGCGCGCGGCGTGTTTCCTGCCAGTCGGTATCGAAAAACTCGTGGTTGCCAGGCACATAGATCACCGGCACGGGCCAGCGGGCGAACAAGCGCAAGGTGTCCAGCGCGGGCGCGATGTCCCCGGCGAGCACCAGCAGGTCGGCATCGACGGCCGGCTCGATCAGCGTCTGCCCGGGAAAGCGCGCGGCCAGGCGCTCCAGGTGGAGATCGGAGGCAAGCTGGATGTTCATGCCCCCCATTGTGCTTGTTGCGGCGTCACCCGGCAGGCAGCGGCAGACTTCGCATCGTGCGATGCCTTTTCACAACATGCGATGAAAAGCGCTTGGCACTCCGGATTCAGGCGCCTATATTAGGGTTAACCCCAACGCCCGAAACCGGGCACAAGCCCCCCACAAGGGAGACCATCATGTTCAACCCCGCCAAATTCCTCGACGAACTGATCCACTTCGACCCGCAGCAGCGCCTGGACGAGGCCTACCTGGCCCAGGCCAGCGACCTCGGCGACCTGGAGCGTCGCATGCTCGAGCTCGAGACCCAGAGCCACCAGCACGTTCCGGCCGGCTACAGCCTGCTCGACACGTTCGCCGGCCACGCGCGCCAGCGCGGCTGAGGCATCCAGTCGGCCCCGCCCTCCTCGGGAAGTTCGACGCGGAGTTCGGCGGCAACCGCCTGCGGGCGCGGCGCCAGGTCCGCGGTGCGCCGCCGCGCGGCGGCGCGAACTCGCGCCTCGCCGCACTGGCGCACCAGCCAGCTCAAGCGCCGGGCGTCGTCCGCGCTCTCGATTCGCACCCCGAGCCGCCACAAGGGTTGTTCCTGCTGATCAGGACGCTGCCATAACATCGTCGTCTGCCTGCACCAAGTCCATGCGCCGGGGCAACTTCGCACCGCGGGAACGGCTCGCGATCTGCCGTGTTCCCACCTTAGCTTCGAGCGCGGCCGTGGCGTTGCGCTGGGTCAACCTGGCAGGGCAGTCGTG
>JAKCDM010000092.1 GCA_021841865.1 Pseudomonadota bacterium
CTCCTGGCTGCGTTCGCATGGCGAAAGCGGTCTGTTCGGCGAACCGGCGCAGACCACCGCCAGCGCCCCGGCGGCGGCGGGCAGTGGGGTGCCGTCGGCGCTGGCCAGCGGTTCGGGCGCTTCGGCTCCGGTGGCGGGCGCAGCGTCCGCAGCGGCCCAGCCGGCGACCTTGACCACCGTGCGCACCGACCTGCTGGACCTGAAGTTCTCCAGCCGCGGCGCGAGCGTGGTGTATGCGCGCCTGCTCAAGTACGGTGCCCAGGGCGACTCGTCGAAGCCGATGCTGCTGTTCGACGATGCTCCGGGCCACACCTATGTGGCGCAGAGCGGTCTGGTCGGGGGCGATTTTCCGAACCACGAAACCCCGATGACCCTGCTGCCCGGCCCGCTCGACATGGGCCAGGCCGACACCCTGACGGTGCGTTTTCGCTCCCCGGTGGTCGGCGGCCTGCAGCTCACGCGCAGCTACACCTTCCATCGCGGCAGCTACGCCATCGACGTGCGCGACACCGTGGTCAACAAGGGCGACACTTCGGTGCAGCCGCAGCTGTACCTGCAGCTCGTTCGCGACGCTGACGACCCCTCCAAGGGCACGCACTTCTATCACACCTTCTACGGTGCGGCGGTGTACGACAGCTCGTCCAAGTTCCAGAAATTCGAGTTCAAGGACTTCGCCGACCAGCCCAAGACCATCCATGCCGACGACGGCTGGGCGGCCATCGTGCAGCAGTACTTCGCCACGGCCTGGCTGCCGCAGCCCTTCAAGGGCCCGCGCGAGTTCTATCTGCGCAAGCTTCCGGGAGGCCTGTATGCCACCGGCGTGATGCTGAGCCTGCCCAGGCTGGCCGCCGGCGCGCAGGCCGAGTCGAGCCAGCGTCTGTTCGTCGGCCCCGAGTTGCAGAAGCAGGTGGAGTCGCTGGCGCCGGGGTTCGAGCTGGTGCGCGACTACGGCTGGGTGACCATCATCGCCCGCCCGCTGTTCTGGGTGCTCGAGCAGGTGCATCGCCTGCTGGGCAACTGGGGCTGGTCGATCATCGGGCTGACCGTGCTGCTCAAGCTCGTGTTCTTCCCGCTGACGGCAGCCAGCTATCGCTCGATGGCGCGCATGAAGGCCGTGGGCCCGCGCATGACCGCGCTGCGCGAACGCTTCAAGGACGACCCGCAGGCGATGAACGCGGCGATGGTCGAGATGTACCGCAAGGAGAAGATCAACCCCCTCGGCGGCTGCCTGCCGGTGGTGATCCAGATCCCGGTGTTCATCGCGCTGTACTGGGTGCTGTTGTCCAGCGTCGAGCTGCGTGGCGCGCCCTGGCTGGGCTGGATCCACGACCTGTCGGCCAAGGACCCGTTCTACGTGCTGCCGCTGGTCATGACCGCGACCTCCTTCCTGCAGGTCAAGCTCAACCCGACCCCGCCCGACCCGATGCAGGCGCGCCTGATGTGGATCATGCCCCTGGCGTTTTCGGTGATGTTCTTCTTCTTCCCCGCCGGGCTGGTGCTGTACTGGCTGACCAACAACATCTTCTCGATCGCCCAGCAGTGGTTCATCAACCGCAAGATGGGCGTGCCGGAGTTCTCCTCGCCCAAGTGACCGGGGCGACGGGGAGGCCTCGATGAGCCTGCTGGCGCGCCACGGCGAGCCGATCGCCGCGGTGGCCACCGCCGCCGGGCGCGGCGCGGTGGGCATCGTGCGGGCCTCCGGGCGTGACCTGCGCGCGCTGGCCCGCGCGGCCTGCGGGCGCGAGCTGCAGCCGCGGCACGCCACGCTGCTGCCGTTTCGCAACGCGCGTGGCCAGGTCATCGACACCGGCCTGGCGCTGTGGTTCCCGGCGCCGCATTCGTATACCGGCGAGGACGTTCTGGAGCTGCAGGTGCACGGCGGACCGGCCGTGCTGCAGCTTTTGCTCACGCGCTTGCTGGAGCTGGGCGCCGGGCAGGGCCTGCGGGTGGCCGAACCGGGCGAGTTCACGCAGCGCGCCTTTCACAACGGCAAGCTCGACCTGGCGCAGGCCGAGGCGGTGGCCGACCTGATCGACGCCAGCAGCAGCGCCGCGGTGCTGGGCGCGCAGCGCGCGCTGGCGGGCGAGATGTCGGCCGAGGTCAGGCGCCTGGCCGACGATGTGCGCGAATTGCGCGCGCTGGTCGAGGCGACGCTGGACTTCCCGGAAGAGGACATCGAGTTCGTGCAGGCTCATGGGGTGCAGCAGCGCGTGCTGGCCCTGCAGCAGGCGCTGCGGGGGCTGCTCGAGCGCACCCGCCAGGGTGCGCTGCTGCGCGAGGGCCTGCACGTGGTGCTCGCCGGCCAGCCCAACGTGGGCAAGAGTTCGCTGCTCAATGCGCTGGCGGGGGCCGAGCTGGCGATCGTCACCGACGTGGCCGGGACCACGCGCGACCGCGTGCGCGAGTCGATCCAGATCGACGGCGTGCCATTGCACGTCATCGATACCGCCGGTCTGCGCGACACCGTGGACGCCGTCGAGAGCATCGGCGTGCAGCGCAGCTGGGAAGCCATCGCACAGGCCGACGCGGTGCTGTTCCTGCACGACCTGGGTCGCCTGGAGCAGGCCGCATACCGGGCCGAGGAGGCGCGCATCCAGCGCCAGCTGCTGCAACAAGGCGTCGCGGCGACGAAGCTGCTGCACGTGTGGAACAAGAACGATGCGCTGCCCGATGCGGCCGCGCTGCACGGCATGCGCGTGCTGGCCGATGAACTGGGCCTCGACGCCCAAGCGCTGCTGGGCCCGCGCCTGTCGGCGCGCCACGCGCAGGGCCTCGACGGGCTTCGCCGTCAGCTGCTGCAGCGTTGCGGCTGGCAGTCGGTGCCGGACGGGGTGTTCCTGGCGCGCACGCGGCATGTGCAGGCCTTGCAGGCCTGTGCCGGGCATCTTGGCGAGGCCGTGAAATGGCTCGGCGCAAGCCAGCCGGCGCTGGAACTTCTGGCCGAGGAGCTTCGCCTGGCCCATGTCGAGCTGATGGGCATCACCGGCGAGGTGAGTGCCGACGATCTGCTCGGGGACATCTTCGGGCGCTTTTGCATCGGCAAGTGACGCCTGCGCCCGGCGGGCTCAGCTGGTCCAGTGCGCGTGGCGCAGCGCGTCCGGGTTGATCACGCTGTCGCGCGCGCCGGCGGCGAAGCGCGAGATCGAGTCGAAGGCCTGGCCGAACAGGTGCTCGTAGTGCAGGTCGTCGACGTAGCCGATATGCGGGGTGCAGATCGCGTTCTCCAGGCGCAGCAGTGGGTTGCCGCGCATGATGGGCTCGGACTCGAACACGTCGACCGCCGCCATTCCCGGGCGTCCGCGGTTGAGCGCGGCCACCAGCGCGTCGGGGGCGATGAGCTCGGCGCGCGCGGTGTTGACCAGCACCGCATCGGGTTTCATGCGCGACAGGTCGGCCAGCGTGACGATGCCTTGCGTCGACTCGTGCAGGCGCAGGTGCAGGCTGAGCACGTCGCTGTCGGTGAACAGGTGCTCGCGATCGGCCGCCGCGGTCATGCCGTCGGCCTGGGCGCGACGCAGCGACTCGTCGCTGCCCCATACCAGCACGCGCATGCCGAAGGCCCGGCCGTAACCGGCGACCAGCCTGCCCACGCGGCCGTAACCCCAGATGCCCAGCGACTTGCCCGCCAGGCGCTGGCCCAGGCCGAAATTCACCGGCATCGACTGGGACTTCAAGCCCGACTGCTGCCACGCCCCCTGCTTGAGGCTGGCCACGTACTGCGGGATGCGGCGCATCGCCGCCATGATCAGCGCCCAGGTGAATTCGGCCGTCGGAGCGGGGTCGGTGCTGCCCTCGAGCACGGCCACTCCCATGCGCGTGCAGGCGTCGACGTCGACATGCCCGCCGATGCGCCCGGTCTGCACCACCAGGCGCAGTTTCGGGCAGCGCGCGAGCAGCGCCGCGGTCAGCGCGGTGCGTTCGCGGTTGAGCACCACCGCCTGGGCGTCGCGCAGGCGCACGGCAAGCTGTCCGGCGCCCTTGACGTTGTTGTTGAAGACCTTGACGTCATGTTCGGCGAGCCGCTCGAAGCATGCGAGCTTGCGCACGGCGTCCTGGTAGTCGTCGAGGATCACGATGTTCATGGCGCTCTACTGTAGCGTGCCGCGGCTCGCGCAGGCCCTGCTTGGGGCATGGGGTTGCCGCGCGGGAGGCCCGCGAAGGCATCGATGAAATCCCTAGGGAGTATTTACCCGCGGAATGTTGCGTTGCAGCTTGAAACCAGTCACGACTCGCAACAATATAAGAACGTACGTATATAGCGAGGGCCTGGACCGGGTCCGCGCGCCACCCTTCCGCGAGACCGACCATGGACGTTCAAGGCAAGCGCCACCTTCCCCTCAGCCCCGACCAGACCTGGGAGGCGTTGAATTCCCCCGCGGTTCTGCGAGCGTGCATCCCCGGCTGCGAAAAGCTGGTGCAGACGGGTCCAGGGCATTTCGACGTCGTGCAGGAGCTCGACATCGCCGGGCACAGGACGCGGTTTTCCAGCACCCTGGTGCTGGAGGACGTGAATCCCCCGCACAGCTACGTGCTGCGCTTCGAGGGCAACGGAGGCCACGCCGGCTTCGGCATCGGCCGCGCGTTGATCGCGCTGCAGCCGGGGGGCGGCGGGACGCAGCTGCAGTACCAGGCCAGCGCCGAGGTAGGAGGCGCCATCGCCCAGATGGGGCAGCCGCTGGTCGACAGCGCGGTGCGCGGGCTGATCGAGGATTTCTTCGGGCGCTTCGAGCGTCACGTGCGGGGCGAGCCGGAGCTCGTGCCGCATGGCATGGTCGAGCGCCTGTGGATGATGATGCCGCCGTGGGCATGGGCCCTGTCCACGCTGGTGGCGGTGTTCATCATCTACTGGGGGTTGCACGGCACCTGGTGAGCCCGACGGCGCCGGGCAGCGCCCGGCGCTCAGGCCGCGGGAATCTCCCGGCACACGGCGCGCACCACGGCCTGGATCTGCGCGGTCTTGAGCCGGTACAGCATGAAGCGGCCGTGGCGTACGGCCTCGACGATGTTCTCAGCGCGCAGCCGGGACAATTGTTGCGACAGCGCAGCCTGACGCATTCCCACGCCATGTTCGAGATCGCGCACGCACATTTCGCCGTCCAGCAGCAGGCACAGGATGGCCAGGCGCTCGCGGTGCGCCATGGCCTTGAGCACGCGCACCATCAGCTCGGCGCGGGCGCCTTGTGTGGCGCCTGCCGTGCGCGGCGGCTCAGCGGGGGTAGCAACGAGGGCGTTCATGGCGACCCAGTCTATGGGTTCGACAGGAACTTGCCTTGATGCAAAGCAAGCTTTTCCGGGGCGTCGCGACCCCGGCCGGCCCCCCGTCGCGGGGGGCCGGCCGGCCGCGTCAGTGGGCGTGCAGGTTCAGGCGCGACAGCGCCGAGAAGCCGTCGAGGAATTCGTCGATGTCGTCGGTGGTCGGCGAACCCTGCATCAGGCTGTGCACGCGACGCCGGAAGCCGTCGGCCACGCTGCCTTCGAGAAAGATCTCCTTGCGCGCGAACTTGTCGACGATCTCGTAGCCGCCCGTTTGCAGGGCGTTTTCGTGCTCGCTGGCCGCGGCGCGATCCCAGTCGAGCTGGAACACGCTGAAGGCGTCGGAGTCGTAGATCATGGTGTGCATGGCGGGCCTCGTAGGGTGATATGCGCCGTCGCGGACAGATCCGTGGCTGCCTCGCCTTGCAGTTGGGGCCGTCGGCCCCGAAATCAAGGCTTCGGGCCGGCCCCCTGCTGCAGCGCGTGGCGCAGCGTGAACAGCAGGTAGTCGTCGCTGCCGTGGCGCAGCCGGATCTGCACCGGCAGGTCCTGCAGCGCCGGCGCCAGCCAGACCTCGGCGCCCATGTCGGCGTCGGCCGGCGGGTCGTACACCAGGTGCCAGCAGTCCAGGTGCCCGACCCCGGTGCGCACGTCGGCGTGCCCGGCGATGCGGAAGGTCCACGTGGTGGTTCCGGTGGGGCGCGCCACCAGCAGGCCGATCTCGCGCCCGGCTGCGAAGTCCTGCGGGCGCGTTCGCAGGGCCTGCGACAACTGCATGAACACGCTGGCGCTGTCCTGCAGGTGCTCGGGGATGGGCATCGTGCCGGCCATCGCGGAAAAGCGCAGCAGCGCGGCGCTGCGATCGAAGTCGACCGTCTTGCGACGCAACAGCACCTGCTCGGAGTACTGGGCGGGGGCCAGCCAGGCGCCGTCGATGCTGCCGCTGCTGGTGTAGGCGAAGTCGATCAGTGCCGACCCCGACAGACGCAGGAAATAGCGCGAGCCGTCAAGCCGCCACTCGAGTTGACCGTTGCCGTGCAACGCGCCCCGGTAGTAGCCGGTGAGCGCGAAATCCAGGCGCGTCGATGGCGGCCACGCAGGCTGGCGCGCCGCCTGCGTGCGCGCGGCGGCGGACGACGCGGGTGCCGAGCCGGGCACGGCCGCGGGCCCATGCGCGACCCGCGAGGCCTGCGCCGGGGCCGACGCATGTGCCGGCCCCGACGCGTATGGTGGCATCGACGCGAGTGCTGGCGCCGGGGCGCGCGCAGCAGCCGACGCCTGCGCTGGCGCCGAAGCGGGTGGCGCACGCGAAGCCGCGTCCGACGGCGACGCCCGCGGCGACGAAGCGGCGCGGCGAGGCGCCTGCGGGGCCGGGCCGCTGGCGCTGCGATCGCCGCGTGCGCGCTGCGCGCCGGTGGCGCTCGACGGCTGCCGCGAGGGCGCGCGGTCCGGGCGCTGCGCGACCTGTTGCTGCGCGAGCAGCGTGGTGCCGGCGCTTCGCACCGCGTCCGGCAGCGCCTGCTCTCGGCTGCCGGCGCTCGGCGCGGCGGGCGCAGCTGGTGTCGCCTGCGGCAGCAGCACCCTGGTGTAGAGCACCGGCGGCAGCTCGTCGGGCGACGGGGTTTGCAGCGAGCGCGACAGGCCGTATAGCGCGAGTGCATGCAGCATCAGCACGGGCAGCAGCCATCCGGCCACGCGCCAGCGACGCGCCTGCCGGCGTGCGGCGGGCCGCGCGGACAGGCGGGGACCGGTGCTCATCGAAACATTGTGCAGCGGCGTGTCGCGGACCATCGAATGAGGGGGATGATCAGGCGTCGCCTGTGACGGTATGCTGGGTGATCCGTTGCCCACTTCCGCGGCGCGTGACAGCGCGTCGCGCTCCTGCCATGAACCCCTATACCGGGCCGCAATCCAACGCGGCGATGGACTTTTTCCAATCCTTGCTGAAAGGCTCGGGGATGCCTTCGGGCTTCGCCAGCTGGATGGCTCCGACCCTCGACGCCGAGGAGATCGAGCGCAAGATCGTCGACCTGCGCGCGGTGCTGCAGTGGCTGGAAGCCAACGTGCGCCTGACGCAGGCGACCATCCAGGCCCTCGAGGTCCAGCGCATGACCCTGTCGACCCTGAAGACCATGAACGTGGACATGGGCGACCTGGCGGCGCACATGGGCGAGGCCATGCGCGCCGGCGCGCAGGCCATGGGCGCTGCCTCGCGGGCGGCCGCGCAGGGTTCGCCGGCCGGCGCAGCGAACGCGGCCGCGGAAGCTGGCGCGCAAGCCGCCTCCGAGCCCGCGTCGGAGCCCGCTGCGGAGCCCGCCTCCGAGGCGCCCCGAATTCCCGGGCTGATCGACCCCATGCAGTGGTGGAGCGCGGTCAGCGAGCAGTTCGGCAAGGTGGCGGCCGAAGCGCTGCGCGAAAGTCCGTGGGCCATGGCGGCAGGCGCCGGGCAGGATTCGCAGCCCGAGCCGCAGGCGGCGGCAGCCAGCGCGCCCGGCTCGACCAGGCGCCGAGCCTCCCGCGGCGCCGACGCCAGGCCGGCAGAGCCGGCCAAGGCTCCTGCGCGCAAGCGGGCGCCGGCGGCTACCCGCAGGTCGCGCTGAACGCCGCGGCCTGATGGCCACGTGATGCGGCGGGGGAAGGCCTGAGACGCTAGCATCGGGTGTGGCGCGCTGTCGATGCGGCGCTGCCATGGTCCTGTCGTTCGGTCGTTCGGTCGTGCGGTCGCTGGACGGCGCCGGTGTGCGACAGGTTCCGCCCGTTGCGCGGCCCGTGCGCGCAGGCATGCGCGACCGGCCGCGTGCGCCACGTGCGCCACCTGCGCCATGTGCCTCACGTGCCGGGTGCATCTGGTGTGTCCGATCCGTGCTCGGTGCGCCGCCTGCGTCCGGTGCCGCCGGCGAGCCCGCTGCGGGTTCGGCCTGCGTCTTGGCTCTGTCTTGTTCCCATGCGTTTTCTTTGCGCCCATTCTTCGTTGCCGGCCTGGCCGCAGGCTCTTCAGGCCCTGGTTTCCCAGGTGGCCGCTGCGCGCGCGCGCGCCGATACCATCACGCGCCCGAACGTCGGGTTGGTGTATGCCGACTCGCGTTTCGCCGGCATCGGCGAGCAGATGCTGCAGGGGCTGCGCGAGCGCCTCGGCGTGGCGCACTGGGTCGGCGGCATCGTTCCCGGCGTGTTCGCGTCGACAGCGCGCGACATCGAGCCCTGCGGCGTGGCGATCATGCTGCTGCAGCTTGCGCCGCGCGACTTCCGCGTGTTTTCCGGGCTGCAGCCCTTGCCGCAGGCCTCGCGCGCGTGGCGCGGTGCGCACAGCCTGCTGGCGCATGGTGACGCCGAGCAAGCCGAGCTCGACGAACTGGTGGCCGAACTCGGCGCGCGCAGTGCGGCGGGCGACGTCTGGGGCGGCGTGGTCACGCCTCGCTCGGGGGTGCACTTCGCCGACGCGGTGCTGCGTGGAGGCGTGTCGGGGCTGGCGCTGTCGTCGCGCGTGAGCCTGCTGGGCGGGCTCAGCCAGGGCTTGCAGCCGGTGGGGCCCGCGCGCACCGTCACGCGCTGCACGGACAACGTGGTGTACGCGCTGGACGGCCGGCCGGCGCTGGGCGCCTTGCTCGAGGACCTTGGGCAGCCGCGGCGCAGCCGCGAGCACGAGCAGTGGCGAGAGCTGGTGCCGAGCCTGCGCGAGGTGGTGGTGGGGCTGTCGTGGCCGGCGCAGCACGCGCAGCTGCCGCGCGCCGCGGGATCGGTGCTGCGCGGGCTGATCGGCATCGATCCGGGCGGGCAGGGCGTGGCGCTGGCCGCCGACCTGCAGCCGGGCATGCAACTGCGCTTCTGCCGGCGCCGCCAGCACGAATCGCTTCGCGACTTGCTGCGCCTGTGCACCGACGTGCGCGACGAGCTGGAGCAGCGCCGCGAGGCCTACCTGGCGGCCGGCCATGCCTTGCCGCCGGAGGGCTCGGGTTCGGTGCGCGGGGCGGTGTTCGTGACCTGTGCCGCGCGGCGTGACGAAGCGCTGCGGGCTGAGCTGCGCCTGGTGCGCAGTCAGCTGGGCGACGTACCGCTGGTCGGCTTCCAGTCGGCCGGCGAGTTCTCCGGGTCTTCGCTGCAGGCCTACAGTTCGGTGCTGAGGGTGTTCGCGCGCGACCCGCAGATGTGAAGGCCCGGGTGTGGGCGCCTGGACTTGATCGCCTGGATGTGAGCGCCTGGATGTGAGCGCCCACTTGCGTCCGCGCTTCAGGAAACCGGCTTGCGCAGCAGGTCGAGCAGGCCGTTGAGTTCGTCGACGGAGTGGAAGACCAGCGCGATTTCACCGCGCATGCGCTTGCCGGTGCCCTTGGCACGGATGTGCACCGGCGCGCCCAGATGCTCGCCGAGTTCGCTTTCCAGGCGTTCGAGTTCGCGCTGCTCGGGTCGCGCGGTTTCCCGCGCGGGTTTTTCGGGCTGCTGGCGGCGCGCGCACAGGCGTTCGGTTTCGCGAACCGACAGGCGGCGCGCCTGGACCTGGTGTGCGGCCTGGATCTGCGCTGCGCCATCGAGTGCCAGCAGCGCGCGTGCGTGGCCCATGTCGAGGTCACCGGCCAGCAGCATGTCCTGCACGGGGTCGGCGAGGTTGAGCAGGCGCAGCAGGTTGCTGACCGCGACTCGCGAGCGCCCCACGGCTTGCGCCGCCTGTTCGTGGGTGAAGGAGAACTCCTCGATCAGGCGCCGGATCCCCTGCGCTTCCTCCAGGGGATTGAGGTCCTCGCGCTGGATGTTCTCGATCAGCGCCATGGCCAGCGCGGCCTGGTCGGGTACCTCGCGCACCAGCACGGGAACCTGTTCCAGGCCGGCCAGGCGGGCAGCACGGCTGCGGCGCTCGCCGGCGATGATCTCGTATTTGCCCGACGCCAGCGGACGCACCAGGATGGGCTGCATGATGCCCTGCGCCTTGATGCTCTCGGCGAGTTCGAACAGCGCACCCTCGTCCATGCGGGTGCGCGGCTGGTACTGACCGGGAACGAGCGCGTCGAGCGCGAGCGACGACGGCGGGGTCGAGGAACTGGTGATGTCGGCGCCTTGCGCGCCGAGCAGCGCTTCCAGCCCGAGTCCCAGGCCCTTGCGCTTCTTCGCCGGGGCCGCTGAGGTCTTGGAGGGAGTGTTCATGCAGTGGTGGTCCTGGCGTTGGCCGCGGATGCGTGCGCCTGCGGGCCGACGCGGCGCACGAGTTCGTCGGCGAATTCGACATAGGCCTGCGCGCCGCGGCTGGCGCGGTCGAACACCACCCCGGGCAGGCCGTAGCTCGGCGCCTCGGCCAGGCGCACGTTGCGCGGGATCACGGCGTCGAAGACCTTGTTTCCGAAATGGGTCTTGAGCTGTTCGCTCACCTGCTGCTGCAGCGTGATGCGGGGGTCGAACATCACGCGCAGCAGGCCGATGAGCACGAGTTCGGGGTTGAGCTTGGCATGCACCTGGCGCACGGTGTTGACCAGGTCGGTCAGGCCCTCCAGCGCGAAATACTCGCACTGCATCGGCACGATCACGCCGCGCGCCGCGCACAGCGCGTTGAGGGTCAGCAGCCCGAGCGCGGGCGGGGTGTCGACCAGCACGAAATCGTAGTCGTCCGCCACCTCGGCGAGCAGGTCCTTGAGGCGGTGCTCGCGTCGATCCTGGTCCACCAGCTCGACCTCGGCGCCAGCGAGCTCCCGGTTCGCACCCAGCACGTCGTAGCCGCCCTGCGGGCTCGGGCGGCGAGCCTCGCTCAGCGTGGCGATTCCCAGCAAGGCCTGGTACACGCTAGGCCGCAGCTGGCGCTTGTCCACCCCGGACCCCATGGTGGCGTTGCCCTGCGGGTCGAGGTCGACCAGCAGCACGCGCTGCCCGATGCGTGCCAGGCCCGCGGCCAGGTTCACGCTGGTGGTGGTCTTGCCCACCCCGCCTTTCTGGTTGGCGACACAAAAAACCGATGCCATCGGAGCGTTCCTAGCAGGGTGTTGAGGGAGCCGTGGCGTCCGCGCAGTCGCGCCACAGCCACACCAGGCAGCGCCTGGCGTCGAGCCCGGGAACCGAGACCGGTTCGACCCGGTGGTGCAGGTCGGCCGGCAGCGCCTGGAGTTCCGCATCGGGCTGGCTGCCTTTCATCGCGGCCCAGGCTCCACCGGCGAGCAGCAAATGCTCGCTGATGCGAACGAGTTCGGCAAGGTCGCCCAGCGCCCGGCTGGTGATGCAGTCGAAGCCCGGCAGGCGCAGCTGCTCGACGCGCGCGTGCTCGACCTGCAGGTTGGGCAGCCCGACGGTGGCGGCGACCTGGCGCAGGAAGGCGCATTTCTTCTGCACGGCCTCGACCAGCACGACCTGCATGGCCGGGCGCATGATGGCCAGCACAACGCCGGGCAGGCCGCCGCCGGAGCCGACGTCGAGCAGGCGCCGCGGCGCGCGCTGGTCGAGCGCCGGCAGCACCGCGAGGCTGTCGGCCAGGTGCAGCGTGAGCATGCGTTCGGGCTCGCGCACGGCGGTCAGGTTGTACACCTGGTTCCAGCGTTGCAGCAGCGCGAGGTATTGCAGCAATTGCCGGCGCTGCTGCTCGCTGGCGGTCAGCTGCAGCGCGCGCAGCACGGAGTCGAGGCCCTGCGAGGCGGCGTCGGGGTGCGGGCCGGCTGCGCGTTGGGGGCTTACCAACGAGCGCTCCAGGGGGTGGCCGCGTGGGTCATGCGTGCGTTGCGCTCGTGCTGGCTGCCGGTGAGCGCAGGCGGCGTTTGCGCAGGTGCACCAGCAGCAGCGAAATGGCCGCCGGCGTGACTCCGGAGACGCGCGATGCCTGGCCCAGGGTATGCGGGCGCGCCTTGTCGAGCTTCTGGCGCACTTCGAACGACAGGCCTTGTACGCTGGCGTAGTCCAGGTCCTGCGGCAAGGGCAGGTCCTCGAACTCGGCGGCGCGCTGCACGTCGACTTGCTGGCGCTCGATGTAGCCCGAGTACTTGACGCCGATCTCGACCTGCTCGGCCTCGGCCGCCTGCA
>JAKCDM010000093.1 GCA_021841865.1 Pseudomonadota bacterium
TAGATCGCGATAACTATCCCTTATCGTGACTAACTATGCCAGGAAGCAGGGCGCCAATCAAGGAGATCGAACGATGGCCCGCGGAATCACCGAAAGCGACGTGTTCACCGCCTGCGACGCACTGCTGCTCGCAGGCGAGCGTCCGACCATCGAGCGGGTGCGCCAGACGATCGGGCGTGGCTCGCCCAATACGGTCAGTCCCATGCTGGACGCCTGGTTCAAAGGGCTGGGCCGGCGCTTGCAGGATCCCGGTGCCTTCGCAGCCCCGCCCGATGTGCCGGAGCCCATCCTTCAGGCTGCGCAGCATTTTTGGGAGGTTGCTCTTTCGCTGGCTCGAGCCGATATCGATCGACGTGTCCACGAAGGCTTGGCCGCCAACGCCGCGGAACTTGCGACGGAAAAGGAAGCAGCGGCCGCGGCCGTGGCCTCGGCCGCCGAGCGTGGAACCCATGTTGCTCGGCTTCAATCGGAGCTCGCTGAACAAAGCGCCTTGCTCGACCAGGCGCGGCAGTCGTTGGCGGCCGAGGGCGCTCGCGTGGTCGAACTGCGCGCAGCGCTTTCGTTGGCCGGTGAGCGCCTTTGCCAACAGGAAGAACGCTCAACCGCTGAGCTGGCCGAGCTCAAACGCCAATTGGTCGCAGCATTGGACCGTGCTGACGCCGCCGATCGTCGCGTGGCGCTGGAACTGGAACGGGAACGCACGACGCGCGCGAAGGCCGAACGCCAGGCTGACTCCCTGCTCAAGCGCCTGGATGCCATGCTGCATGAGATCGCTGCAACTGAGGAACGAACGCGCCGACAGATTGCGGAGGCGCGTCACCGCGAAGCGACCTTGAGTTCGCAACTGGCTGCGGCCACGACCGAGCTGAGCATCGCGCGTGAACGTGTCGTCGAGATCAGCGCGCTGCGCGATGCGAGCGCTGCGGACGCAGCGGCGGCTCGCGCTCAGGCCCTGGGCCTGCAGGCCTCATTGGATCGGTTGACGACATTTGTGACAATGCGTTCGCCTCAGGCGCGAACACGGACCAGCAAGCCCCAACAAGGTACCCGTCGCTGAGCCTTGCAGGTCTGTCGCAGGCCCGTTATGCGAGGCGAAGCAACTTTGCGATTCGTCCGGAGGATCCGTTTGGCGTGAGCCTCTCACGGAGTCGCAGGACTGCGGCACAAAAATGCCGGCGAGCAATTGAATTCGTATACGTTGGTGTTGCAGATACCCCCAGCCAGCAAGCCCTTGAGGCGGGCATCCAGCATCGCGCCGTTGTTTGAGACCATACGTGTCTGGTTGCTGTCCAGCGCCAGGCCAAGCAGGCACTGACCATCAACCAACAGTGCGCCGATGGAAATCTCCGCGCGCCCCGGCTGCCCTGACAGCAGTACGCCGACGACGAGGATGAACGGAGGGACATGAACGATCGCGTGACGAAGACTAGATTGCCGCCGAGACAGCCGCGCCACGCGTTCGGAACGCCGGTTCGATCGCGTTGATTCGCCGTGCAGGGTTCAGTCCTCGGGCCGAATCTTGCGGAACGCCGCGAGCAGCGCCAGGTCGTAGGTGATCTTGAGGGAGCCGCAAACCACCAGGGGCGCGGCGAGCCATCCCGCACCGAGCAGGCCGCCCGTCATCAGCGGAGCCAGCGCTGCGGCAAGACTGCGGGGGATCGCGGTGAAACTTGCCGCGGCAACGCGCTCGGGTGGAGTGACGACCGCCATCACGAAGGCCGAGCGGGTCGGCACGTCCATCTGCGATAGCGCGCTGCGCAGCAGCAGAAGGATCACCGTCGGCAGCAGCGATGGCGAAAACGCCGCCGCGATCAGGAATAGGCTGGAAGGGATATGCGTGAACACCATGGTGTTGAGCAGCCCGACGCGCCGTGCGAGAACAGGCGCCAGCAACTGCGACGTGGCGCTGAGCAATCCGGCCACGAAGAAGAACTGCCCCGCCTGCGCCGCTGAGAGGCCGAATCGTTGCAGCAGCCAAAGCGATAGCAGGGAGTTGACGAGCAGCCCCCCTGCGAAAGCGTCGATGCTGAACAGCAGCGCCAGTCGCCTGACGATGCGACGAGAGGGCCCAAGCGGCTTGGAAGTTGCAAGCGCTGCGGTGTGTGCACGCGGCAATCTTCGGTAGAGCAACCAGTTGACCACGCCGACCACCGCATACACGACGAACATCATGCGTAGCGCAACGAGCGTGGAGACGCCGGCGTGTAACGACAACCAGGATGGAATGCCCGCCGCCAGAGAGCCTGTCGCCGCGCAAAGCGCGCCGATCAGGGTGTACCGCGCGAAGACATGGGTCCTCGCATCGCCTTGGGTTGCTCCCGCGAGCCATGAGTGTTCCAGCGGGAGGAACAAACTGACGTCGCCGCCGCCCGGGTTGAGCGTACCCACGAAAGCCACCACGACAAGCGGCCACAGCGCGGACAACGAGGCAAACGCCAGCCCGGTTGCCGCCATGAGGCCTGCCGCAACCAGCAGCATATGCCGTAGCGCGAAGCGATGGGACAGTGTCCCGACGGCCAGCGTGGCCAGCGCGGATCCGATCAGGGTGGCACTGCTGACGAGGCCCACTTGCAGCTCCTGGAAGCCGAGCGCGAATAGGTAGCTCGGCAACAGCACGGCGACAAAGCCATCGCAGAAGCCACGCAGGCCGCGACTGAGCAGAACGAGCCTTGCCGCATCGGTTGGACCCGACTCGACCTGAAGGTCCCTCTTCTTCCGATGCGAATCAAGCCATGGAACGACTCGGACTTTTGAGCGTGCCATGTCGATCCATCTCACAAAGTGCCTCCGGGGTCGGTGATGCCCATGGCGAACGGATTGTCGGGCACCAGGCGCCCGACGAGCTGAGCCCGGTCAAACCCTCCGCAGCGCGCCGCACGGAAGCCTCTCAAAGCGGCAGCAGCGCTCGTATCAGGCCGATGGCGGCGCAGGTCAGCACCACGGTCATGATGCCGGCGCGCCCCTTCCAGAGCACCAGCCATGCGACCAGCCCCAGCAGCGCGGCGAAGACATGGAACCCGCCGCCGAACAGTGCGGAATCGGTCGCGCGCGGCCAGAACACGTGCCACGCGAAGAACAGCGCCAGGTTCAGCCCACCCCCACCACGGCGGCGGTGATGCCGGTGAGCGGGGCGGTGAAGCGCATGTCGTCGCGCGTGGCTTCCACCAGCGGGCCGCCCACCAGAATGAACAGGAAACAGGGCAGGAACGTGAAGAAGGTGGCCACCACGGCCCCGGCCGCCCCGGCAAGCACCAGTGCCTGCGAACCGAACACCCGCTGGGTCCACGCGCCGACGAAACCGACGAAGGCCACCACCATGATGAGCGGCCCAGGCGTGGTTTCCCCCAGGCCCAGGCCATCGATCATCTGCGGACCGGTGAGCCAGTGGAAGTGCTCCACGCCCGCCTGGTAGACGTAGGGCAGCACGGCGTAGGCCCCGCCGAAGGTCACGTAGGCCGCCTTGGTGAAGAACAGCCCCATGTCGCGCAGCGTGCCCGCGGGAAGGGCGACGAACGCGGCGGCCCAGATCGCCATGAACACCCCGAGCAGCGCGAGCAGGCGCCGCGCGCGGAATCGGGCGTGAGCGGGCGGCGGGGTGTGGTCGTCGATCACCGCAGGACCCCAGCCGTCGTGCGCGGGGCCGTGGCCACCGCCGATCTGGAAACGCTGCGGTGCGATGCGCCCTCCCACCCAGCCCGCCACGCCGGCGCCGAGCACGATGGCCGGAAACGGCAGGCGCAGCAGGAAGATGGCGAGAAAGGCCGCCGCGGCGATGAGCCAGAGCGCGCCGTTCTTCAGCGCCCGCTTGCCGATGCGCCAAACCGCGAACGTCACCACCGCCACCACCGCGGGCTTGACTCCCTCGAACACGCCGGCGACCAGCGGCAGGTAGCCGTAGGTCATGTAGGTGGCGCTCAGGCCAATGAGGATGAACAGCGATGGCAGCACGAACAGCACTCCGGCCACGATGCCGCCGCGCGTGCGGTGCAACAGCCAGCCGATGTAGATGGCGAGCTGCGTGGCCTCGGGCCCCGGCAGCACCATGCAGTAGTTGAGCGCGTGCAGGAAGCGCCGCTCGGAAATCCAGCGGCGCCGCTCGACCAGTTCCTGGTGCATGACCGCGATCTGGCCGGCCGGACCGCCGAAGCTGATCCAGCCGAGCTTGAACCAGAACCTCAGCGCCTCGGCGAACGACGGCGCGGGAGGCGCGCCGACGGATGCGGGGTCAGCGGGCGCAGGATGGGGTTTCATGCACGATCTCCGGCGAGTCCTTGCAAAAGCCAGTCGAACACCTGCATGGCTTGGGCCAGCAGAGCGTCGTCGTCGGGCTCGCTGGCGAGCAGGCCAGCCAGCATCGCCGATACGCCCGGGGCCTCGGCCACCGCATGCCCGCCCACGTCCAGCGCGTGGACCAGCGCACCCAGCCGTGCCAGCGCCGTGTGGGACTCGAGCCCGAAGCTCGCCAGCAAGGTCTCGAAGGTGACGCGGGCGCCGACATGGCTGAAGCGGGCGCCGTCGAAGTCGAAGCCCAGCCATTGCGGCGCGCAGTCCTTCGGATCCGCCAGCCAGACGAAGCGAGCCTGCGGGTCGATGTGGCGTCGGATCAGCCAGGCGGAGGCCAGCCGGTCCGCCCAGGGGCGAGCGCGGGTGGCCCAGACTCGGCCGTGATAGTCGCTCGCACACAGCGGGACGATTGGGCGCGCCGGCTTGGCCTGTGGCTCGTCGGGGCTGAACTGACGCATCAGCGCAGCGCGGACGACCTCCAGCGCGTCACCAGCCTGGCGCTGCGCGCTGCCCGCGAAGTAGTCGATGGCGCAGGTGTGGGAATATCGGCGTTCCAGCCCATGCAACTGGCGCTGGGCGGAGGCGGCATCCGTGCCTGGGAGGGCTTCGTGCAGTTCCCGGGCCGCGTCGATCAGCGCGGCAAAGTCGGCGCCCCGGTCGAAGCGCTCGCACATAGCGACTTCCTGCGCGGCATCGCGAGCCTGGAGCTGGAACAGCTCGGCGCTGCCCTGGGCTTCCTTAACCGTGGCGGCCACGGCCTGCAGCGCTTGCGCGTGCTGCGGGGCATCGGGTAGCAGATAGACGCCGTCGCGCAGCGTGGCGCAACCCAGCGCCTTGAGTTCGCGCCACACGCGCATGCGTCCAGTGCCCGCCTTGGCCGGCAGGCTGAGCAGCAGCACCAGCCAGGAAGCGAACGGCAGCGTTGGGGCGCGGCCGAATCGGGACGCGGCATGCGCCGCGGTCGGAGAAATTAGAGGGTTTGTCATACTTTCTACAAGTGTATCTGTATAGATCATACACTCACAAGTTCAGGAGCATCGTCATGCGCGCAGTCGCCCGGTCCTTCCTGCTCGCGGCCTTGCTGCTGACGGGCCTGGCCGCGCCACCCGCGCGCGCTGGCTACACCCCGCAGCGCGCCGCCGAGGTGACCTTGCCCGGACCGACCGGCCGCTTTGACTACATGGCGCTGGCCCCGACCCATGACCGCCTGTTCATCAACCAGATTGGCGCGGGTCGGATACTGATGTTCGACCTGCACAGCCGCAAGCTCGTGGGACAGGTCGCGGGATTGCGGTCGCCCACCGGCATGACCTTGGCACCGCAGCGCCGACTGGCATTTGTCAGCGACCCCGGCGGCACGATGGACGAGGTGTGGGGAAATGGCACGGTGGATGCCATCGATACCGCCAGTCTGCGCACGTTCGAGGCCACCCCTTCCAATGCAGCTTGAATCCACACTCGAGGCATGGAATGGCTTGACGGCGGGCGCGTAAAGGATTAAAGAAGCCGAGTGGATCTACCGCGCCGGTAGCCGCCTGCGAACCGCTGACTCTTGCCGAGCAAGAGTGCGGTGGCGAACTGCGGAAAGATCCGCGGAGAGGACCCAAGCATGGCTGGGAGCAACTCGGCAAAGAGCGCAGGCGTGCGCAGCGCACTTGGCAGGCGTGTCACCACGCCTTCGGCACGATTGGGCACGCGTCGGCGCGCCGAATGGGCGAGTGCCTTGGGCGCCCGCGGCTTGGCTCGTAGCAACCTGTGGGTCGTCTACAGTCCCAAGGCCCAGGCAGACTTCGTGCTGCGTGGGGACCTTCAATTTGGACATTTCCTGCTCGCCGAATCCGATCCGACCGTCGAATCGGTCGACTACACGCCCAAGGCGCGTATCGAGGCCATCGCGGGACAAGCGGTAGCCGCCATCGTCGATGCCGAGGTTCATCTCGTAGGAGGACAGATCATCTGGCGCGAGATCACGCGCGCCGACGAGATCGCGAACCATGCCGACGCTCGTGCAACGCTGCCCGTTCTCGCTCAGCTCGCCGCCGGTGACGCCCAGAATGTGCCGGCGCACGATCTGTGGACGGAAAAGGAAATCTTCGCCTGTCCCCAGCGCATTCACAACTGGCTGCGGATCGTGCCGTGGCTCGCCCAGGCCCGGGAGTGGCCGCTGCAGGTCTATGCTCAGCGCGTCGCGAGTCTGCTCGATCGCTGCCAATGCGTCACGCTCGAGGACGTTCTGGCCCTGGGTGAGCACGGCGAGGACGCGCTCTACGCGGCGGCCTTGTTCCGAGGCGTCCAGCATGGCCGCTACGCCAGTGACCTGGACACGCGACCGCTGGGCGCGGCGTCTCGCTTTTTCTTGCCGGGGCAAGGTCCATGAACCCGAATCGCTATACCTTTCGGACCTTGCCCGAGCACCTTCGTGATCCGGAGCAATGGCCCGCTGCCGATCTGAGCCAACAGGACGCTCCAACGCAGCTTCGATTCGAGCGCCTCGCGCGAGGGCTGCGACTGTACTTGAAGACGGGCGCGCTCGGCGCCGGCAGCCGGGAGGCAGGCTGCTCGCGTCCATCCTTGATCGACCAGCTCAATCGCTGCGTGCAGCCGCGCGCCGATGGCGCTCCGGTCGGCTGGCCTGCCTTGGTGGCGTACCAGCGCGTCACCCGCTACGAGCGTCGCGCGCAACCTCCCACCGGCAAGGGGCAGGCGGGCCTTGGTGGGGCGGGAGCCTTTGAGCAATTCCTCGCGGACCATGAGGCGCTGCGCGACGCGCTTCATACGCTCGTGCGCAAGGGGGGCGGCCAAAAATCCACCGCATCGGCACGACCCAGCCTCAAGGGCGTGGCCACCCGCTTTGTCAAGCTCTGTCGTGCCAGCGGATTGGGCGACGAGGACTACCCCCTGAATTCGAAGAGCAGGGGGCGACGCTCCATTGAGCGCTATGCGAGGGCCCTGATCGCACGGGACGCGCCATCGATGGCCACTTGGTACGGCGAGCAAGCGAGCACGGAGCTCTTGCTCGGGGCCCCCACACGGACCTTTGAGTTCGCCGCGGCCCCCCTGGATGTCGTCGCGATGGATGCCCACAAACTCCATTGCGTGGGCACGGTAGTCATTCCTGGCCCCGCCGGGCCTCAAGACGTTCCGATCGAACGCCTATGGCTCGACGCGGTCATCGACAAGCGCTCCCGGGCCGCGTTCGGCTATTCGGTGTCCATCGCCAAGGAGCTCTCGGCCGCTGAAGTCGAGGAGGCCCTGGTCTCCTGCACCCGGCCATGGAAGCCTCGCGAACTCAGCATGCAAGGACTTCGTTACGCCCCGGGCGCTGGATTTCCGGTGGGAACGGTGCCTGGCCTTGCGGCGTGTCGCCCCGCAGTCATCGTGCTTGACAACGCCAGCCAGCATTGGGCTACGCGCATCACGGACCGAGTCCGCAGGGCATTCGGTTGCGCACTGACCTTTGGCCCGGTCGGCGCCTGGTGGCACAACCCGATCATCGAGCGGCTTTTCCTGACCCTGGAGCAGCATGGATTTCAGTGCCTTCCTTCGTCGACCGGGTCGCATCCAGCGGACCGCTTGCGTGGAAATTTTGTTGCGCAGGCCGTACGGCACAGCATCCGCTGGGAAGAGTTGGTGGATCTCGTCGATGTTCTGCTGGCCAATTACAACGCAACGCCACATAGTGCGCTCGGCGGACAGACTCCGCTGATGGTGCTCAACAATCACCTGTGCGCGCAGCGCGGATTTCTGCCACGCCCGTCGGTACCGATCACCGTGAACACCCCGCGCCTAGGCTGGAGCGTCGAGCGGCGGCGAATCTCTGGCCGCTGCGATCGCCACCACGTGGTGCGCCCCTACGTGGAAATCGACAATGTCCGCTATACCAACTCCGTGCTTTGTACGCATTTCGATTGGCTGGGGGCGACGCTCGTTACCCACATCCTCGATGCGAACTGCCTGTGCGTGCTTGCGTTCTCTCCCACGGGCGAACCGCTGGGCGAGCTCACGCCGCTGGACAGGGCCTGGGCATCGACCCCGCACACGCGTGCAATGCGAAAACAAATCAACGCGTTGCTGCGCAACGGCTCGATGGATCGAGATACGGATGATTTCGTCTTGTCCTATCTGGACTACCTCGCCGAGAAAACTCTTCACGAAGCGCACGGAGCACGCGCAACGGTGAGCCCTACCGCAACACAACTGGCCAATGCAGCTCGCGTATCGGGCGCTCCGATCCCCCAGGTGCCCCGTGCCGCGAGTGGCACCGATACTCCGACGCCCTTGAGACCACTTCTGCCCGGGCATATTCCGCCTCCTCCGTGGGCGTGATCCGATGGGACGAGGAGACCATGATGCGCAACGACTCCGATGAAATGCCGCCGCCCGAGCCTATCGCTGCTGCTCATGCGGATGGCATGACGCTCGAGGCGCCATCACGTAGCGCCAGCAAATTGCGCGCCACACCGCGCCCTAACCGCGGACTCGAACGCGGTCCAGAGGTAGACCGCGCGCGCCTGTATGAGGATCACCCCGTCGTACGCAACACCGCGATGATTGCAACGCGCCCCGTTCAGGAAGCCTATGAAATCGTCGCCCGTGCTATTGTTCATCATGACCCGGGGACTTGCTTGATCGGGGAATTTCGCATGGGCAAGACGTTCACGCTGATCAAGATTGCCCAAACCCTCGAGCAAACCTTTCCGGGCCTTCCGGTTGGCCGTGTGAACGCGAAGGGCCACGACAAGCCCTCGGAGAGGGTGTTCTATACCGACCTTCTCACCGACTACAACCACCGCGGCGCTCGTACAGGCACGACCAGCGACCGGCGCACGCGCGTATTGCATCTGCTGCGCGCGCATGCCGCCCAACTCTCCAGCAATCGGTACCTGCTGCTGGTTGATGAAGGGCAGAACTGGGGGGAGGCTGAACTCCAGGTCCTGCGCGATCTGAGCAACGATCTGCAGCGCCTCGGTGTGGACATGGTCACCGTGATGTTCGGGCACCCGGAATTGCACAACATTCGCACCCGTCTCCTCGGACGCGGCCGCACGGATCTGATTGGTCGCTTCTTGCTGACACCCCGCGCGTTTCGCGGACTGCGGAACTGTGACGAACTCACGCACTGCCTGCAGGCCTACGACGAGGCCGAGCAGCACGAGTTCCCGGAGGGAAGCGGTCTCAGCTACAGCGCATTCTTTCTTCCCCAAGCGTGGGACTGCGGCTGGCGCCTGGCGCACGAAGGGCCCAGATTCTGGAAGGCCATCTCGCGGACCGCCGCGCGCAGCGGTCGCACGGCCAACAATGTCGGGATGAGCTGGGTCACGGGCGCAATTCGAAACTTCTATTTTTCGCAAGCGCCGCTGGACAGCCTGGGCTTTGTCGGAACGCAAGACGCTTGGAACCTGGCCGTGGAGCACAGTGGATACGAGGCGAGCTTGGTATAGAACCATGCACAGCGAGACCTCCTATCTGCAAGACGGTCTGGTCTCGGCCGGGCGGTGGTGCGCTCCGTACGAAGGGCCGTTCACGCGTCTGGCCAAGATCGCTGTGCTCAATGCGCTACCCGCACGAGACCTCTGTCACGTGATATTCGAGCGGCCACTACTGCACCACCACGCGCGCCCGTGGCACGGAAGAAGCCTCCTGTCGGACGCTTGGCTTCGAGCGCATCCCTTGCGCAGCGCTGTGGCGGCCGAGATCGCCGGATGTACGCTCGAACACCTCTGCGGAGCCTGGGCCTGCAAGATCGCATCGGACGCGCACTTGCGGTATTGCCCGCTGTGCCTCGAGGGAGGATTTCAAAGCGCGGTCTATCAGATCGACGCCCTGCCGATCTGTCCGATCCACGGGCAAGCGCTGCAGGCTGTCTGTCCGCATTGCGCGGCGCCGACCGCGGCCTACGCTGTGACGGCCGGCGGATTCGATTGCCCGTTCCATTGTCACGCGTGTGGGGGCCCACTCGCGCGGAACGCCGATGCGCCTCATTGGGAAAGCGCTTGGCGGGCACCGAAGGGCGTCCAGGCCCTTCAGCCCTTGATCGCATGGTTGAACGCGATCAAGAACGCTCCTTTGCAGTGGCCCGACGTTGACGCTTGGGAACTCGATCCGCAGGGTGATCGGGAGTGCGAGCGTCGCCGCGGCGTCGTAGCGGTCTTGCGCCAGATCGTGCCGCTGAAATCGACGATTCAAACTCAGGCGCCCGTCTCGATCCATGTGTATCGAGATACCCATTGCGTAGCCGCTGTCGCGAGGCAGGTTCAGTTGGACGACGTTGCGCTCGGCACGCGCCGCACCGTCTACAAGAGTCTGCGTCGCCACATTCGAAAAGAACTGCGGATCGACGCCGCGCAGCGCACGATTGACAGCCGGGATTTCGTGTGCGAGGGCTCGGCCCAGGCGCTGCTCCCACCACCCACGCTGCTGGACAGTTCGCTGCATGGCTTCCTAATTTGGCGACAGCGCTTCGAGGAAGGCTTTCGCGCGAGCGAGAGAGACCCTGACAAATGGGCACGCCCACTGCGGCTCCGTCCGCCGATGGCGCATTGGCCAGTCATCAGCGACGTCTCGCTAGGTCTCTGGGCTCGCTTCGTGCTGGCCTGCCTTCACGAGGACCTCTGGACCGCACAGAAGTGGTCTCAATCCAGCCACACCGAGACGACGGACATGTCCAGGTTTGCTCGCTCCGCAGCAGAACTTGCGAGACTCAATCTGTGGAAACATCGCATGAGCGCCGAGAGCTTTCCCTGGCCCATCTCGTTGAGCCACCTGGCGCTCCAAGGGGCAGGCGAGGGAAGAGTCATCCTCTTCGTCGAGCCCGTGCGAAACGCAGCCGTCACCGGCGTGCAAATGGAACACGATGTCGACTTCTCGAGCCCATTGCGCCGTGCGCCGTGCGCGGCTCCTTCTTCAATGCTTCTTCCCGCGCCCTTGGAGCGCCTAGTCTTGCCTGCGGCTCTCGACGGCACCGACGGGCAACACCGCATCCGAGACGAGCCCTGTCGCGTCGCAGCGTCGAACGACCGCGAAGCGGTCCAGGCGTGGATCCTCAGTAGCGCAGCAACGCCGTCGACTGCAACGGTGTATCGGTCGGCAGGCGAGCGCTTGCTCAACTGGTGCTGGATCGAAAAGGGAAAGGCGCTGTCGTCCTTGGAGCGAGAAGATTTTGCGGAATTTGCGCAATTCCTGGCGAATCCCGTACCCATCGATCGCTGGATCGGTCCTCGAGCCGCACGGGACTCGCCACAGTGGCGTCCCTTCACGCAGCCCCTGAGCCCGACGACCTGTGTTTGCATGCTGGCCAGCATCAAGGCGTTGCTTCGCTGGCTCGCTGATCAGCGCTATGCCATGCTCAGGCTGCAAGCAGGCAGGCGGTATTTCGATAGAGACGGCATCTCGGATGTGCCCCCGAGCTACCACCTCCGGCAGATCTCGCGGACAGCTCCGCTCACGATGGACGAGTGGCTGTGGATACGCCGCGCCTTGGACGATCTCGAGCGCGACAGTGACGGCCAGCCCATTCGACTCATCGTGGAGCTGATGTATTACGGAAGCCTGAGTTGGCAACAGATTTCCAAACTGACGTTTTCGAGCGTCCAGCCAGCCGAGAGCGATGGCGCGTGGCGCGTTTGGATCGATTGCGGGAAAGAGGATGACCACGCCTACCCGGTCGCGGCGCCCCCGCCACTGGCACACACACTACGTGCGTGGCTGCTGGCCCATCGCGACATGGAGGTGAAGTCGCTACTTCAGGAGCCGCTCCTGGCAAAGGATCCTTCGCTGCCGCGACGCCTCCTTCGCCCGGTCATGACGCGTGCCGCGGCGCAAGCGAGAGCTGCTGGGAGTGACGCGATCGCCGAGAGTCTTGCGCATCGATCAGCACGCATGCTAAAGAATGCGTTCACCCTGCATGAGCGCGCGCTGCT
>JAKCDM010000094.1 GCA_021841865.1 Pseudomonadota bacterium
CTCGTCCAGGTGCCAGCCGCGCGGACGCACCTGCAGCACGGCGATCTTGTCGTTCAGCTTGTAGGTCTTGCCGTTCTGTTCCAGCGAGATGGTGCGGCGAATGGCTTGCGACAGGTTGATCTGGCCGTGGATCTGGTTGTCCCAGTTCGGCGTGTTGGCGTCCTCGAAGTCGGCCATGAAGCTGTCGGCACCGGAATTGAACGCATTGATGATCATCTTGCGGTCGACCGGGCCGGTGATTTCCACGCGGCGCTGGTGCAGTGCCGGCGGCAGCGGCGCGATGCGCCAGTCGCCTTCGCGCACCGCGCGGGTGGAGGCGAGGAAGTCCGGGCGCTCGCCGGCGTCCAGGCGCTTGACGCGCTCGGCGCGCGCGGCCAGCAGTTCCTGGCGGCGGGCCTCGAACTGGCGGTGCAGCTTGGCCACGAAGCCCAGCGCCTCGGCGCTGAGGATCGAATCGAACTCGGGGTTGTGCGGCGCCGTGATGCTCACGCCCGCCGGCAGTTGGGGGTTGCTCATGCGAATCTCCGTGTATGCATGGGTTTTATGGAAATCGGGACAGGTCGTGCCCCAAGCGGCGCCGGCGCGGCGCCCGCCGAGCCGCGGTGACGGTAGGCGCGGCCCGGAAATACCGAAACCCCTTATTCAACCATGACATGCGGGGGTGTGTGCAAGCGCGCGCGAGCAGCCGTTGCGCGCGATGGCGCACGCGAGCGAGCCGTCGGCGGGCTCTCAGGCCGCATCGCGCAGGCGCCGCCAGCCCTGCGCGAGCAGGTACAGCGCGAAGCTCAGCGCGGAAATCCAGGTGCTGGCCGGCCAGCCGATGGCGTAGGAGCCGGCCAGCCCCGCGCAGGCCAGCGCGACGCCGAGCAGCATGGCCAGCGCGATGCCCGGGCCGACGCGCCGGGTCAGCGCCTGCGCGGCCGCCGGCGGGCCGATCAGGAACGCGAAGATCAGCAGCGCTCCGATCACCGGCACCGCCACCGCCACGGTGGCCGCCAGCAGCAGTGCGAACAGCAGGTCGAGCAGGCGCAGCGGCACGCCGCGGATGCGCGCCATGTCGGGGTTGAGGCTGGCCAGGCACAGCGGGCGATACAGCAGCGCCAGGCCGAGCACGGAGCCTCCGGACACCAGCAGCGAAAGCCTTGCCTGCTGTGCGCTGATACCGACGATGCTGCCGAACAGCATGCTCATCGCGGCCTGCGCGTTGCGCGTGTACAGGCTCAGGAACAGCACGCCCAGCCCCAGCGCGAACATCAGCACCATGCCGATGCCCACGTCGCGCTGGCGCAGGCGTGCGCCTGCGACTGCCAGCGCCAGTCCGGCCGCCAGCGTGAACACGAACAGCCCGAGGTAGGCGCTCAGCCCCAGCACGACCGCGCCGGCGGCCCCGGCGAATCCGACATGCGACAGCGCGTGGGCGGCGAAGGTCTGGCGGCGCAGCGTGACGAAATAGCCCACTGCGGCGGCCGCGGCGCCGATGCTGGCGGCAGCCAGCAGCGCCTGGCGCATGAAGGCGTATTCGAGCCCGAGGATCATCGTGGCGCTCCGTGCTCGTGCGAGCCGTGGCCGGCATGTTCGTGCCGCGCGCCGTCGTGTCCGTCGTGCCCGTCGTGCCCGCAGTGCGCCGCCTGCTCGGCCATGAAGCCGCGCGCCGGGTGGATGAACATGTAGCCGTCGTGGCGCGCCACGGCCATCGGTTCGCCGTACAGCGCGCTCAGCGCGGCGTCGTCGACCACCTCGTCGATGCCGCCGAGCCGGCCCCGCCCGCCGGCCAGGTACAGCACGCGGTCCATCACCGGCAGCAGGGCGTTGATGTCGTGCGCGCTGAGCACCACGGTCAGGGCCTGGCGCTGGCGCAGGTCGCGCACCATGTCGAGCAGCCCGAGCTGGGCTCGCGGATCGAGGTTGGCCAGCGGTTCGTCGAGCAGCAGCAGGCGCAGCGGGTGCACCAGCGCCTGCGCGATGCACACGCGCTGGCGTTCGCCGCCCGACAGCGCGTCCATGCCCCTTGCGTGCAGGTGTTGCGCGCCTGCCGCGCGCAGGGCTTCGTGGACCGCGTCGGCGCGTTCGGCGCGCGCCGACGGCGACAGGCACAGCCCCCAGCGCTGGCCCTGCCAAGCGCTGGCGACGAAGTCGCACACGCGTACGCGGGCGAAGCCGCCGTCGGGAACGATCTGCGCCACGTAGCCGACGTCGCCGCGGGCGCGCGCCGCGGACTCGCCGAACACGCGCAGTTCGCCAGCGCGCGGCGCCAGCAGCCCGGCCAGCGCCTGCAGCAGCGTGGTCTTGCCGGCGCCGTTGCTGCCGAACAGCCCGACGATGCTTCCCGGCGCGATGTCGAGGTCGAGCCCGCTCACCACGTCGTGCGTGCCGCGGGCCAGGCGCAGCCCGCGCGCGCGCACCGCGGCCGTCGCAGGCTGGTCCATGGCGGGTTCGCGCTCACTCATGGCAGGCGGCGCTCGGCGCCGGAGGCCGCGCCAGCGCGGCAGCAGCCGCATCGAGGCTTTGCAACAGCCAGTCCGGATAGCCGGTTCCCTCGGGGGTGAATTCGTCGACGCCCAGGCTTGGCACGCCGCAGGCGCGCGCCAGGCGCAGCATGCGGCGGGTCAACGCGGAGTCGACCTGGCGGTTGTGGACCAGCAGCGAAACGCGGCGCGCGCGCAGGTCGGAGTCGAAGGCGGCCATCTCGCGCGGGGACGGCTCGGTGCCGTTCATCACATGGATCTGCAGGCCCTGGTGCAGGTTCTGCCAGCCGAGCTGCCGGATCATGTAGCCCCACACCGGCTCGGTGCCGGTGACGCGCAGCCGCAGGTAGCTGCGGGCCAGGCCGGCGGCGCGACGCAGCACCCCGGCAAGGCTGGCGCGCATGGCCTGTTCCGCGGCCGTGTAGTCCGCGGCATGTGCGGGGTCGGCATGGCGCAGCCAGTCCGCCACCTCGTCGGCCATGCGCTGGCCGACTTCGGGGTCGTAGAACACATGCGGGTTGCCGTCGGCCAGGCGCCTCGCCGGCAGCAGCTCGGCCGCCACCAGCACCTTGCGCCCGGCCACCGGATTGGCCGCCAGCAAGCGGGTCATCCACGAGTCGTAGCCCAGGCCGTTCATCAGCACCAGCCGCGCCTGCGCGACGCTGCGCGCGGCCTGCGGCGTGGCCTCGAAGGAGTGCGGGTCGACATCCGGGTTGCGGATCAGCGAAACCACCCGCACATGGCTGCCGCCGATCGCCGACGCGATCGCGCCGTAGGTGCTTTCCGCGGCCACGATGGTCAGCGGCGCGGCGCCCGCGGCGTGCGCCCACGGCGCCAGCGCGCAGGCCAGCGTGAGCAGCAGACGGCGAAGCGCTCGATGCATCGGCAGGGGTTTCAGGTCGGGCGGGGGTGAGCGGATCATAATGCAAGCGCCTTGCATTATGGGTCTGCCGGGTTGCGCGCAGCGGGGAGGGCCCGGGGCTTTGCGACAATAGGCGCATGAGCACGATCGCCAACGACACCTTCCTGCGCGCCTTGCTGCGCGAACCCACCGAGTACACGCCGGTGTGGCTGATGCGCCAGGCCGGGCGCTACCTGCCCGAATACAACGCCACGCGTTCGCGGGCGGGGAGCTTCCTGGCGCTGGCGACCAGCCCGGAACTGGCCACCGAGGTGACGCTGCAGCCGCTGGAGCGCTACGCGCTGGATGCGGCGATCCTGTTCTCCGACATCCTCACCGTGCCCGACGCCATGGGCCTGGGGCTGCGCTTCGCCGCCGGCGAAGGCCCGCGCTTCGAGCACGCGCTGCGTACCGAGGCACAGATCCGCGCGCTGCGCGTGCCGGACCTGGAGCGCCTGCGCTACGTGTTCGACGCCGTGGCCAGCATTCGCCGCGCGCTCACCTGCGACGGCGTGCAGCGCGTGCCGCTGATCGGCTTCTCGGGAAGTCCCTGGACCCTGGCCTGCTACATGGTGGAAGGCCAGGGCAGCGACGACTGGCGCCAGACCAAGACCCTGATGTACTCGCGCCCGGACCTGATGCACCACATCCTGCAGGTCAACGCGGATGCGGTGGCCGCGTACCTGAACGCGCAGATCGACGCCGGCGCGCAGGCCGTGATGGTGTTCGATTCATGGGGCGGGGCGCTCGCCGACGGGGCCTTCCAGGAGTTCTCGCTGGCCTACAGCCGTCGCGTGCTGGCGTCGCTGCGTCGCGAGCACGACGGTCGCCGCGTGCCGGCGATCCTGTTCACCAAGGGCGGCGGCCCGTGGCTGTCGGAAATGGCCGAGTCCGGCGCCGACGCGCTGGGCGTGGACTGGACCGTCAACCTCGGTGCCGCGCGTGCCCGCGTGGGTTCGCGCGTGGCCCTTCAGGGCAACCTCGATCCCAGCGTGCTGTTCGCGCCACCCGAGCAGATCGCTCGCCAGGCGCGCGCGGTGCTCGACAGCTTCGGCCCGATCGCCTCCGGCGAGCGCGTGGGCCACGTGTTCAACCTGGGGCATGGCATTTCCCAGTTCACGCCGGCCGAACATGTCAACGTGCTGGTGGACACCGTGCACGAGCACAGCCGCCGATTGCGTGCCTGAGCAGGTGGCGCTCGGCGCTGGCGGCTCGGGCGCGAGTGCCCTCGCAAGGTGCCTGTTGTCAAGGGTTGGGCACCGATTTATGCACATAGCGCCTTGTTTTGGCACATAGACTCGACAGCCCAGATCTTACTTCAGGATAGCAAAGACAAGCCGTTGTTTTTCAAGGATTTTTCTCGATTTTGTGCGTGGCCGCATGAGCCTGTCGACTGCTTATCCACAGATATCACGTCGCTATCAGAGATCGCTATGCACAAAGTTATCCACAGATTGGGGATTCCCCTGAAAGCCCCGCAGATGGCTCGGTGCAACGCGCTTTTCGATGCGAGTCGGCACTCACTTGCCGGCGTTCCGGTCGGCACGAGCTCGTGGTAAACCCGGATGCCGCAAGCTGCGCCGCGGGCGCCGTGGCACGCGTCGCAGTGGATGCACCGATCTGGGGCGAGCTCGACTATGCCAGCGAGTCCGCCGTGGCGCCGGGGAGCGTGGTGCGGGTTCCGCTGGGTCGCCAGGTGGTGTGCGGCGTGGTCCTGGCCGCCGAGCCGCCGGCGCACGACGCGCGCGAGCTGCGCCCCGTCGGACAGGTCTGCGACGCCTTGCCGCCGCTGGGGCCCGACTGGCTGGACTTGCTTCGTTTCGCCGCCGGCTACTACCAGCGCCCGCTGGGCGAGTTGATGGCCGCCGCGCTGCCCGGCTGGCTGCGCGAGCACGATGCCGATGCGGTTCGCCGGCGCTGGCTCGCGGCGGCCGAGCGTCGGGCCGGACTGCGCTGGGAACTCACCGAGCGCGGGCGAGCCGAACTTCCGGCCCGCCTCGGGCGCCGCAGCGCGGCGCTTTGGCGCCTGGCCTCGGCGCTCGGGCTGGTCGCGCCCGATGCCGGGCCCGCCCCCGGGAACACGCCGGGGAACACGCCGGGGAACACGCCGGCGCCGGCGAGCCTGGACGAGCCGGGCGCACGGCGCCTGCACCCGCGCGGCGCCGCCGTGCTGCGCGAGTGGCTGCAGCAAGGCTGGCTGCGCGCGGCGCCGCCGCCGCGCGCGCCGGCTCCTGCCGCGCTGCCGGCCTTGCACGAGGAGCAGCACCAGGCCGTGCAGGCGCTGGAGCGGCAACGCGGCTTCGGCGTGCACGTGCTGTTCGGCGTCACCGGCAGCGGCAAGACCGAGGTCTACCTGCGGGCCGCCCAGCAGGTGCTCGAGCGCGACCCGCGCGCGCAGGTGCTGGTGCTGACCCCCGAGATCAACCTGACCCCGCAGTTGCTGCGGCGCTTTGCGGAGCGATTCCCGGGCCAGGCGCTGGCCGTGCTGCACAGCGGGCTGGCCGAGGCCGAGCGATTCGACCACTGGGCCGCCGCGCACGCCGGGCATGCCCGCATCGTGCTGGGCACGCGCCTGGCCGTGCTGGCCAGCCTGCCGCACCTGGCGCTGGTCGTGGTCGACGAGGAGCACGACGCCTCCTACAAGCAGCAGGAGGGCGCGCGCTACTCGGCCCGCGACCTCGCGGTGTGGCGGGCCCGCCAGCGCGACGTGCCGGTGCTGCTGGGCTCGGCCACGCCGTCGCTGGAGACCTGGCACGCCGTGCGCAGCGGGCGCTATGGCCTGCTCACGATGGCGCGCCGCGCCAGCGGCGCGCTGCCGCAGGTGCGCCTGCTGCCCAGCGGGCACGACCCGCTGCTGCGCGCCGGCGGGCCGATCGGCCAGGCCTTGTTCGACGCCATCACCCAGCGCCTGCAGCAGCGCGAGCAATGCCTGCTGTTCCTGAACCGGCGCGGCTATGCGCCGGTGCTGTGCTGTCCGGACTGCGGCTGGATGTCGGAATGCCCGCATTGCGACGCCCACCTGGTCTACCACCGCACCGACGGCAGCCTGCGCTGCCACCATTGCGGGCATCGCCAGGCGGTGCCCAGGGCCTGCCCGGAGTGCGGCGGGCTCGACCTGCAGCCGGTGGGCCGCGGCACCCAGCGCGTGCAGGAGGCGCTGGCGGCGCTGTTCCCGCAGGCGCGCATCGCGCGCATCGACGCCGACACCGCGTCGCGCAAGGGCCAGGCCGAGGCCGGGTTCGCGCAGGTGCATGCCGGCGAGGTCGACATCCTGGTGGGCACGCAGATGATCACCAAGGGGCACGATTTCCAGCGCGTGAGCCTGGTGGCCGCGCTGAACCCCGATGCCGGGCTGTTCAGCCACGATCCGCGCGCGCCCGAGCGCCTGTTCGCGCAGCTCGTGCAGGCGGCCGGTCGTGCCGGGCGCGCCGACGCGTCCACGCTGGGCGCCGAGATGCTGGTGCAGACCGCCTACCCCGAGCACCCGCTGTACCAGGCGTTGCAGCGCGGCGACTACGCCGGCTTCGCCGAGCGCGAACTCGCCGAGCGCAAGCGCGCAGGCATGCCGCCGTTCAGTTTCCAGGCGCTGCTGCGCGCCGAGCACCCGCGCGAGCAGCGCCTGCTCGAATTCGTCGAGCAGGCCGGCGAACTCGCCGCGCAACTCGCCGACGGCGAGCCCCGCGCGTACCCGCCGGTGCCGCCCAGCCTGGCGCGCGTGGCCGGCGTGCACCGCCAGCAGATCCTGGTCGAGAGCTCGCGCCGGGGCGCGCTGCACGCCTTCCTGGCCCGGTGGCGAGCCGCGCTGCAGGAACTTCGCGGCGGCGTGCGCTGGGCCATCGACGTGGATCCGACCGAGTTCTAGGAGCGTCAGCCCAGCTTGTGGACCGCGGCGCAAACGCCTAGCCAGGCCAGCGCGATCCACAGGCTCCAGAAATGCGTGCGCGCGAGAACGCGGTCGAGCCGAGTGGTGTGCGACCTGAGGACGCGTGCGTTGGCGTAGAGCGGCGCCAACGGCCCGTTTTCCAGCCGATCATCTTGGCTTCTCAGGCGGGCCAAGGCGAACGAGACGTTCACGATATCCCATCCCGACAGGAATTCGATTCCCAGCAAGTCTTTGGTCGCTGGATTCCTTCGCAGTTTTCGTACGGTGATCTGGCCGAGCATCACGAACAGGATCCAGCTGACGATGATGCTGCCAAGGGCCACCAGGAAAAGCAGGGTGACGACGTCATCGTGGGTCATGTGCTTTGACCAGGCCATGATCCGCTCGCGCCGGACGGCGCGAAGCGTGGCGATCCACGGGACCACCTGCGGCAAGCCACCGCATGGAGCCGGAGCATTGTGCGTTGACGAGTCAAAACAGCCTGATGGCGACCAGCCAGACAACAATCCACGCAACCGCGAAGCGCATGCCCCAGTAGCAGGCTCTGGCGAGCCCACGGTCCAGCCTGCTTGTATGGGTTTTCAGGGCCCTCGAATCGGCGAAGAGGTCGCGCAGTGCGCCACGTTCGAGGCGCCGGGTCAGCCAATCCGGGCGCGATAGTGCGGATGCAGCGTTCACGATATCCCAGCCCGACAGGAGTTCGACCCCGAGCAAGGATCGGGTCGCGGGATGTTTGCGCAGCTTGCGAACCGTGACCTGGCCGAAGATCACGAACAAGAGTCCGCTGACCATCATGCTGCCGATGGCGCCCAGTCCCAGGGTCAGGTTCATTGCTTCGTGGGTCATCGTCTTGTCGACATGAAGTGCGTGACCGAGTCGTAAATGGCGTCGAGTGCCGTGTGTGCTCCAGCGTCGGTCAGCGCTGTCGCGCTGGTCACGGCCGCTGCGGCAGCCAATCCGGCCACGATCAGCGCCCAGCCGGCTGGCGTGGCCACGACGACAGCCCCCAACGCCGTCGCACCGACGTCCGCCATGACCATGCCCACCCATGCACTGGCCGCGAAACTGCTCGACTCGATGAACAGTTTCCGGGTCCAGTCGCCGCCGGCCAGGTATTCGGCGTGAATGTCCTGGGCCCGGCTGCCGAAGTCCAGCGCGGTGAGCCCGTTGCCGAGGTATTTGGCTGCGCTGCCAAGCCTGGCCAGCTTGCTGGACTCGACGCGCGAGGCCATATCGAGTCTGACGACCTTGCGCGTGTGCCGCACGAGTTCGGCCAGGCGCTGGTCCTGCGAGCTCAGCGCGCGGTAGCGCGCGGACATTCGGCTGCGCGCGGCCCGCAGTTCCACGCGGAATCGCTGGTTCAGGTTCTCGTTGGCCCGGACCAGGGCCTCGCGTGCCGCGTCGCGGCCGCTTCCCGAGCGCGTCGCGCGGTGGTAGTCGAGGATGGCCTGCTGCGAGGCCCGCACCGCCTGTGCGAAGCGCTCGATGCGCGCGCCGGTCACGTCCGCCGTCGCGGCGACGTACTGTGTGACCGACGGCCGCAGCCTGCGCAAGTCGTCCAGCATGTCGGCCAGCGCCAGCGTGGTGTCGCCGCCGTGCGCGGTGCAGAGGCGGGTGAGGTTGCCCGCCACCGTGGGCGGTGCCAGGTCGCCCAGGATGGCGTGGTCGCGCAGGCCAAGGCCTTGCGCCAGCACGTACGGCGTGCAGGGGCGCAGCATGTTCGGAAAGCCCGGCTCGCGACCGTGGATGACGCCCTCCGGAAGCCCGGTATCTCGGCAAAGCCAGTCGGTGTAGACGGCGCGATCGCACAGCAGGATCGACGGCATGGTGGCAGGGGTGCAGGTGCAGCGGGTGCGTTGGGCGGCGGGCAGGTGCAAGGCGCGGCAAGGCGCGCGAATCCTCAGGCACGAGCCTAGGCGCAAGGCCAAATCCCGAAGGCCCGTGCGCGATCCGGGGCTATCCCGAGCCTGCCTGGCGCCTGCCTAGAGCCCGGTACGGCCGCGCGGCGTCGCGCCGGTTCCGATGCGCCTGGCGTCGACGGCATGCGCGTACAAGCGCAGGCCGCCGCTGGCGCCTGGTTTCCATGCGCCCGGGTGCTGCGCGAATCCGCGTGCGGTGCTGATGCGCAGCCAGTTGCGGGTTCCGGCCTGCGTGATCCACGGGCCGGATTCCCACAGCCTGGCCTGGTCGATCAGGCTCGGGCGCACCACGGCGATATGCCCCGGGCGCCGCGCATCGGGGCTCGCGAACGCGGCCAGCACCAGCCAGCCCCGGTTGGCCAGGGTCTGCGCCTGCAGCAGGCCTGCCGGGCGCCAGCCGGCATCACGAGCCGCCGCCGAGGCCAGCCAGCGCGCCTGCGTATTGGCCAGCAGGCGCTGCGGGTAGCGCGGCGGGTGGGGCAGTTCGACGCCCAGCCGGCTGGCGATGGACGCGACGAAGGCGCTGCAGTGCGAGGCCAGCGGGCGCAGCCCGCGCGCCGTCGGGCGCGGCTGGCCGCTGAGCCAGTCCACGGTGGTGTGCGGCAGCCACAGGCGCTCCACCCCGGAGTGGTCCAGCAGGCTTCGCAATGCCCGCGCCTGGGCGTCGGGTACCCCGCAGCATGGCGGTGCCGGGCTTGCCGGCGCCGCGGGGCCGGCCAGGCACCATGGCGCCAGCGCCACGCCGAACGCCACGATGCGGCGCCCGGGATTCACGGCCCGGCGCGCCTGCCGAGGCTCAATGCGGCAAGCCCGCGCGGTCGCTCGTCGGCACGGGTCGGGCGGCCTGCGCGGCGTGGGCCGGGGCGTCGCGCCACTGCTGGCGCAACGCCTCCCACTGCGGCAGCACCTGCTCGACGCTGCGCTGCTTGACCGGGCCGTAGCCGCCGATGCGGGACGGCAGCTCGGCCAGGCGCACCGCGGCGTCGAGGTTGTCGGCGCGCAGGCGGGCCAGCAGTTCCTCCACGGTTTCCCGGTAGCGCTCGATCAACGCGCGCTCGCCGCGCCGTTCCTCGCTGCGGCCGAAGGGGTCCAGCCAGGTGCCGCGCAGCACCTTGCCGTGGCGCAGCAGGCGCATCACGCTTCCCATCCACGGACCGAACTCGATCTTGCGCGGGCGCCCGTCGGGACCGGGGCGCGACAGCAGCGGCGGCGCCAGGTGGTAGCGCAGCTTGAAGTCGCCGTCGAACTGCTCGCGCAGCGACGCGGCGAACGCCGGGTCGGCATGCAGGCGCGCGACTTCGTATTCGTCCTTGTAGGCCATGAGCTTGAACAGCGTGCGCGCCACCGCTTCGCTCAGGCGGGTCGAGCCCAGCGTGGACTCGGCCTGCGCCACGCGCGTGACCAGTTGCTGGTAGCGCTGCGCGTAGCTCGCGTTCTGGTAGGCGGTGAGGAATTCGGTGCGCCTGCGCACCAGTTGCTCCAGCGTGGGCCGGCGCGCGAACTCGATGACCTGCTCGGTGGCTCCCAGTGCCGCCACCTGCTCGGGGTGCGCAGCGGCGTGGCGGCCCCACTCGAAGGCCTGCTTGTTGTTGTCCACCGCCACGGCGTTGAGCTCGATGGCCCGCAGCAGCGACTCCCTGCGCAGCGGGATCCAGCCTTTCTGCCACGCGAAACCCAGCATCATCGGGTTGGCGTAGATGCTGTCGCCCAGCACGTGGCGCGCCAGCGCGTCGGCGTCGAAGCCGCTGACCTGCTGCGCGCCGGCGGCCTGCTCGAGCGCCTGGTGGCAGGCGGCGCCGGGGAACTGCCACTGCGGCTGGTGCACCAGCGCGGCGGTGGGCGCGCCGTGGGTGTTCAGCGCGATGAAGGTGCGGTCGCGGCGCACCCGCGCCAGGGTTTCGCGGTCGGCGGCGACGATGGGGTCGCAGCCCAGCACGAGCTCGGCCTCGGCCATCGCCACGCGCGTGGTGTGGATCTGCGCGGGGTCGTTGGCGATCAGCACGTGGCTCCACGTGGCGCCACCTTTCTGGGCCAGCCCGGCGGCGTCCTGCGTGACGATGCCCTTGCCCTCGATGTGCGCTGCCACGCCGAGCAGCTGGCCGATGGTGATCACGCCGGTGCCGCCGATGCCGGCCACCAGGATGCCGTAGCAGCCGCCGCCGGCGCGGTCGGCCTTCACCGGGTCGGGAATCGCCGGCTCGCCCGGATCGGGCAGCGCCTGCAGGCTGGGCGACGCGGCGGCCGGGGCCTTGCGCGGCCTGGCCCCGTCGACACTGACAAAGCTCGGGCAGAAACCCTTCAGGCAGGAGTAGTCCTTGTTGCAGCTGCTCTGGTTGATGGTGCGCTTGCGCCCGAACTCGGTGTCCAGCGGCTCCACCGACAGGCAGTTGCTCTGCTCGGAGCAGTCGCCACAGCCCTCGCACACCAGCGGGTTGATGGCCACGCGGCGGTCGGGCTCGGCCATCAGGCCGCGCTTGCGCCGGCGGCGCTTCTCGGTGGCGCAGGTCTGGTCGAAGATCAGCACCGTGGTGCCGGCGACCTCGCGCAGGCGGCGCTGCACATGGTCGAGTTCGTCGCGGTGCTGCACCGTGGCGCCCGGGGCGAGGTCGCGCACGTCGCGGTACTTCTCGGGCTCGTCGCTGAGCACGACGATGTCGCGCACGCCCTCGGCGTGCAGTTCGCGGCTGATCTGCGCCACGCTGAGGTGGCCCTCCACCGGCTGGCCGCCGGTCATCGCCACCGCGTCGTTGTAGAGGATCTTGTAGGTGATGTTGGCGCCGCTGGCGATGGCCTGGCGGATGGCCAGCAGACCGGAGTGGTAGTAGGTGCCGTCGCCCAGGTTGGCGAACACGTGGCGGTCCTGGCTGAACGGGGCCTGTCCGACCCACGCGGCTCCCTCGCCGCCCATCTGGCTGAACGTGGAGGTGCTGCGGTCCATCCACACCACCATGTAGTGGCAGCCGATGCCGGCCATCGCGCGCGAGCCCTCGGGCACGCGGGTGCTGGTGTTGTGCG
>JAKCDM010000095.1 GCA_021841865.1 Pseudomonadota bacterium
CCTGGCCGCCGCGCTTGATCTCGCGCAGCACCGCCTCGCGGATCACCGCCTTGCTCTCGTTGCGAACGAAGGTCTTGATGGCCAGGCGCTTTTGCGGAGCGGTGGCGATCACCGACAGGTCGCGCAGCCCCTCCATCGCCATGCCCATGGTGCGGGGAATCGGCGTGGCGGTCAGGGTCAGCATGTCCACCTCGGCGCGCAAGGCCTTCAGCGCCTCCTTGTGACGCACCCCGAAACGATGCTCCTCGTCGACGATGACCAGCCCGAGGCGGTCGAAGCGGACGTCGGCCGACAGCAGCTTGTGGGTGCCGATGGCGATATCCACCGTGCCGTCGGCCAGCCCCTGCAGCGCCGCGCGCACCTCCTTCGTGGTGCGAAAGCGCGAGAGTTCCGCGATGCGCACCGGCCAGTCGGCGAAACGGTTGCGAAAGGTCTCCACATGCTGTTCGGCCAGCAGCGTGGTCGGCGCCAGCACCGCGACCTGGCGGCCTCCCATGACGGCGACGAAGGCCGCGCGCAGCGCGACCTCGGTCTTGCCGAAACCGACGTCGCCGCACACCAGGCGGTCCATCGGCTTGCCGGAGACCATGTCCTGCACCACGGCGTGAATCGCCGCAGCCTGGTCGGCGGTCTCGTCGAAGCCGAAACCGGCGGCGAAGGCCTCGTAGTCCTGTGCCGGGAAGCGAAACGAATGCCCGGGGCGGCTGGCGCGTCGCGCATACAGGTTGAGCAGTTCGGCGGCGGTGTCGCGGATCTGCTCGGCCGCCTTGCGCCGAGCCTTGTCCCATTGCCCGGACCCCAGCGTGTGCAGCGGCGCGTGCTCCGGGTCGACCCCGCTGTAGCGGGCGATCAGGTGCAGCTGCGCCACCGGCACGTACAGCGATGCGTCGCCGGCGTACAGGATGTGCAGCAGTTCGGTGGGCCCGTCGCCCAGGTCCAGCGAAACCAGCCCCTGGTAGCGCCCGATGCCGTGCTGCTGGTGCACCACCGGGTCGCCCGGCTTGAGCTCGGACAGGTCGCGGATCAGGTTCTCGACGTCGCTGGCGCGTTCCTGGCGGCGCTGGCGGCGCTGCGCCGGGCCGAGCGCCAGCAGCTCGGTCTCGGTGAGCACGGCCAGGCCTTGCGCGGGCAGCGCGAAACCGGCGGCCAGCGGCGCCACGGCCAGCGCGAACGCGGCGTCGCCGCGCAGCGCGGTGTGCCAGCCGTCGAGCGCCTGCGGCTGCAGTCCCGACTCGCGCAGCAGCTCCAGCAGGGATTCACGGCGCCCGGGGGAGTCGGCGCACAGCAGCACCTTGCGCGGCGGCGTGGCGCGCGCGCCCTCGTCGAGCCATTGGCGCAGCCGCCGCAGCGGCTGCTCGGCGCGGCGCTCGATGCCCAGCTCGGGCAGCGCGGCGCCGAATTCGCCCTGCGTGCCGCCACGGCCCCAGGAGTCGTCGGTGGACTCGTCCCGCGACTCGTCGGGCACGGCGCCAGATGCATCGCGCAGCGCCAGTTGCGGCAGCGCCTTCACGGCGACGAAAAAATCCTCTTCGCGCAGGTACAGGTCGACGGGCGCGAGCGCCGGGCGTTCGGGGTCGGATCGCAGCAGGCGCCAGCGCTCGCTGGTGTCGGCCCAGAAGCGGCGCATCGCGCCCGCCACGTCGCCGACCAGCACCACTCCGGCCTGCTCGCCGCAATAGTCGAGCAGGGTCGCGGTCTGTTCGAAGAACAGCGGCAGGTAGTACTCGATGCCGGGGCCGGCGACTCCGCCGGCGATGTCCCGGTACAGCGGGCTGCGGCTCGGGTCGCCCTCGATGCGCTCGCGCCACTGCGCCCGGAAGCGCTGGCGTGCCGGCTCGTCGAGCGGGAACTCGCGCCCGGGCAGCAGGCGCACCGTGTCGACCGGGAACAGGCTGCGCTGGCTGTCCGGATCGAAGGTGTGGATCGACTCGATGGTGTCGCCGAACAGGTCGATGCGCAGCGGCAGGGTGCTGCCCATCGGATGCAGATCGAGCAGTCCGCCGCGCACCGCGTACTCGCCTGGCGCCACCACCTGGGTGACATGCGCGTAGCCCGCGAGCACCAGCTGCGCGCGCAGCGCGGCCTCGTCGATGCTCTGGCCCTTGTCGAAGCGGAAGGTGCTGGCGGCGAGGAAGGCAGCCGGCGCCAGGCGCTGCAGCGCGGTGCTCGCAGGCACCAGCACCATGTCGAGCTCGCGCTGGTGCAGCGCCCACAGCGTGGCCAGGCGCTCGGACACCAGGTCCTGGTGCGGCGAGAACGCGTCGTAAGGCAGGGTTTCCCAGTCGGGAAGCACTCCGCAGCGCAGCTCGGGAGCGAACCAGCGGATCTCCTCCAGCAGGCGTTGCGCGTCCGCCGGCTCGGCGGTCACCGCCAGCCACGGCCCGCCGGGCCTGCGCTGCGTGGCCAGCTCGGCGAGCAGCAGCGCATCGGCGCTGCCCGGCGGGCGCCGCAGCGCCAGGCGGCGCCCGTCGCGCAGGGCCGGCAGCGCAGGTTCGATGAGTGCTCGGGATTCGGAAAGGCTTGTGGACATTTCCGGAATTCTCGCAGCAGGCGATCGGACGTGCCGGCTCGTGGCGTGCCGGTCCCCGCGCGCGGGCAGCTCCCGTATGCTTGCGACTGCCCGCCACCGTCCCCCGCCTGCCCGCCACCTCCCGTATGCACGCCCTCATTCCCGCTGCCGGTTCCGGTTCGCGCCTGGGCGCGGAGCAACCCAAGCAGTACCTGCCGCTGGCCGGGCAGCCGATGCTCGTGCACACGGTGCGAGCCCTGCTCAACTGTGCCCGGCTGGGCACGGTGACCGTGGTGGCCGCCGCGCAGGACGCGCACGCCGAGGCCTGCCTGCGCGACGTGGTCGATCCGCGCCTGCACATCGCCCACCGCGGCGGAGACACGCGCGCGGCCAGCGTGCGAGGCGGCCTGCAATGGCTGCTCGAGCAGGGCGCCGGCGCCGACGACTGGGTTCTCGTGCACGACGCCGCGCGCTGCTGCATCACCGCGCAGGCCGTCGACCGCCTGATCGATTCCTGCCTGCCCGACGAGGTGGGCGGCCTGCTGGCGCTGCCGCTGCCCGACACCCTCAAGCGCCAGGGCCCGCAGCACGCGCCGACCCGTGTCGGCTCGACGCTGCCCCGCGAGGGCCTGTGGCAGGCACAGACCCCGCAGATGTTCCGGCTCGCTCCCCTGCTGGCAGCGTTGCTCGCCTGCGGGGACACGGTCACCGACGAGTCGTCCGCGATGGAGGCTCGCGGCGCCAGCCCGCTTTTGGTGCGCGGCGAGGCGTCGAACTTCAAGGTGACCCTGGCCGGCGACCTGGAACTGGCGCAGGCCGTGCTGCAGGCGCGCGCCGCGGCCGCCCGGGGCGAGGCGCGCCATGACTGAGGCTGGTGACGTCTACCGCATCGGCCAGGGCGAGGACATCCACGCGCTGGTTCCCGGCCGCCGGCTCGTGCTCGGCGGAGTCGAGATCGCGCACCACCTGGGCCTGCTCGGGCACTCGGATGCCGATGCGCTGCTGCACGCGATCACCGACGCCGTGCTGGGCGCCGCCGGCCTCGGCGACATCGGCACGCTGTTTCCGGACGACGACCCACGCTTCGCAGGCGCCGATTCGCAGCAGCTGCTGCGGCACGCGATGCAGCGCGTACGCGCGCTGGGCTGGGAGCCGGTGAATGTCGATTGCACGGTGCGCGCGCAACTGCCGCGCCTGGCTCCGCACCGCCAGGCCATGCAGCAGCGAATCGCGCAGGCGCTGGGCATCGCGCCCGAGCGGGTCAACGTGAAGGCCAAGACCGCCGAGCGCCTGGGTTTCGTCGGACGCCAGGAGGGAATCGCGACCAGCGCAGTGTGCCTGCTGCGGCGCCTGTCAGGGTAGGGCGTCGCCAGAGGCCTCGTTGCCCAAGGGTGCTTGGCGGCGTGCGCACAATCCCCGCATGTGGGGATTCGGCACCCAAGTCGAGCGGGGGCACCATGCGCTGCGCAGCGCGCTGCTGCTGGCGCTCGCGTTGCATCTGCTGCTGGCGGCGCTGTTGACGACACGCTTGCGGCTCTCGCTGCCGATTCCCGCGCCGCAACCCGACGCAGCGCTGGTCGTGGGCCTCGACGAGGGTGCGCCGGCGCCGGCCCCGGCCGAAGCGCGACGCAATCCCGCGCCGGCGCCGCGCGCGCGAGCGCCGGCGCCGTCCCGGGCGCAAGCGCCGGCGAACGGCGACGCACGGCCCGCGCGGCGATCCCGTGCGAACCCCGGGCGGCAGACCGCGGCTGCCCCGCAGCGCGACGGCGCGCGGCCCGAGGCGCCCGGCACCAGTGGCGCATCGTTGCTGCTCCCGGGCCAGGGCACGCGCGAAGCCGTCGACGCGGCCGTCGCCGATCCACGCTGGCAACTGCGGCTGCGCGACCTGCCCGCGCGGCGCGATCCCGACCCGGTCAAGCGTGCGGTCGCCGGCAGTGCGCGCCCGCCATGCTGGGGCGCCTCGGCCCCCATCCGCGGCGGGGGCCTGCTGGCCATTCCGGGCCTGATCTACGACGTGGCCGAGGGCAACTGCAGTCCCTAGCGGCGACGTCAGCAGCACGAAAAACCTTGTTCGTGATGCGGCGCCGCATTACAATTGCGGGTGTTCCACGGTTCGTGCCTACAACGGACCGAGCAAAACCGAGCAAGTGCCGGCAGGTATCCGAAACGCCGGCGCTTGGCGCGCAGATCCCCGACTCCGGTGCAGGACCGGGGGGCGCCGACCGGCAGGCATGCCAGCGGTCCCGGCGAATTCGTGGAACGAGTCTCGAGAGCAGGTCACGAGCCTGGCTGGAGAGGCGCCTACGGTTTTTCGTCAGAGAAATTCAACGAGGTCAGTCATGGAATCCACGATCACCGCGCGCGGCGCGGCCCAGCCGTCCTTCGCGACGGAACCCCCCGTCTCCTCCTCCCAATCCAGCGCTCGTTCGGCCTCCGACATCACCGGTGCCGAGATCCTGGTGCGCTGCCTGCAGCGCGAAGGCGTCAAGCACATCTGGGGCTATCCAGGTGGCGCGGTGCTCTACATCTACGACGCCCTCTACAAGCAAAAGGACATCCAGCACGTGCTGGTGCGCCACGAGCAGGGCGCCGTGCACGCGGCCGACGGCTACGCGCGAGCCACCGGCGACGTCGGCGTGTGCCTGGTGACCTCGGGCCCCGGCGCCACGAATGCCATCACCGGCATCGCCACCGCCTACATGGACTCGATCCCGATGGTGGTGATCACCGGCCAGGTTCCGACGCACGCGATCGGCCTGGACGCCTTCCAGGAATGCGACACGGTGGGCATCACGCGCCCGATCGTCAAGCACAATTTCCTGGTCAAGGACGTGCGCGACCTCGCCACGACCATCAAGAAGGCCTTCCACATCGCGCGCAGCGGCCGTCCGGGCCCGGTCGTGGTCGACATCCCGAAGGACGTCACCGTGGCCACCACCGCGTTCCACTACCCCGACGAGATCAGCCTGCGCTCGTACAACCCGGTGCGCAAGGGTCACGGCGGCCAGATCCGCAAAGCCGTGCAACTGCTGCTGCAGGCCAAGCGTCCGTACCTGTACAGCGGTGGCGGCGTGGTGCTGGCCGAGGCCTCCGACAAGCTGCGTCGCCTGGCCGAACTGCTGCAGCTTCCCTGCACCAACACCCTGATGGGCCTTGGGGCCATCGCCGGCAGCGATCCCAAGTTCCTCGGCATGCTGGGCATGCACGGCACCTACGAGGCCAACATGGCCATGCAGCACAGCGACGTGGTGCTGGCCGTGGGCGCTCGCTTCGACGACCGCGTGATCGGCAACCCGAAGGACTTCGCGCAGATCGAGCGCAAGATCGTGCACATCGACATCGACCCGTCGAGCATCTCCAAGCGCGTGAAAGTCGACGTTCCCATCGTCGGCGATGTCGGCGAGGTGCTGTCGGAACTCATCGAGCAGCTCGAGCAGCAGTTCGCCGAGGGTCGAAAGCCCGACAGCGCGGCGATGACCGCGTGGTGGAAACAGATCAACGAGTGGCGCAAGCGCGAATGCCTGAGCTACGACAAGTCCGATGACGTGATCAAGCCGCAGCTGGTCATCGAGACCCTGCACGAACTCACGCGCGACCAGGAAACCTACGTCTGCTCCGACGTCGGCCAGCACCAGATGTGGGCCGCGCAGTACTACCGCTTCGACCACCCGCGGCGCTGGATCAATTCCGGCGGCCTGGGGACCATGGGCGTGGGCCTGCCGTACGCGATGGGAATCAAGCTGGCGCGCCCCGACGCGGAATGCGTGGTCATCACCGGCGACGGCTCGATCCAGATGAACATCCAGGAACTGGCGACCTGCCTGCAGTACGGCACGCCGGTGAAAGTGCTGCTGCTCAACAACGGCTACCTGGGCATGGTGCGGCAGTGGCAGGAGATCGAGTACGCCGGGCGCTACTCGCATTCCTACATGGATTCGCTGCCCGATTTCGTCAAGCTGGCCGAGGCCTACGGGCATGTCGGCATGCGCATCGACAAGCCGTCGCAGGTGCGCGAGGCGCTGGAGAAGGCGCTGGCGATGAAGGACCGCACCGTGTTCATCGAGTTCATCGTCGACCCGACGAGCAACGTGTGGCCGATGGTGCAGGCCGGCAAGGGCATCACCAACATGCTGCTGGGGTCCGAGGACCTCTGAGATCCGTCGCCGCGAAGGCGGCGCTTTCCACTTGGCCCCGGAGCCAGGCGCCGCTTACCGGCGGTGCGCGAAGCCCGGGGAGGAGTCCGTACGTGAAACACATCATCGCCGTGCTGCTCGAGAACGAGCCCGGAGCGCTGTCGCGCGTGGTCGACCTGTTCGCCGCCCGCGGCTACAACATCGAATCCCTGTCGGTGGCCGCCACCGAGGACCCGTCGCTGTCGCGAATGACCATCGTCACGCGCGGATCCAGCGACGTGATCGAACAGATCACCAAGCACCTCAACCGCCTGATCGACGTGGTCAAGGTGGTCGACCTGACCGAAGCCAACTACATCGAGCGCGAGCTGATGATCATCAAGTTGCGCGCGGTCGGCAAGGAGCGCGAGGAGATGAAGCGCATGGCCGACATTTTCCGCGGCCGCGTGATCGACGTCACCGACAAGAGCTACACCATCGAACTCACTGGCGACGAGGCCAAGCTCGACGCCTTCCTGCAGGCCGTCGAGCGCTCGGCGATCCTGGAGACCGTGCGTACCGGAGCCAGCGGCATCAGCCGCGGTGAGCGCGTGCTGCGCGTGTAAGCTGGCACATTCGATACCTTTTCGACCCCGACGAGGGCGGCCCCGCCCCCCCATTTCCACGACAACCCGAGCAAGCCATGGGCCGTCCCCGGCTTTGCGGGAACACACGACGGGCGAAAGGCTCGTGGGAATGTTTCAACGCACTTTCGCCCGCAGGAGCAAGCATGAAGGTCTATTACGACAAGGACTGTGATCTGTCCCTGATCAAGGGAAAGAAGGTCACGATCATCGGTTATGGTTCGCAGGGCCACGCGCACGCGCTGAACCTCAGCGAAAGCGGAGTCAAGGTCACCGTGGGCCTGCGCAAGGGCGGGGCTTCGTGGGACAAGGCGAAGAAGGCCGGACTGACCGTCAAGGAAGTCGACGACGCGGTCAAGGGCGCCGACCTGGTGATGATCCTGCTGCCGGACGAGAACATCGCCCAGGTGTACCGCGACCACGTCGAACCCAACGCGAAGAAGGGCGCTGCGCTGGCCTTCGCGCACGGCTTCAACGTGCATTACGGCCAGGTCGTGCCGCGCGAGGACCTCGACGTCATCATGATCGCGCCGAAGGCCCCCGGCCACACGGTGCGCAGCACCTACATGCAGGGTGGCGGCGTGCCCCATCTGGTGGCCGTGGCGCAGGACAAGTCGAAGAAGGCGCGCGACCTGGCGCTGTCGTACGCGATGGCCAATGGCGGCGGCCGTGCCGGCATCATCGAGACCAACTTCCGCGAGGAAACCGAGACCGACCTGTTCGGCGAGCAGGCCGTGCTGTGCGGCGGCACCGTCGAGCTGATCAAGGCCGGCTACGAGACCCTGGTGGAAGCCGGGTACGCGCCCGAGATGGCCTACTTCGAGTGCCTGCACGAGCTCAAGCTGATCGTCGACCTGATCTATGAGGGCGGCATCGGCAACATGAACTACTCGATCTCGAACAACGCCGAGTACGGCGAGTACGTGACGGGTCCGCGCATCGTCACCGACGCCACGCGCGACGCCATGCGCCAGTGCCTGAAGGACATCCAGACCGGCGAGTACGCCAAGAGCTTCATCCTGGAAAACCGCGCCGGCGCACCCACGCTGACCTCGCGCCGCCGCATCACTCGCGAGCATTCCATCGAGGTCGTCGGCGAGCAGCTGCGCGCGATGATGCCGTGGATCAAGGCCAACAAGCTGGTCGACAAGTCGAAGAACTAGGGCCCCCTCCGTCGCGGGGGGCGACCCCCGCTCCGTCCCCCCGAGGGGGACGCACCCCGCCTTGGGGCTGCCCTGCGGCGGGAGTGCCCTTGACAGCGGGGAGTCTTGCAGGAAGTGGCGCTGTCAGGTGGCGGTGCATGGCCGCCTTGGGCGGCTTTTTTGTGGCTGCCTGGAGTGACACTCGCCTCGACAGCGCTGCCGACCCCTTTCCGGACAGGGACTTATGGCCTGGAGGGGTATGGGGACGTTCAACCTCGCCGTCCATCAGGTTGGGGAGGCTGCCGCATGCTTCGCTTGCGGTGCGCGTGGCGCGTGCCGGGAGTGCTGCGATGCGAGGAACTTGGATGAGCAGGCTCGGCGTCCTGCTGCTGGTGCTTGGGGTATTCGCTGCCGGGCAGGCTGCGGCGCAGACCGCGACGGATGGCACGCTGATCGAGCCCGGCGGCGTGCAGCAGGTCGCGCTGGCCCGCGGCACCACGGTCGCGGTGTCCGCCGATGAAAACTGGGTGCTGGTGGCCGACGGCCCGGGCGGCCGGCTGCAGGCCTGTCGAAGCGACGGCGCCGGAGCCTTGAGCTGCCTCGAGCCGCAGGCGGTCGGCGTGCCAGGGGAGATCAGGGCACTCGCGCTGCTGCCGTCGAGCCGCTACGCCTACGCGGTCATGCGCGACGGCACGCAGCGCTTCCTGGCCGTGTTCCAGGTCGACGACGGCGGGCGGGCCTTGCGTTACCAGCAGCGCTACGACCTGCCGTCGCTGATCGACCCGCGAGGCCTGGCGATCGGCCCCGGCGGGTCGCGTCTGTACGTGCCCACGCCGGGGCGCGGCATCGACGTCTTCTCCATTTCACTGCACGACGGCTCGCTGACCTGGCTCGGCGCGACGCTGTCCCGAAGCGACGTTCGCGCCTTCGCGGTGTCGCCGGACGGCAGGCGGGCCTATGCCGTCGACCCGGCCGGCATCACGCGCTACGAGGTGCTTCCCGACTTTCTCGTGCGCCTGGACTACACGTCGCTGCCCCAGCTCACCAGCCAGCTTGCGGTGTCGCCAGACGGCTCGCACCTGTACGCGGCCGGAGCCGACGCCGGCCGCGGGCTGCTGGTGATCGACCTCGATTCCCATGGCCGGCCGGGGCGCGCGCGCAATGCGATGTCGGCGCCGCGCTGGGTGAGCGCCTTCGCGCTGTCGGCGTCGGGCCGGCGCCTGTACGCCACCGACACGAGCCCCGAGCTGGCCTGGTGGTCGGTGCGCGCGCCGATGTTCCCGGCAGGCACCTACCAGGCCAGCTGCTCTCGCTCGCGCTACGACGTCGCCAGCGGAGTCCTGCAGGCCTCGTGCGCGCAGCCGCGGGACCCGCCGATCGATTCCCGACTGGACTACAAGCTGCAATGCGCGCCGGGCAGCACCGTTTCGAATGACAACGGCAAGCTGGTGTGCGACAGCTGGCGCTGGCTGCCGCCCGGGAGCTGGCGGGCCGCTTGCCGCGGAATCGAGTTCGACGGCTGGGTGTTGCGGGCCGACTGCGGCAGCGGCGTGACCTGGTCCCCCGGGGTCGAACTGGACTACGTGCGCGGCTGTGCTCCCAACGCGTCGGTCGGATTCGCATTCGACCCCGGCAAGGGCGGCTACCTGTACTGTCCCGCCGATGGTTGAAACGGCCCGCGACGCCGCGGGCCGGAGTCAAAGGATCTCGGTGGCGTAGTCTGCCAGGCGGCTGCGCTCGCCGCGGGCGAGGGTGATGTGGCCGGAGTGCTTCCAGCCCTTGAAGCGGTCGACCGCGTACGCCAGGCCCGAGCTGCCCTCGGTAAGGTAGGGCGTGTCGATCTGCGCCAGGTTGCCCATGCAGATGATCTTGGTGCCGGGGCCGGCACGGGTGATCAGGGTCTTCATCTGCTTCGGCGTCAGGTTCTGCGCCTCGTCGATGATCACGTACTTGTTCAGGAACGTGCGACCGCGCATGAAGTTCATGCTCTTGATCTTGACCTTGGAGCGGATCAGCTCCTGGGTCGCAGCGCGTCCCCATTCACCGCCGTGGTTGGTGGTTCCGGACTGGTTCAGCACCTCGAGGTTGTCGTCGAGCGCGCCCATCCACGGCGACATCTTCTCTTCCTCGGTGCCGGGCAGGTAGCCGATGTCCTCGCCGACAGGAACCGTGACGCGGGTGATGATGATCTCGTTGTAGCGACGCTCCTCCAGCACCTGGTGCAGGCCGGCCGCCAGCGCCAGCAGGGTCTTGCCGGTGCCCGCCTGGCCGCTCAGGGTGACGAAGTCCACTTCCGGGTCGAGCAGCAGGTTGAGCGCGAAATTCTGCTCGCGGTTGCGCGCGCTGACTCCCCACACGCTGTTCTTCGGGTGGGTGTAGTCGCGCACCACCTGCAGCACCGCGGTGGACGCGCGGATCTCCTTCACCCGTGCATACAACGCGGTGGCATTCGGCGCCTCCCAGTACACGGCCTGGTTGACCAGCATCGCCGCCACCAGCGGGCCCTGCAGGCGATAGAAGGGCTGGCCTCCCTGCTGCCAGCTCTCCAGCGATTGGGCCTGCTTGTCCCAGAAATCGTCGGGAAGCGCCATCAACCCGGTGTACAGCAGGTCTGCGTCGTCGAGGGTCTTGTCGTTGGCGTAGTCCTCGGCGTTGAGCCCGAGCGCGCGCGCCTTGACGCGCATGTTGATGTCCTTGGACACCAGCACCACGGATCGCTCGGGGAAGGCCTGGGTCAGCGCCTGCAGCACGCCCAGGATCTGGTTGTCCGCCTTGCCCTGGGGCAGCGCCTCGGGAAGGCGCGCGTCGTGCGCGCGGGTCTGGAAGAACAGGCGTCCGCGGGCCTCGCGATGCCCGCTGTGGTCGAGGCGTATGCCTTGCTCGATACCGGCCTCGACGCCTGCCACCAGCGCGTCGAGTTCGCGGCTCGCCTGGCGGGCGTTGCGCGCGACCTCGGACATGCCCTTCTTGTGACCGTCGAGTTCCTCGAGGGTGACCATCGGCAGGTACACGTCGTGCTCCTCGAATCGGAACAGCGACGTCGGGTCGTGCATCAGCACGTTGGTGTCGAGCACGAACAGCTTGCTCGGCTCGCTCGCGGACTTCGCGGCGCGACGCGGCGCCGGGCGCGGCGAGGGCGGCTCGACGGCGCGCCCCGGTGCCGGCCGGTCGACGACGGCGGGAGTGCTCGCGACAACTGCCGTGGGCTGGCGCGGCTTGCCGGGCGCTCGGCGCGCGCCCGGCAAGCCGCGGCCCGGCATCGCGTCGGCTCGCGCGGCGGGCGCGGCGGCCACCGCGGTCGGCGCCGCGCTGGCGTCGGCCGGGGCCTGCCCTGATTTCAGCGCGCTTGCCGCGGGAGCCTTGAGCAGGGAACCGAGTTTGGTGGGAGGCTTGGGCAAGGGCATGGCGGCGGCAGGGACGGAATCAGGCGGTGCGCTCGCGAACGCCCCGGCGCGTGCGGGCCGACCTGCGCCCGCCGGGGGTTCGAAGCACGGCTCCGGCCAAGCGCTTGAGCGCTCGCAGGCCGGGGGTGGGCGAAGCAGCCAAGGCAGCGATGTCGGCTCGTTTCAGAGCTCGCGCACGGCTTCCAGCACTTCCTGGACATGGCCGGCGACCTTGACGCCGCGCCATTCCTGGCGCAGAACGCCTTCGGCGTCGACCAGGAAGGTGCTGCGCTCGATGCCCTTGACCTTCTTGCCGTACATGATCTTGTTCTTGACCACGCCGAACATGTGGCAGAGCTTTTCCTCGGTGTCGGCGATCAGGTCGA
>JAKCDM010000096.1 GCA_021841865.1 Pseudomonadota bacterium
GAACTCCTTTTGCAGCGCCATTTCCCGCTGGTACTGCGCCGGGTCGGCGGCCTTGATGCGCTGCAGCCTGGGCTCCAGGGCCTGGATCATGGCCTTTCGGTCGGCGGCGGAGCCCTGCGCGGCTTCGCGGTTGATGCTTGCCTGGTCCGGCGCCGCAGCGCAGTGGCCGCTCACGTTCCATGCAGCCGCCGACAGCGTGATTCCTAACACGACGATCTTGCGTACGAGCACGGCGAGGTCCTCCGGGTACGGCTGCCTGGCGCGCCGACCTTGTCCGCCGAGGGGGAGTAGCCGGTGCGTCGCGGGGTCGAAACCATCATCAACGCGGGCCCCGGGTCCGTCAAGGTGGGTGCTCGGCCGCGCCGGCAAGCGCGAGCGCAATGCCCCCCGCCGCCGGTGGACCCGTCCGGTCGCGCATCGATCCCGATCCCGGCCCCGTTCGGCGTCCGGGGCGATTCGCGGACCGCTCGAGGCGACCGATCAGACGATGCTCGGCGCGTCGCGCCGCGCGGCGCGGCACAAGGCGACAAAAAAGCCCCCGGCGCATGACGCCGAGGGCTTCGCAAATTCTGGTGGGTCGTGCGTGACTCGAACACGCGACCAACGGATTAAAAGTCCGCTGCTCTACCGACTGAGCTAACGACCCCTGCCGAAACGTTCAATCATAACAAAGCGCATCACGCCTGGTCGCGACGGCCGGGCGGTCGGTGTTGTGTTCGCGCCGCAGCGCGACCGCCTCGACCGCGGCACCCGCCGCGGCCATGCCGAAGGTTGCGGTGACCATCACGCTCGAGCCGTAGCCGGCGCAGTTGAGCCCGGCGCCGGCGTCGGCAGGCGCAGCGCAGGCCGCGCCCTGCAGCAGCGCGGCCTGGGGCTCGTCGGAATGCACGCAGGGCAGGCCGATCGGGCCGTGACGGGGGGCCTCGTGCTCTCGCCGCATGCGGTAGCGCAGTTTGGACAACAGCGGGTCGCCGCGCACGTCGGCCAGGTCGGCGATGCGCACATGCTGCGCCAGGCGCTTGCCGCCGGCCGCTCCCGACACGACGATGGGTGTGCGCGTGCGCAGCGCGTGTGCCGCGACTGCGGCCTTGGCGCGCACCTGGTCGCAGCAGTCCAGCAGCGCGTCGCAGTGCCGCGGCAGCAAGCCGGCCAGGTTCTCCGCGGTGATGAACTCCTCCACCTCGTGTACCCGGCACTCGGGGTTGATGTCGAGCAGGCGCTGCGCCAGCGCGCGTACCTTGGCCTGCCCCAGCGTCGACCCCAGCGCCTGGGCCTGCCGGTTGATGTTGGATTCGGCGACGTGGTCGAGGTCGATCAGCGTGAGTTCTCCGACACCGCTGCGCGCGAGGGCCTCGGCGGCCCAGGAGCCGACTCCGCCGACTCCGATGACCACCATGTGCGCGGCTTGCAGGCGATGCAGGCCGGCGTCTCCGTACAGGCGCGCGATGCCGCCGAAGCGGCGCTGCACATCGGGTGCGTCGGGTGCGGGCGCGGTGCTCACGCCATCTGGTCCAGGCGCCAGGCCTGGTATTTCACGCCGATCACGCCGCCGGCGATGATCGACGCCAGCGCCAGCCAGCTGGTGGGCGACAGCGTGGAAACACCGGTGATGCCCTGGCCCACGGTGCATCCCAGCGCGGTCACGCCGCCGATGCCCATCAGCAGGCCGCCCACCATGTGGTTGGCCGTGTCCTCGACGCCCGCGAAGCCCTCCCAGCGAAAGCGCCGGGTGGCCAGCGCATGCAGCGCCGAGCCGGCGATCACGCCGAACACCGACACGATGCCGATGTTGAGCACGTTGCTGGCATCGCTGTACAGCAGCAGCCAGTTCAGGGTCGATGCCAGCGGCGAGACAAAGGTGAAGGATTCCATGTGGTTGGTCGCGCTGCCCACGTACACGGCGGCCAGGGTCTGAGGATCCTCGGCGACGAAGCCCAGATGCCCCGACACCCACCACAGGCCCACCACCAGCGCGCCGATGCCCGCGCCGCCGAGCAGCAGGCGCGCATCGCGTCCGTCGCGTTTCCACAGCGCCCACAGGCTCAGCCCCAGGCCGACGCCGTCGCCCAGCAACAGCAGCCAGGCACGGGCCGACAGTGGGGTGTGACGTGCCAGCAGCGAAGGCAGGTCCTGGGCGCCAGCCAGGTGCACGGACACGCGGTCGAGCAGGTACACGCGGGGCTCGGCGGTGATGCCGCGCAAGGTCGCATAGGCACCGATGGCGAGCATCACGAACACCACCAGCGCCTTCAGGCTGCCGCTGCCCAGGCGTACCAGGGTCTTGCTGCCGCAGCCCGAGGCCAGCACCATGCCGATGCCGAACAGCAAGCCGCCCACCAGCGCCGACAGCCACAGCAGGTCGGGGGTGGTGTAGATGCTCTGGTGCAGGTCGATCTGCCCGCTGGCGGCCAGCCAGGTGGTGCCCAGCGTGGCCACGCCGATGGCCAGGATCCACATGCGCATGCGGGTCCAGTCGCCAAAGTTCACGATGTCCGCCACCGATCCCATGGTGCAGAACTGCGTGCGGTGCATCAGCGCGCCGAACGCGACGCTGATCAGGAACGTACTACCCAGCACCGCGTGGGTGAGGGCCGTCATGGACAGGGGTGAGTCGGTGGGCATGGCCGCAGCGAAAGGCCGGGTCGCGCGGCTCAGGCAGCGCGGTAGCGGGTGGGATCGGGGACGCCGGCGGCTTCGAAACCGGCGGCGCGAATACGGCACGACGGGCATTCGCCGCAGGCGCGGCCTTGCTCGTCCGCCTGGTAGCAGCTTACGGTGATCGCGAAATCCACGCCGAGTCGAAGGCCCTCGCGGACGATCTCGGCCTTGGTCATGTGGATGATCGGCGCGTGCACCCGCATGCGCATGCCCTCGACTCCGGCCTTGGTGGCCAGGTTGGCCATGTGCTCGAAGGCCTGCACGTATTCGGGGCGGCAGTCCGGGTAGCCGGAATAGTCCACCGCGTTGGCGCCGTAGAACAGGTCGTGCCCGCCCAGCGCCTCGGCCCACGACAGCGCCAGCGACAGCATCACGGTGTTGCGCGCCGGCACGTAGGTGTTCGGAATGCCTGCGCGCTCGGCCTGGCTGCCCGTCGGCACGTCGATCGACGTGTCGGTCAGCGACGATGCGCCGAAGCGACCGATGTCGAGTTGGACGATCTCGTGGCGCACCGCGCCGAGCGCGAGCGCGACGCGGCGCGCGGCATCGAGTTCGGCGCGGTGACGCTGGCCGTAGTCCAGCGACAACGCGTGGCAGGCATAGCCGGCGTGGCGGGCCATCGCCAGCACCGTGGCCGAGTCCTGGCCGCCCGACAGCAGCACCACGGCGGGGGCGCCGGGAACCTGCGCCGGAGGCAGTGCGGGGTTCATGGGCATGCGCCGTCGTGGCTCGCGGTTCAGCCGCGCAGCTTGGCCAGGCGGTCGCGCGCGGCCGACGAGGCTTCCGAATCGGGGTACTGCTTGATCAGGCGCTGCAGCGTGATGCGCGCGGCCTTGAACTCGCGCAGCTCCACCTGGCAGTTGGCCAGTCCCAGCATGGCCTCGGGAACACGATGGGCGTTGGGTGCCGATTGAATCAGGTCCTGGAAGGCCTGCACCGCGTCCTTGTAGCGCTGCTGGCCGTACAGCGAGTTGCCCAGCCAGTAGCGCGCCTCGTTCAGGTAGGCGCTGCTCGGGTACTGCGTGATGAAGCCGCGGAACTGATCGCTGGCCTGGCTGAACTGGCCGTTGCGGAAATTGCCCAGAGCCTGCTCGAACGCGGCCTTCTCGGCTGGCGCCACGGTGACGGTCTTGCCGTTGAGCTGCACCTGCACCGGCTCGAGCGGGGCCAGGCGCTGGTTCAGTGCCGTCTGGCTGGCCTGCATCTTGGACAGCGCGCTGTTGACCTGCTGCGTGGTGGTGTCCTGCTGGCCGCGCAGCTGCGCGATCTCCGACTTGAGCTGGTCGATCTGGTTGGCCAGGTCGAGCATGGAGTTGCGCACCTGCTGCAACTGCTGCGCCTGCTGGGTCTGCTGGGTCTGTTGCGCCTGCTGCAGTTGCGCCACCTGGGCGCGCAATTGCAGGATCGCACGGCGTGCCTCGTTGTCGGCGAACAGGTCGGCGTGGGCCGCGCCGGTCCAAGCCAGGCCGCCCAGGCCCAGGGTCAGCGCGGCACAGACGCGACGCAATCGCGCGCCGGGGGCGAAGTGCTGAGGTTTCATGGCGCTGTCTCCGGGAGGGTTCTCGATGGGCGGGGATTCAGGGCTGGTAGACGATGTCCACGCGCCGGTTCATCGCGTAATCCTCGGGGGTGCTGCCGAGGGCCTTGGGCTTTTCCTTGCCGAAGCTGATGGCTTCCATCTGCGACGGCTTGACCCCCAGCAGTTCCAGGCTGCGGCGCACCGCGTCGGCGCGCTTCTGGCCCAGCGCCAGGTTGTACTCGCGGCTGCCACGGGCATCGGTGTTGCCCTGCAGCTGCACATGCGCCGCCGGGTGGGTGCTCAAGTATTGCGCGTTGCCCTGCAGCGTCGGCTGGTAGCGCGGATCCACGGTGTAGCTGTCGTAGCCGAAGTACACGCTGCGGCCGACGTCGGCGGTCGGGCCCAGGCCGCCGCCTGCGGCGCCGGCGCCGCCGGTCTGCACCGCGGCCACCGAGCTCTGGGCCGCGCCTTGCCCGGCGACACCGTTGGCTGCCGCCGACCCGGTGGCGGCCCCCACCGGCGTGGCTGTCTGGGTTTCCACCGGGGCCTTCTGGTCCAGCGGGACGCCGGAGGAGCAGCCTCCGAGCACGGCGGCCGCGCCCAGTGCGGCCAGCAGGGGTGTGATGCGCGGGATCAGGTTCATGGTGCGGGTGTGCGAGGGCAGTGGGGACATGCTGGCGCGGCGACGGCAGGCAGCGGGGGTGGATCGGGGCGCGGGCATCGGCCGCGACGTGCGGGCGGGGCTGGCGCGGCGGCTCAGGCCGGCGTGGTCCAGGGCCCCCAGGCGGGTTCGCGCACCTGTTGCCCCGGCGCCGCGAGCGTGGTGCGCACACTGCCGTCGAGGGACACGGTGCGCAGCACCTGCACGCCGCGTTCGCCGGCTCCGTACACGAGGATCTGCCCGTTCGGGGCAAAGCTCGGGTGACCGTCGTCGGGGCCTTCGCCCAAGGCACGAGTCGCACCGCTTTGCAGGTCCTGCAGCCACAGCTGGTAATTGTTGCCCTGGCGCGAAACGAAGGCCAGGGATTTGCCGTCCGGGCTGATCGCCGGGCTCACGTTGTAGCTGCCGGCGAACGTCACGCGGCGCAGATTCGACCCGTCGAGCCCGGATTGATAGATCTGGGGAGAGCCGTCGCGGTCACTGACGAAATACAAACTCTTTCCATCCGGCGCGAAAACGGGTTCGGTGGCGATGCTGCTTGCCCGGATCACCGGCGTGGCGCGCCCCCCGCCCGCCGGAACCGTGTAGATCTGCGACGCGGCTCCCATCGTGAGCACCACCGCCAGCGTGCGCCCATCCGGCGAGAACGCCGGCGCGCTGTTGCTGCCGCGGAAGTTCGCCACAGCGCGCCGGGCGCCGGTGCGCACGTTCTGCACGAACACCACCGGCTTGCCGGTCTCGAAGGACACGTAGGCCAGGCTGCCGCCGTCGGGTGACCACGCCGGCGACATCAGGGGCTCGCGGCTGCGCAGCGCGGCCATCGGGTTGTAGCCGTCGCTGTCGGCCACCAGCAGCGAGAAGCTCTTCGGGCCACCGCGGCTGACGAAGGCGATGCGCGTGGCGAACACTCCGCGCTGCCCGGTGAGCTTCTGGTAGATGAAGTCGGCGATGCGGTGGGCCGCCAGGCGCAGGTCGCCACTGACCACGCGCAACGCGATTCCGCCGAGGTCGCGCTGGCCCACGGCATCCCACAGCCGGAAGCGGATCATCCAGGTCTGCGGGCCGGCCGGGACCACGCTGCCGCCGCCGGCGGCCTCGAGTTGTTCGCCGCGCCATTGGGCGTACGCGGGCGGGCCGGCATCGCTCAGGGTCGGGGAGGAAGCGGCGGGCGTTACCCGGAACTGCCCGCTGCGCAGCAGATCGGCCCGGATGATGTCGGCCAGCGGCTGCGGGCACGCGGACTGGCCCTGGAAGGTGTCGACCAGCACCGGGATCTGGCGCGCGCCGATGCCGGAGACGTCCACGCGAAACTGCGCCTGGGCGAGCAGCGGCTCGGCGGCCAGGCCGAGCGCGCCTGCAAGGCGCAGGCCGTGGGCGGCCGCGGGCAGGGCCGAACCGAGAACAAAGCGTCGTCGTTGCATGGGACTCCTGGCAGGCTGGCACCGGCGAAACGCGCGGCAGCCCGAAATTCTATGCCGGGCCGCCGCCGCCCGGGCCGGCTTATGCGTCGGCCGGCCGCAATTCCCATGCGTGGCGCTCGAGCGCGGGGCGTCGCGGCTGGCTCAAGCCATGCCCTGCGCGCTGCAGCCCGGTACGCATGCGTTCGCGCACCCGTTCCAGGTTTTGCTGCTGGGCGTCGCGTGCCGCCTCCCGGTGCCACAGGTGAACGACCTCGGTGGCCCAGAAGCCGTCCACCCGCGCGCAGCCTGCGTTGTGCAGGCGCAGCACGAAATCGGCGTCCTCATGGCCCCAGCCGTCGAAGTCCTCGTCGAAACCGTCGACCGCGTCGAAATCGCGCCGCCAGACGCCCATGTTGCAACTGCGGATTCCCTTCCAGCGAAACCGCGGGTGCGCCAGGCGCCAGCGCGCCGGCCAGCGCAGGAACAGGCCCATCCACTTGTTGCAGGCGCCGCGCATGCGCTGGCGCAGCCACCAGCGCCATGACTTGCCGGTGACGTCGCCCTCCGGCAGCACGGCGGCCTGGCTGAGTTCGGCGCCGAGCAGCACGCGGCTGCCGTTGACCAGGCAGCCGGCGCGCGCCAGTTCGCGGTGCCTGCGCACGAAATCGGGCCGCGGCACGCAGTCGCCGTCCAGGAACACCAGGTAGTCGCCGCGAGCCTGGCGCACCCCCATGTTGCGCGCCGCGGCCGCGGTGAAGCCCACGTCGGCCTGCCAGGCATGCACGCAGCGAAACGGCAACGCGGCGGCGCGAGCCTGCGCCTGCAGGCGCTGCACGTGTTCCGGGGTGGATCCGTCGTCGGCCACGATGACCTCGAAGCCGCGGTCGGTCTGCGCCGCCAGCGCGCGCAGCACGGCCAGCAGTGCGTCGCTGCGGTTGTAGGTGGTGACGACCAGGCTGATCAATGCTGGGCGCATGGCAACGCGCGTTTCGGTGGTGCTCAGCTTCGCGCGCCGACACCGCGCTGCAGCAGCCACAGCTTCATGTAGCGGTAATAGGTGCCGTGGGCGTTGGCCAGCGCCAGCACCAGGCCCAGGCGCCCGTCGAGAAAGCCGGCGCGCAGCAGGTAGGTTCGCACGAAGGCCCAGAATCCCTTGCCCAGCGCCTTGGCCGGCGACGAGCGCCGACCTTCGCCGAACATCGCGCGCGCGCCCTCGGTGGAATACACGTTGAGCTTGTCCAGCACTTCGTGCAGGTCGGTCACCGACAGATGGATGATCGGCCCGTCCAGGGCCCCGACGCTGCCGTCGACCACCAGCGCGGCATGGGTGCGCGGTTCCGTGAAGCGACCGCGCTCGCGCCGGAAAAGCCGTGTGATGCGGTCGGGCCACCAGCCGCCGTGGCGCATGAACTGCCCGCAAAAGCTCGAGCTGCGCGGCATCGAGAACGCAGCGTGCGGCGTGTCGCCGCGCAGCACCTGCTGGATCTGCGCGCGCAGTTCCGGGCCGACGCGCTCGTCGGCGTCCAGACACAGCACCCAGTCGCCGCGCGCCTGGTCGAGCGCGCGGTTCTTCTGCGGGCCATCACCCGGCCAGTCGGTCTCGAACAGGCGCACTGCGTAGCGCCGGCAGATGTCCTGCGTGCCGTCGGTGCTGCCGGAGTCGAACACGATGATCTCGTCGGCCCAGCCCTGCACCGATTCCAGGCAGCCGGCGATGTCGTGCGCCTCGTTCATGGCGACGATGATGACACTGAGTTGGGACATGGGCCTGACGGGAAAAGGAACAGGGCGAGGGGCGTCGCGCGGCACGCCTATGGTAGAAAGACGGATTGCCGGCCGCCAGCCGGCGTCTCGCATTATCCACTTCGTCTTCTCCGACTCCATGGGCCAGTCCACGGGCCAGCGCAATCCTGTCGATCAAGCGCCGCCGAGCCAGCCCGGCTCGCAGCCCGGCTCCCCGGATGCGGGGGCCGGCGACGGCCTGGGGCTGCTGCGTGCGCTGTTCGGCGCCGATGCGCGCAATCGCGTGGCCGCGCTGCTGATCGTTGCCTGTGCCGCGGTGGTGGCGGCCACCGAGCCGGCCTTGCCGGCGCTGATCAAGCATGTGCTCGACGTGGGGTTCACGCCTCAACGCGATTTCGCGCTGTGGATGGTGCCCGCGGTGCTGCTCGGCCTGTTCACGGTGCGCGGGCTGGCATGGCTCGCGTCGCAGTTCCTGACCCAGTGGATGACCCAGAACGTGCTGGCCAGGGTGCGCGCGCTGGTCTACGAGCAGATCCTGCATGCCGAGCTCGCCGCGTTGCGCAAGGAAAGCGCCGCGAGCCTGATCGGCGCCGCGGTGTACGAGGCGCAGCTCGCGCTGGGCATGATCTTTCCCGGCATGCTCACGCTGGTGCGCGACACGCTGACCCTGGCGGCGCTGTTCGGCTACCTGTTGTGGCTGAACTGGAGCCTGACCCTGATCACGCTGTGCATCCTGCTGCCGCTGATCGTGGCCATGCGGATGATCAGCCGGCGTGCCAAGCGGCTCAACGCGCAGATGCAGCGCGCCGCCGAGAACACCTCCTACGCGCTGGAGGAGGGCATGCTGGCGGCGCCGGTGATCCGCGTGCACAACGCGCAAAAGGCCTTCGCGTCGCGTTTCGAGGAGCTCAACCAGTTCCTGCGGCGCATCACCGTCAAGGCCATGGTCTCGGGCTCGTCCACCACGCCGGTGTCGCAATGGCTGTCGGCGCTCGCGGTCTCGCTGGTCATCGTGTACGCGCTGCACCAGAGCGACGTGCTCGGACGGCAGAGCGTCGGCGGCTTCGTGTCCTTCATCACGTCGATGCTGATGACCCTGTCGCCGCTGCGCCGCGTCGCCGACATCGTGCAGCCGATGATGCGCGCGCTCAGTTCGCTGGAGCGCCTGCACGGCATTGTCGACGCTCCGCGGGAATCGGATCCCGGCGCCCACAGCGTGCAGCGCGCGCGCGGTGAACTCGTGTTCGAGCATGTCGGCGTGCGCTTGCCCGGACTCGATCGCGCGGTGCTCGACGACGTCGACCTCGCGGTGCGTGCGGGCGAGAGCCTGGCGTTGGTCGGCCCCTCGGGTGCCGGCAAGACCACGCTGATGCGCCTGGTTCCCCGCCTGCTCGAGCCCACCAGCGGCCGCCTGCTGCTCGACGGTGTCGCGCTGCGCGACTGGGGGCTGCGCAGCCTGCGCCAGCAGATCGCGCTGGTCAGCCAGGACGTGGTGTTGCTCAACGACAGCGTGGCGGCCAACGTCAGTTTCGGCGAGCCGGTCGACGAGGCCCGCGCCTGGGCCGCGCTGGAGGCCGCGGCGCTGGGCGATTTCGTGCGGGAACTTCCCGGCGGGCTGGGCGCCGCGGTCGGGCACAACGGCTCGCAGTTGTCGGGCGGTCAGCGCCAGCGCCTGTCGATCGCGCGCGCGCTGTACCGCGACGCGCCGGTGCTGATTCTCGACGAGGCCACCAGCGCGCTGGACGCCGAGAGCGAACGCCTGGTGCAGCAGGCGGTGGATCGCCTGATGGCCGGCCGCACGACCATCGTCATCGCGCACCGGCTGGCGACCATCGCGCATTGCGATCGCATCGCGGTGCTGGATCAGGGCCGCCTGGTCGAACTCGGCACGCAGGCCGAGCTGCTGGAGCGCGACGGCCTGTACGCGCAGCTGCACCGCATGCAGTTCGCATCCGGCTCCGAAGCCTGAGACGGGCGCCGCTGGCTCCGCTGCCGGGCGAGGCGCGTCGCTGCGCGGGCGGGATCAGGCAGGCTGGGACATCCAGAGCGCGCTTTGCTGCCGGACCACTTCCGGCAGGTGGTGTTCGTTGGCGTAGGTTTCGCGCAACCATTGCGCGTCGTTGCCGCGGCCGCCGATGTCGGCCAGCAGTTCACGCAGCGCGCCGTCGGCGCTGAGCTCGATGGCGTGCGGCTCCAGGCGCATCAGCGTGCGCAGGATGTCTTCGCGCAGCGTGCGGTGCTCGCGCGTGGCCGGGTCGACGAAATTGCCGTCGAAGCCGAAGCGGCAGGCCTGGAAGCGGTTGAAGGTATAGACCAGGTAGTCGTCCTCGGTCGGCTCGAAGGGGCGCTCGGTCTGGATCCAGCGGCCGAGGGTCTGGATGTAGGCGGCGATCCGCGCGGCCTTCAGGATGGTCAGCGGCGTGTCCATCACGCGCACCTCGATGGTTCCGTACTCGGGCTTGGGGCGGATGTCCCAGTAGAAGTCCTTCATGCTCTGCACCACTCCGGTGGCGCTCATCTTGTCGAAGTACTTCTCGAAGTCCTGCCAGGTCAGCTCGAACGGCGCACGCCCGGACAGCGGAAACGCGAACACCGAATTCAGCCGCGCCGAGTGGAAGCCGGTGTCCTCGCCCTGCACGAAGGGGCTCGACGCCGACAACGCGATGAAATGCGGGATGAAGCGCGAGATGCAGTGCAGCGTGTACAGCGCGGTGTCGGCGTCCGGGCAGCCCAGGTGCACATGCTGGCCGAACACGGTGAACTGCTTGCTCAGGTAGCCGTAGAGTTCCGACAACTGCAGGAAACGCGGCTTGTCGAAAATGCGCTGGTGGGCCCAGTGCTGGAAGGGGTGCGTGCCGCCTCCGGCCAGCCCCACGTCGAGCTTGTTGGCGGCCTCGACCAGCGCGGTGTGGATCTCCCCGAGCTGCGACAGCGCGTCGGCATAACCGCTGCAGATCCCGGTGGAAAGCTCGATCATGCTTTCGGTGATCTCCGGGGTCACGGCTCCCGGCAGCCTGCGCCCGGCCAGCAGGCGCAGCAGGTCCGGCGCGCAGGGCATGAGGTCGTAGTTGTGGCGGCCGACGATCTGCAGTTCCAGCTCGACGCCGATCGACAGCGCCTGCGAATGGGCGAATCGTTCCAAGCTCATCCAATGGTCCTCCGCGCGACGCGCGAAGCGAAGCGCTGGCCGCGCGTTCGCGCAACAAGGCTTCGCGGTGTTTCAGCGGCCACCCGGGGCCGCCTTGATATCGCCGGCCCGACCCAGCGCCCAGCGCGCGGCCAGCGTGCCGGCCAGCAGCAGCATGGCCACGGCAGCGAAACCGGCGTCGAGCAGGGTCTTCGGCAACACGAGGTGGGATGCGCCCAGGTCGAGCAGCAGCACGAAGCTGACCGCCGCCGCCGGGCTCAGGCTCGCGCCCAGCGCGAGCGATTGACGCAGGCTCAGGCCCGACGCACGCCCCAGCGCCAGCGGCGCGCCGAACTTCGCCAGCGTGCGCAGCAGCGCCAGCGCGAACCCTGCCGACAGGCCCTCCACCAGGGTCTTCGGGCTCAGGCTCAGCCCGAGAATGAGGAACAGCAGCACCACCAGCACTCCGCCGGCGGTACCGAAGTGCCGCGGCCATATGCGCGGGCGCTCGCTGTACAGGCGCAGCAGCATGCCGGCCAGCAGCGGCGTGAGCATGCTGGACCAGCGCAGCGCACGGGTCACCGACAGCACCAGCAGGATCAGCCCCACGAGCAGCAGCGCGGCGCCTTCGTCGGCGAAATCGAAATGGCGCTCGACCCAGTTGACGGCCCATGCCAGGATGGCCGCGGCGAACACGGCGCCGCCGATGGCGTAGGCCTGTCCCAGCGCTGCGTCCCACCAGTGCACCGAGGTCTGCGCGCCGATCCACCCGGTCAGCAGGCCCACGGTCAGGATGGACAGGGTCG